>JABHWM010000022.1 GCA_018657765.1 Minisyncoccota bacterium | reverse complement strand
GCTGTTTTAGAGGCTTCTACATCCACTATGAAGTGGTGCAGGATTTTTCCGGTTTTATATCCACTTATTTTTCCGTGCCATATCTGGAGTTTCATGCTTTTATTCTAGCATTTTATCAGTTTATCTGGGCAAGAACCTATCCAAATATTAGATATAAAAATAACGAAATCTATCATTTCAGGATAAGTCTAGTAAAATAACTTATGTATGAATACCTCTACTCAGGAAAAGCTTGTTTTAGCTGCGGTCACTTATAGTGCTCAGTTTTCTCATCCTTTGACAGAAATAGAAATAATAGAACGATTACTTCAGCCAAGATTCTTGGATTTTTTAGGAGATGATGACTCTGAATTTACTTCTCAAAAAACAAAGACAAAACAGAAAAGTGATAAAAAAGATTTGGCTAATTTTTCTAGAAATGATTTTTCAAAGGCAATTACCTCTTTAGTAAAAAAGAAAAAAATTTTTAAAAAAGGATCTTTATATACATTGCCATTTACCAAAGATGCTTTTTTGATGAGTGGAGATGGTCGAAAAAATGAAATAACAAAAGAATATAAAGAAAAAATAATTAAAGAGTTAGCTTTAATTTCAGAAAAAATTCCTTGGGTATTAGGTGTAGTTTTGACGGGGTCTTATGCCGCAGGAGTTGTGGTCGATAAAGATGATCTAGATTTTTTGGTTATTACTAAAAAAAATAGGCTTTGGTTAACTAGATTGCTTTTTTTGGTTATTTCATTTCTTAAAGGTAGAAGACCTCATTTACCAGGTGGGGATATTAGTCACAGTTGGGATTTTAATTTTTGGCTAGATGAGACTAGTCTAGTTCTTCCAAGAAAAAAACAGGGAATCTATGAAGCCTATGAGTTATTACAAACAAGGTGGATTTTAGATAAAGAAAACACTAAAGAATATTTCTTTAGGAAAAATAAATGGGTAGATGATTATTTTTTATTTTCAAAACTACTAAAGATAGAAACTAAATCATCAAAGATGAACGGTAAAAAAGATAAGTTATCAGAGATGAAACTATCTTTTATAGCAGATGTCGGAGAGAAAATTCTTGAAGCATTAGAGGATCTTTCCTTTTTTATTCAAGTTTCTTATAGAGAGAAAAAACATGGTAAACAGAGTGTTACCAAGAATAGTGCTTTTTTCCATTCAGCCAAAACTAAAACCATGATTTTAGATAAATGGAAAGAAATTTATAAACAGGCTTTGGGTAATCAGTCAGAGGTGATTAGCAAAAAATTAAAGAAACAGAAGGAAACTAAAGTGCTTGTAACTGGAGTTTTTGATGTTTTACATCAAGAGCATAAAAAATTTCTGCAGGCAGCAAAAAGAGCAGGAGATTACTTAGTTATTGGTTTGGAGTCAGACTTCAGAGTAAAGAAAATTAAAGGAGTTCAACGTCCTGTTTTTACTCAAGATAAAAGGAAAAAAAACTTGGAAAAATGGCATATTGCAGATGAGATATTTATTTTACCCAGTAAATTCGGTTCTATTAAAGATCATCTATCCTTAATAAAAAAAGTTAATCCAGATATATTAGCTGTTTCTGAACATACATCTCATCTAGCTAGAAAAAGAAAAATTCTTAAAAAAATAGGAGGTGAAGTGAGAGTTGTTAGAAATCATAATCCAGATTTTTCTACAACAAAGTCTTTACAAAAATCTAATATTTCATAAATACTTGTTTCTCTTTATAATAATTTATAGTCTTAAGCTTTAATCTCATGATTTAATGTTTCTGATGCTTTATTAAATTTAAAAAAGGAAACTATGAAAAAATATATTTTTATAGCAGTAGTTGGATTATCAGGATTTATCTTTGCTGGATGTACAAAACAAAAAAACGCTGTTCAACAGCCAGCTACTCAACAGGGAGCTAGTCAAAATTCAATCCAGAAAGTAGGTGATACTACAAAAACAGGAAAAATTACTACTATTAGTGGTAGATTTTATTTAACAGAGGCAGGTCAAACACCAAAAGAAATAGAAAGTTATGCTGTAGAGTTGTCAGAATATGTCGGAAAGACCGTTACTGTAACTGGGCAATATAGTGGTGATACCTTATTTGTCGGTAGCATAGAGTAGAATAGCAAGCGTGCCAAAAAAACATTCTCAATTCGTTTGTCAGCAATGTGAAGCTAGTTTTCCAAAATGGCAGGGTCAATGTAATGACTGTAAAGCTTGGAATACTTTGGTTGAAGAAGCAGTTTTATCCAAAAGTGAAGCAAATATTGCAAATATTCGTGGCATAGATGAAATAGTGACTACTTTTCCAGAGGTGAAGCTTGTAGAAACGACTAAAAACAGGTTTTCTACTACGATGGAAGAGCTAGATCGTGTTTTGGGCGGTGGTTTAGTTCCTGGAATGGTAACTTTGGTTGGTGGAGAACCAGGAATTGGAAAATCAACATTACTCACACAAGTAGTTGTGGGGCTTCTTACTGCACCCGAACAAAAAAAGCACTTATCAGGAGAGGTTCTTTATGTATCTGGGGAGGAAAGCCCATCTCAGATATCAATAAGAGTCAATCGATATCTAGAAAAAGAACAAAAAAACAGTTCAGGTAAAGTCATTAAGTCTGACCCGAAGAAGAAACTCAAAAACTTAGTTTTTGTCACATCTACAAACGTTGAAGAAGTTGTTAGTGTCATGACTAAAAGAAAACCTAGCTTAGTGGTTATCGATAGTATCCAGACTATGAGGACAGCAGAGCTCACTGGAGCTAGTGGAAGTGTAGGTCAGATAAGACAATCAACAGAAAAAATAACTCAAATAGCCAAAGCTTTACATATCCCGGTTTTCTTTGTGGGGCATGTAACTAAAGATGGAGCTATTGCTGGGCCAAAGGTTCTAGAACATATTGTTGATGCAGTTATAGAGATTAGTGGTGAAAGATCCGGCCAATTGAGATTAGTTAGAGCTTTGAAAAATCGCTTCGGAGCTACTGATGAAGTGGGTGTTTTTCAGCATGATGACTATGGTCTTGCAGAAGTAAAGAATCCTAGTGAGCTATTTTTAGAGCAAGCAGCCCAGGATGTTCCTGGTAGTGCAACTGTTTGTGTAATGGAAGGGACAAGGCCTTTATTGATAGAAGTACAGGCTTTGGTTAATTACTCTCAACTAGCTATGCCTAGAAGAGTAGGGCGAGGGATAGAACTTTCTAGAATTCAGGTTTTAGCTGCAGTTTTACAAAAGCATGCGAAGCTACCTTTGGACTCTAATGATGTTTTTCTGAATGCAGCCGGTGGATTCAAGATTAAAGAACCAGCTGTAGATTTGGGATTGGCTGTAGCAATCGCTAGTTCTTTAAAGAACAAAAAAATACCTCGGAAAATTATTTTTATTGGAGAGGTTGGTCTTTTGGGGGAGATAAGAAAAGTCAGCTTTTTGGAGAAAAGAAAGAAGGAAGCTAAAAGATTAGGCTTCAGTAAGATTTTTTCCAAGGAAACTCATGGAACTGTAAAAGAGGTTTTGCAAGACTTGGGGTTACTTTAAAGTTACAGACACGGTTATTTAGAATCTAAATATAAAGAAAAAACTCTCCATTCTCCAATATTGGACTAAGTTACTTATTTTTACTAACTGGTTTCTTGTTCTCAGGAGGCTTCTTAACGTCTTTGTTTTTTGGGGATATATTATTTTCTATTTTTTTATTGTTATTTGTTTTTGGAGCTTCAGCTTTAGGAGGAGTCTTCTTTGGTGGGGTAGGGGCTTTATAATTTTTATCAGTACCAGATACAGAAAGCACTGAATCTCTTTTCTTTGAGTATCTTTCTTTACTTACTTTAACAACTTTAGATCTATTTTGATTACTGCTCTTTGCCAGAGCCAAAGTTCTGGCTGGGAAAGGTTGGCTAATGACATTATCTACAGAGATTCTATTAATAATCTGGTGTTTTTCTAGAGAGACAAGGTCTTCTGGAGTGTAGTGCTCACCATACTCTTTACTAAAGACTTGGGCATCTTCAGAACCCATGATAAAACTGGCTATGTTTCCACAGTTACCAAAGATAGCTTTTTGTACTTCTTCTGGTATTTGAGCGATATACTGATTTGCTAGAGTAAGGTTAAGTCTGTATTTACGAGCCTCGGATAAAATCTTGATAAATGACTCTGTAGCAAAGTTTTGGAACTCATCAACATAAAGATAGAAGTCTTTTCTATCTTCTTCTGCAGTATAGACTCTACCCATAGCAGCTAGCTGAATTTTAGTAATCATCATAGCTCCCAGTAGGGTAGCATTGTCTTCACCAAGTTTTCCTTGGGAAAGATTAACCAAGAGGATTTTTCCTTGAGCCATAATATCTTCAACATCAAATGAGCTTTTGTGAGCATTAACAACATTACGAATCAGTGGAGAAGAGACAAATTGACCAACTTTATTCAAGATAGAAGCAATTGCTTCAGTTCTTTGTCTGTCTTGCATCTTATTAAACTCATCTACCCAGTAGCTTTTGAGGATAGGATCCTCGAGTTTTTCGACATACTTGTCTCTGAATTTTCTATTGGTAAGTAACTCCAAAATATCTGAAAGACGAGCGTTTTCACTAGTAAGTAGTGTCAGTAAAGCATTACGAAGAATATATTCTAGTCTAGGACCCCAAGAATATCCGTAAAGTTTCTGGAAAATAGAGATTATTCCAGAGGCAATGAGTTCTCTGTGAACAACATTTTTACCTTCGAAAAGATTTATTTGAACAGTTCTATCTGGATCACTAGGGTCAAAGTAAATAACATCATTAATTCTACGAGCAGGAATATAGTCCAAAAGGTCTTCTACTAGATCACCATGTGGGTCAATAATACACATACCCTCATCATTTTTGAGATCATTGATAGCCATGTTAGCCAAGAGAGTAGACTTACCAGTACCTGTTTTTCCAATAACATACATATGTCTGCGGCGATCTGCTCTTTTTAGGCCATATTTTACAGAACGATTCTTATAAGTAGTCTCTGCAAAAACATTAGTATCTCTTTTGAGTTCTGGATCAGTATCTCTAGTAATAATAGGCACATTTTCTGGTGGCTCTCCCAGTAGATTTTTACCCCATGCTATATTTGGAATAACTTCTAGATCTTTATTGGGTAGGTGATAGAGGGTAGCAAGTTCATCTAGGGCAAGATGCATTTTTGGTGAGCGCAGGAAAGATCTTTGTTGCATCATTTTCAAGAAATGAGTTTTAAAGAGGTAATTTCTTTTCAGGATTAATAAATTACCTTCACTTTTTGAGATAGCATTATATGTAGCAGCCAAGGTTTCTAGGATCAAGTCGCTTCTTTGGGCAGATTCTGTCCTGATAGCAACTTTGATTCCTACTTTTAATGATTCTTTTTGTAGCTTTTCTTCGATTAGAGCTTTTTGGCGATGATATCCAGTGGCACTATCATCTGCAGTTCTATCTTGGATCTCTCTCCAACCTTTTTGTTTCCACAAATCTCTGTCTTGGGATATAACATATTGAAGATGAATAACATCGTGGGGTTGGCTTTTTGAGAGTGATGCTAGAAGAGAGGCCAAAGGATCAATATCTTTGAAATCTAAATATGTTTTCAGAGGTAAATACTCTGCATTGGAGAGGGATAAGTTTCCTGTTTTGACAAAAGAAGGAGTAATTAGTTTTTGATTTTCATCAAAGAAATCAAGAAGTGGATCCTCAAGAGATTCTGTAATTATTGATTCTGGATAACTAGCAATAATTGTTCCTCTAACATACTCAGTTAGCCGTTGAGGAACGTACATAAGAAAACGGATAATTTGATCACGGACAATTATCTCCAAACTAAAGTGCTCTTCTTTACCTATTATTTTGTAAAAAATATTGTTGTATAGCTTGGGAAGAGTAGAGTAGAGCTGGACAGCTGTCTCTGGCGTGTGCTCTGAATCTCTGCCTGTTTTGATTTCTAAAATAGTATGTGGTGTCATAGCGATACCTTCATTATATACAGATATTTTGCTTGAGGGGTGAGGGAAGATTTACTCTCCTGGAGAAATAGCTTTAATTAAACTAGATTCTCTAGCGACTATCGGTTGTGAAATGCCAAAAATTTCTTTGAAAACGAGATTTTTCACCATCTCATAGAGAAACATTGGTACAAAGAACGCCTCTGAAAATTTAACTGCTTGTTCAAATAATTCTATAGCTATCCCCAGATCTGTTCCCACTGGCAAAGGCTCCATAGGAAGATTGGTTCCTTTTCTTGCCTGAGGAATATCCAACATTAGTTTTCCATCTGGTTCTTTATAGAGGTGTATTTCAATGTCATCTCTGGTAGCCAATTTTATTGTTTCTTTTTCCATATAATATTCTGTATTGTATCGTATTTTAATGTTTTACACTAGTTTTCCTCATTAGATTTTATAGTGTGTAAAAGTATTTCACTAAACCTGGTTTTTCTTTAAATATATTTATATAAGATATCCTAAAAATAGAGTATTTATTACTATGAGATGCAAAAAGTTGACAAAAAAGGCAAAAAAGAGTTATAGTAGAGAAGTCAAAACTAAGTAAAAAGGAGAACCTTTTTAGTAAATAGTTTTTACTTGAGTAATTAAGTGAAGACTGAAATAAAAAAATAGGGTGGAATACTCCTAATAACTTTGAAAGACAATAAAATAGCCCTGTATGGCTACAGGTTTATTAAAAATGGAATATTAAATTAAGATCTAGATGATCTTTATTCTAAGGGAGGAATTTATTTCTTATCTTGGAATGGGGAGTAATCAATGGAATATGGGTCTAAATTTGAAATCCACCGTAATTTGTAGATTCCAGAACATGGCAGGCGAACTACAAACACGGTGGATAAGGGCGCAACATTACCGCTGGAATACCACAAATAATATTGCAAGTTATTCTCACTATCTCCGAGGAGTGTGTGAGAGATGAACTGAACATAGCATTTTCATCGGGTGTGGTAAACTAGATATTAGTGATCATTACTGTTTTTTTCTATATAGTAATAATCAGTCTTAGTATACAATACGGGTAATATTCGCTAAGAGCGTTGGGCTGAAGTTCGGTCGGTTGGGCAGGCTACCGAACTTCAGCTTAGCGCTTTTTTTATTGATTTTTCACAAAATTATAAATAGTTTAAAGTCTTTTTTAAGTGGGAGTGATTCTTATCTATTTTTTTCATGTTAACGAATTCTTTTATATCCTATAATATTGACTTTTCACTCAAAACAAGCTATAATAAAGCCATACTTAATATCATTATGAATACTTTTGATGTCATTATTCCAGTCGTTCAACGTTTCCCAGCTATTCGCTTAGCTTTTTTGGGGATGTTGTTGCTTCGTCTTGAGGAAAACAACCCAGACAGATTAGGTGAAAAACCTCAAAAAACAAAAACTACTCATAAAAAAAGTAAGAAAAACTTCAAAAATAAACCTAAAAAACAAAGCTCTAGAAGGTCATTACAAAATAAAAATCCTTTATTTAGAAACTTTTTTAAAGGAGTTCTAAATCTAGTAATAGCTATTAGTTTTGGGGGATTATTGTTTTGGCAGGGTCCCAAGTTACTTTTTACTATTTTTCCCAATCTTGGAACTATTTCTTCTCAAGAACTCACTAACTCTGTAAAAACTGCTCAGGCAGAAGAGTTACAGGGAGATTTTTCCCTTAATCTTAATTTACTTGACGAAGAAGTTACTCATCGTAAGATTTTACCTTCCAAAAAAAGCTATAAACCTCCATATAATCCAGATCTTCCAGATGGCGATTGGCTGATTATTCCTAGAATAGGAGTTCGTTCTCAGCTTCAACAAACAGAGAACTATGAAGATGCTCTTTCTACAGGAATTTGGTGGGCTCCAGACTTTGGTAAGCCTGGAGATCGTTCAAAGCCAATGATTCTAGCAGGTCACCGTTACGGGTTTGATTGGTGGTGGGAAGATGATTATTGGAAATATCATTCTTTCTATTTATTACCAGATTTAGAACCAGGTGATCGTATTGAAGTTATTGCTGATCACAGAAAATGGGTTTATGAGGTTTATGCCGGTGAAGAGGGTTCTCAGATAAATGATTATCAAGCAGATTTAATTCTTTATACCTGTAAACATCTTGACTCACCAGTTCGTATTTTTCGCTATGCAAAACTTGTAGAAATTAGTGAAGAGAGTGCTCTAGGGGTGCTTTCAAAATAAAGCTTAGCTAATTTTTTAACTCTATATTTCAGATATCAGATAAATATTTTTGTAATGTTTTTTACTTTTAAAGTAAGTAAACGGTGTATAATATCAAGTCTTCTCATTTAACAAATTTAAAAGATTGTCTTTAAAAGGGGAAGTTAGATTCTAAAAAAGAAATAAAAAATGTCAGATAAAAATACAAAATCAAATATAAAACTAGCTGTTTTCGATGTAGATGGAACTCTTAGTTCTGGAGTATTGTCTCTGGCTTTTTTACAAGAACTTGTCCAAAGAAAGCTATTCAGTAGCCAAGTTTATCAATCACTTCGTGATCTAGAGAAAGACTATGCTTTGGAAAAAATAAGTAGAGAAGCGATGTCAGAAAAATGGTTGGCTACATATCTACAAGAGATGGCTGGAAAAGATCCAGAACATCATCTCTCTGCTGCAGAACATGTTTGGGAGCAATCAAAGGCTAATGCTTTTTCTTTTGTTTCTCCACTGTTGGATAAGTTGACAGAAAAAGGTTATACAAACCTAGTAATCAGTGCTAGCCCTAGAGAAATCGTAAAGCATTTTTGTGAAACATATAATTTTTCTCCGGAAAGATTTAGAGCTACTACTGTGAAGGTTAGTAATTCTGGTAAATATATGGCAGAAACAGATGTTATTCTTTCTCTTGCAAAACATAAACTAGTTCAATTAAATAGTTTGGCAGAATCTCTTTTTCCAGATCAAGAAATAAATTGGGAAGAGTCCATAGCTATGGGTGATTCATATTCTGATGTAGAGATGCTTAGAGCAACTGGTAGGCCAGTAGTTATGCAAGAGTCTGGTAGAAAAGCTAATGATCTAGTAGAGATAGCGATGGAAAATAATTGGACCATTGTTGATGAAAAAAATGCTTTGGATAAGATTTTAGATCTGATCAAATAATTTGTTTACATAAAAAAGTAGATAAAAATTTATTTCTTTGACAAAAGAGTGCTTGTTTGACATAATATAGATATTCTCTCGGATTGACGTTCTTTTTGTTTAGCTTTATTCGCACATTTAATTAGATATTAGGTTTAAGCTAAAAAAGAACTTTCCAAAAAAATTTTAAATATGGATTTTATAAATATTGTCGTTTGTCATTAATAAATAAGAAAGGAAACATACATTGTATGTCCACAAAAACTGCTAATTCTGCAGGTGATCTAGTAGGAAAACCTCCTACAGAGACTAAAGAGACAGAAAAAACACCTGTAACTGCGAAAGTAAAAAAAGTTACAGCAAAAACAGAAACTACCCTCAAGGGCACAAGTAAAAAAGCATCTGAGAAGGTTTCTAAAACTTTATCAGATTCAAGCACAACTCCTACTGTTTCAAAAACAACCAAGGTAGCTGCTTCAAAGACTTCAAAATCAACAACTAAATCAGAAGAAAATAGCACCTCTGCCGAGTCAGCTAGTCCTTCTCCTACCACAGCAGCTACTACTAGAAATAGATCTGCTAGGCCTACTGGTTCTATCAGATTAACCTCTGATTCTAGATCTGATGTTACTTCACGCTCAAGATCAAGAATAAATGTCAATTCTCCAAGATCTAATGGAAATAATCGTAATTCTTCTAGAAGAATGGGTTCTATAAGACCTAGAAGAGAACAACAACCAGAAATCATAGAAGATGTTTCTGGAGTTCTTGATAACTCTAGAGATGGTCATGGTATTTTGAGAAGTGCTCTTGCTGATGCTAGCCATGATACATATATCTCAAATTCTCAGGTTCGTCGCTTTAAGATTCGTCCTGGTGATGTAGTAACTGGTCCAGCAAGAAAACCAAAAGATAATGAACGTTATTGGGGATTGTTACAGGTAGATTCTATAAATGGAAAAACTCCAGAAGAATTTGTCAAAGAAGATAGACCTGATTTCAAGAGTTTGACTCCAGTTTATCCAGATGAACAAATCAAGTTAGAGACAGAGGCAGAGCCTTTATCATTAAGAATGATCGACATGATTGCTCCTATTGGAAAAGGGCAGAGAAGTTTGATTGTTTCTCCTCCAAAAGCAGGTAAAACTACTTTACTCAAAGACATTGCTACAGGAGTCGCTGCTAATCATCCAGAAATTCATTTGATGGCTGTTCTAGTTGGTGAAAGACCAGAAGAAGTTACTGACATTCGTCGTCATATTGCGACTTTAACCAAAGGAAAAGGAGAAGTTGCAGCTAGTAATTTTGATGAATCTGCAAAAGATCAAGTTGCTGCAGCAGAAGTAGCTATGGAGAGAGCCAAGAGAATGGTTGAAGGTGGTAAAGATGTAGTCATCTTGCTAGATTCTATTACTCGTTTGGCTAGAGCGTATAACTTATCTATTCCTACTTCTGGAAGAACTTTATCTGGTGGATTTGATCCAGCAGCATTGTTTCCACCAAAGAAATTCTTTGGGGCAGCTAGAAACTTTGAAGTACCTGGATCTTTAACTATTGTTGGAACAGCTCTTGTTGATACTGGTTCTAGAATGGATGATCTTGTTTATGAAGAGTTCAAAGGAACTGGTAACCAAGAAGTTCATCTAGATAGACAGCTAGCAGAGCGTCGTATTTATCCAGCTATTAATGTTCAGAGATCTGGTACCAGAAGAGATGATCTGATGATGAAGCCAGCAGAATATCAAGCTGTGATTACTTTACATAGAATGTTAGATATCTTGAATAAAGATGACAGAACTCAGACTTTGATTAACAAGCTAAAACGCTCTAAATCAAATAAAGAGTTTTTGGCTTCTTTAAAAACAGGTTAAAAAATAACTTAAAACCTTTTCTTGGAATTGATTGATAAGATCAATATCTGGGAAGAGGTTTTTTATTTCGCTACAAGTCTATTATTTTGGTAAAATGGAGTTTATAAAGTTTTGAATTTATATGCAAGAAAAAAGACGCAGGTTTAAAGAGAGAGTGATTGTTCAAGATTTCTTGGAATACTTTTCTTTTTTGCGTACGTATATAAAACTGCGTGGTTATGGTTGGTTTTCTCGTTTTGAAGTAGGTAAAGATTTTATTGTTGATCTTCTTTATAAAAAAAGAGGTCGTTATGCTCGGCCATTTCTTCATTTTGGAACTATTGGTTTAGTTTTCTTATTGATTACTTTGGGTCCTATTATTTTGAATGAAGTAGAGGAACAACAACATGTCAGTATTGGTCCTATTCTGAATACTGCTACAGCTTATGCTCCAGATTTTTATACTCTTCAGGCAGAAGAAGTTCGTCAATATAGGGGTGGAGAGATTACAAATCATATTGTTACTGATGGGGAGACTCTTTCCAGTATTGCTCAACGGTATGGTTTGCAGGTAGATACAGTTCTTTGGGAAAATAATTTAACAGCAAAATCTAAGATAAAACCTGGTCAGGAATTAAAGATTCTGCCTCTAGATGGAGTTAGACATAAAGTTAGTAGAGGAGAGACGATTTTCTCTATCGGTAAAAAATATGGTCTCGATGGATCCCAGGTGCAGGTGATTGTTGACTATCCTTTTAATGAGTTTTTGAATGATGAAACATTCAACGTTGTTGCTGGACAATATTTAATGATTCCAGATGGTGTAAAACCAGCTGCTGTGAGAACAACTACTACAGCTACT
This sequence comes from Minisyncoccota bacterium, assembly GCA_018657765.1. Lineage (GTDB taxonomy): Bacteria > Patescibacteriota > Microgenomatia > UBA1400 > PJMF01 > CG2-30-36-39. The sequence continues at coordinate 2,154 of JABHWM010000022.1, read as the reverse complement.
AGATTTGGGGTGTTAACTCCTGATGCAGGAAGTGTTTCTGCTTCTGGATCTTTTATTTGGCCAGCTTCAGGAAGAATTACTCAAGGGTATCGTTTTTATCACAAAGCAATTGATATTGCGAGCAAATCTGGTGGTCCTATTTTGGCTGCAGACTCGGGAGTAGTTACAACTTCTGGTTGGATAGATAATTCTGGTTATGGAAATAGGGTGGTTATTGATCATGGAAATGGTTTTGTAACTTTATATGCTCATTTGAGTGTTGCTCAAGTAAAAACTGGACAACGGGTCAGAAGAGGTGATGTGATTGGTCAAATGGGTAACTCTGGTAGATCTACTGGAACTCATTTACATTTTGAGATTAGACAAGGTGGTGCTTTGTTGAATCCAAGTTCTTATCTGAAATAACTAATTTATCTTTAATATATTTATCCTCAAAAATATAATTTATTTCTCTCTCGGAGAGAGTGATTTTACTATTTTATAGCCTCTTATTTCGTGGCATGTTTAATAAACTAGTCTTGAGTTATAATACTCCCTTGTATCTGTAATTTAGAGAATTTATTTTTAAAGAAAATTTTTATGATTGATTTAGTCAAATTAATATTAACAGCTGGAGACGGTGGTAACGGACGGATTTCTTATCGCCATGAAAAATATGCCCAAAAGGGTGGTCCGGATGGTGGTCAAGGTGGTGATGGTGGAAATATTATCATCAGAGCTACTAGTCATTTCAATACTTTAAAGCATTATGCCGGTAAAAAAGATTTATCATCTGAGCCAGGAATTTTTGGGGGACGACGTAATAAAACTGGAGAAAGAGGTGAAGATTTACTTTTGGAAGTTCCTTTGGGAACAGTGGTTTGGTTAGAACAAGAAAGTCCTCAGAGTTTGATTAGAAGAAAAAAATATGCTCCAGAACATCTTTTGAATAGAAGTGACATAAGTGCTCATAAATATTTTGTAGAAAAAGAAGGTCGAGGAATTCCTTTTAGAGAACCAGATTTGTGGTTAGAAGAAGATAAAGAACGATTAGCTGTGATGTCCGAAGAAGGTCAAGAAATAATTGTTTGTCAGGGTGGTTTTGGTGGAAGAGGAAATACTAGTTTCAAGGGTTCTCGTAACACAACACCTTTAGAGGCAGAGTATGGCACTTTCGGAGAAAAGAAAGTAGTTACCTTTGAGTTGAAGCTTTTGGCCGATATTGGCCTAGTTGGATACCCAAATGCAGGTAAAAGCACCTTGCTGTCTAAGATTACTAAAGCAAATCCAAAAACAGCTAACTATCCATTTACAACTATCGAGCCAAACTTGGGTGTGCTGAGTTTAGCTGGTGGCAGAGATGTGGTTGTGGCAGATATTCCTGGTCTGATTGAAGGAGCTAGTGAAGGGAAAGGTCTTGGTTTTGATTTCTTGCGTCATGTAGAAAATAGTCAGATGTTACTTTTTGTTTTGTTCTTGGAAGAGGCTCAAGTCTCTATGGAAGATATTCCTGGTAAAGAAAAGGCAGATATTCTTTGGGATCAGTACCAACTGCTTAGAAAAGAGCTGAAGAATCACCATGAATCTCTTTTAGAGAAACCATTTTTAGTATCTATTAATAAAATAGATATTTATGATGAAGAGTTACAAAAAGCTTTGAAGGCTAAATTCAAAAAAGAGAAACAAGAGGTCAACTTATTTAGCGGATTCACTGGTGAAGGACTAGACGAGCTTACAGAAAAAATCAGTTATTTATTAAAACCGATTGAAAAAAAAGTTTCTGAAGATTCAGAAAAATAATTACTATTTTTTATAAGTTTGTAAAACTATTATTAAATATCAAAAAACCCGACTTTTCAGTCGGGTTTTATTTTTCATTTTAATCTTTAAGAGATATTATAGATCGCCTAAGTTAATAGGAGCATCTTCTTGTGGACTGACAATGTCAGCTTCTTGTTGTTCAACATTTTGTTGAGTAATCCCAGGAGCTTTATTTGTTTCTGGAACAATATCATCCAAGATAGCATCTTCTGTTTCTAGTGTTGGAGCTACACCGCTTGTTTGGATAACAGCATCTAACTCTGAGAGTTGTTGGCTGAGAGCAGCATAATCATCAGAACCATTGTCCAAGAGAAGAAGAGCTCTTTGCCATGCTTTCTTGGTGTCTTCTAGTTG
>JABHWM010000002.1 GCA_018657765.1 Minisyncoccota bacterium | reverse complement strand
CTTAAAGAGTGTGAATGGCGGTATAATAGAGATAAGAAAAACTTAGAAAAAAAACTAAAATTGATGCTAAATAAACATATTAAGTTACAAAGTAAACAAAAAAAGAAAGGCTAGCTTAGATTTTTATCTGGGCAAGAGCCCAATATATAATATAGGTATATGGAATACACAGTAAAAATTCATAAACGATCAAAAAAGCTAAGCTTGAGAATAGGTAAAGATGGAATGCCTCAGGTTACGATACCTGCTTTCACCCCGAAGTTCATTGTAAAAAAATTTGTTGCTCAAAATAAGCATTGGATTCAAAAACATCAAAAAATAAAAAAAGACTCTATTGCTCAATTCTTGACTAATAGTTCTGTTACTCTTTTTGGTAAAAGATATAAAATAAAAATTATCTCTACCTTACAGCCATCCAAAGTATCACTCCTCGATGATGTTATCCAAATTGCTTTTCACAATACCTCCAAAAAAAGACTTCATCCTTCGTTCAACTCATCCAACCCACCAGTGTTCTTTACTAAGTTTTTGAAAAATACAGCTACTCATTACATTATAAAAAGAATCGTAGACCTTGCAGAAAAAATGGATATTAAATATAAAAATATTCACTTTAAAGAACAAACAACTAGATGGGGAAGTTGTAGCTCAAAAGGAAACCTCAACTTCAACTGGAGACTAGTTCACTTTGCTCCAAAGATTATTGATTATGTAATCATTCATGAACTAGCTCATAGAGAACAAATGAATCACTCTGATAAATTCTGGCAACTTGTAGAAAAACACGATCCAGAATATAGATTAAATAGAAGATGGCTCAAGGAAACAGGTAGTAAGATTGATTAATATATACTTCACAGTCTATTAGCAAATGGTATGATCTTTGTATGATAACTATTCTCCATGGGGAAAATAAAATAAAATCTAGAGATAAGTTGGTACAAATCATTGCTTCTCTGCAAGATAAAAATCAAGATTTTAATCGTCTTGATGCAAAAAAAATAACACTACCTCAACTGGAAAAAACTTTAGCCCAAACAAGTCTTTTTGGAACAACAGAAACAGTGCTTATAGAAGGCATTCACTCACTTCCTAGATCAAAGAAAAAAGATGCTCTAATTGCTATTATTCCTAATGCCCAAAAGGATGTTGTTCTATGGGAAAAAAGAGTTCTTACTCCTACAATGTTAAAAAAGTTTCCAAGTGCAAGAGTAGAGTTATTCAAACTAACTAACTCTCTTTTTTCTTGGCTTGATTTATTTAGCCCACAAACATCTGTAAAAAAACATCTTAGATCTATGGATGAAGCTATCCAAGCCAATGGAGAACACATGTGTTTTGTCATGCTCATGCGCCAAATAAGGCTATTGATTCAGGTAAAAGATGGAGGAAAACCAGGAGGTGCTCCTTTTATGATCAGAAAATTACAACAACAAGCTCAATACTTTTCACTCGATCAATTACTAGAAATTCACAGTAATCTCTTTGAGATTGACCAAAAAATGAAATCTTCTAAAGGATTTTTATCTTTAAAACAAGACCTTGATCTTTTGGGAGTAAGTTTATACAGTTAAAAGACAGTCATTAAGAAAGGGAAATATGTATTCAATTGTTAAAAAGATAGATCCTACGATTTTTCGTGGTTATGATATTAGGGGAGTAGTAGAAACTCAGCTCACTGCAGATGTTTACTACACGTTAGGAAGAGCTTATGCCACATTTCTTTCTGAAAGAAGAATTTTTGAATCCGCAGTTGGTCATGATAATAGACTGACTAGTGAAGAATTTAGCGAAGCTTTTATTCAAGGACTAAATGATGGTGGCATAAACACTATTTTTATAGGGCTTAGCTTGAGTCAAATTGTCTATTTTTCTAGCTATGAGTTCAAAACAAAGGGTGGTGCTATGGTTACTGCTTCTCATAATCCAGCAAACTATAATGGTCTCAAACTAGGTGTAGGTTACTCCGACACCATGATCACTGAAGAAATTCAGTACATGAGAGAACTAGTAGAAAAAGGTGAGTTTTCTGAAGGTAAAGGATCCAGAAGAGAAGTAGATCTTTTCCCTATTTATAACGAAGAAATAAATAAATACTTCAACCTAAAAAAGAAATGGAAAGTAGTTGTAGAAGGCTGTAACACAGCTTCTGGTAAATTCTATCCAGAAATTCTTCGTAAAGCTGGTTGTGAAGTATTTGAACAAAACTGTGAGCTAGATGGCAACTTCCCACTAGGGGTTCCAGATCCAACAGAAGTAGAAGTTCTAGAAAGATTAGCCGAAGGAGTCAAAAAACATGGAGCAGATATTGGTTTTGCTTATGATACAGATGGAGACAGAATGGCTGTTGTAGATGAAAATGGAGACGTCCTCTGGATGGATACTATTGTAGCTTTATTTGCCAAAGATGTTCTGGAATTCATTCCAGGTGCACCAATTATCTATAATACTCTCTGTTCTAGACAAGTCACTGAAGCTATAGAAGATGCTGGTGGAACACCAATTGTCTGGAAAACAGGACATTCTTTCATCAAAGCCAAAGTCAAAGAAGCTAGATCACCATTTGGTGGAGAACTTTCTGGACATATCTTCTTTATGGATAATTTCTATGGTCATGATGATGGAGCTTATGCCAGCTTAAGACTGCTTCAATATTTAGAAAGAAAAAATAAAAAACTTAGTGAAGAAGTAGCCTTACTGACTAAATATGTTAGTAGCCCAGAAATCAAGTTTGGTCTAGCTGATGATATCAAATTTGAGTTTATCGATACCAAAATTCGTAGTGAGTTTGAAGCTCGTTGGCCAGATGCCAAGTATATTGATATTGATGGAATCAGGATGGATACAGCTGAAGAGATGGCTATCATTAGAGCCTCTCAAAATGGACCATATATAACTGTCAAATTCGAGGGAAAAACTCAAGAACAATATGATGTTATGAAAAAAGTATTAAAAGAAATACTGAGTAAACATCCAGAGATAGATTGGAAATCTGGAGTAAATACTCATGCTCTAGATTAGAAATCTATGTCATTTCATAAAAAATTTCATGAAACATTCACTTCTTGCCCTAATTGTGGCAAGAGGTTGAATCATGAAAAAAATAGTGTTTCTTGCGAAACTTGTAAAAAAGTTTGGTACAACAATCCAGCTCCCGCAACTTCGATAGCTCTTATTAAAGATGGAAAAATTCTTTTGGCCAAGAGAAAAATAGAACCACATAAAGGAGAATGGGATATATTAGGTGGATTTATAGAAGCCGGAGAAAGTGCTGAAGAAACAGTTATTCGTGAAATGAAGGAAGAGACTACTCTAGATGTTGAGGTAGATGAATACTTGGGTTCTGTATGGGACATTTATGAAGGTAGACCTACGCTTCCTATGTTATATCTAGTAAAAATGAAAAATAAAAATCAAATTCCAACTCCACAAGATGATGTTGAAGAACTAAAATGGTTTACGAAAAGTGAGATACCAAAAAATCTAGCTTTCCGTAATGTAGAAATTATTCTACAAAAAGTACAAAAGTATTTAAAAAAATAAGGATAAATATGTCTAAAGTAAATATTTTAGAATCAAGAGAAGAGATAGCCAAACTAGATAAATCAAATATGCTGGGCTCGATAGAAGCTCTAGCTGATCAAGTAAAACATGCTTGGGAAGAAACACAAAAACTATCATTTTCTTATCCCGAAGAAATTAGAAATGTAGTTGTAGTAGGAATGGGTGGTTCTGCTCTGGGTGCAGATGTTTTTAAAAATATTTTTATGGATACTTTAGCTGTTCCTTTTGAAGTTTATAACGGCTATGACTTACCAGCTTATGCAAACAAAAATACATTAGTTATTCTTTCTAGCTATTCTGGAACAACAGAGGAAGTTATAAATTGTGTAGATCAAACCATAGAAAAACAAACACAAATAGCGATTATCACAGCAGGTGGAGAACTAAAAAAAATAGCAGAAGAAAATAACTATCCAGCATATTTTATAGATCCAGTACACAATCCCTCTAATCAGCCAAGAATGGCACTTGGATATGCTCTAATAGGATTATTTGGCTTGATGAATACAGCTGGAATTACTCATATTTCTCAAGAAGATATTGATCAAATAATAACTACTATTCTTCGTACATCAGAAAACTTGGGTGTAGAAACTCCTCAGGATAATAATCAAGCAAAGCTGCTTGCTTTTTCTAGTATTGAGCGACGACCAGTTTTTCTAGGAAGTGAATTCTTGAAAGGTGGCCTTCATGTAGCTGCAAATCAGTGGAATGAAAACGCAAAGATGTTTGCTGACTTCAAAGTTATTCCAGAAATCAATCATCATTTACTGGAAGGCCTGAAATTTCCCAAAAGTAATGCTTTAAATCATTTTTTCGTATTCTTTAACTCTGAACTATATCAGGATAGAAATCAGAAAAGAATGAAAATAACACAACAAGTCGTAGAACAAAATGAAATCGAAACCATAAGTGTCGAGCTTGTTTCTGAAACAAAACTAACACAGGTATTTGAGCTGATTACTCTCATGAGTTATGCTGGATTTTATCTCAGTATGCTTGAAAGACTAGATCCTAGCCCGATTCCTTTTGTTGATATGTTCAAAGAAGAACTTAAAAAATAAAATAGAGCGTCTGGTTTCAGACTAAAAAATTAGGTATAGTTAAGACATGGCTGTAATTCGTGCAATAGTTGCCAAAGAAATTCTAGATTCTCAAGGAGTACCTACTATTCAGGTATCTCTATGGACAGATGAAGGTATTTTGGTAAAAAGTGGAGTTCCCAATGGAAGCCAACACTTTGCTCATGAGGCAGCTACTCTTATCGACAACGACCCTGAACATAGAAAAGGTAAGGGGGTCCTAAAAGCAGTTCAATTGATTAATAAATCTATTGCCCCACAACTTATTGGTAAAGATCCAACAAAGCAAGATGAACTAGATCAACTTCTTATCAGTTGGGATGGCACTGAACAAAAAACTAAATATGGGACCAATACTTTAGCTGCACTTTCTCAAGTTATTTTCAAAGCTGGAGCAGCTTCTTTGGGTAGATCTGTTTATCAACGACTATTTGAAGAATACCAATTAGTGAAATATATTCATATTCCTACCTGTATTTTTGGATTAGTAAATGGAGGCCAGTATGGATCTGACAATCTAGATCTTCAAGAATTTTTGATTCTGCCAGCTAGCCATATGGACTATAGAGTATCTCTAGAGATAGAAAGTTCTATTAGAGACAACTTACTTCAGTTATTAAAAGAAAGAAATGCTAACTATTCGACAGGTATTTTAGGTGGTTTTACACCTTCATTTCAAAAAAATACTGACGTTTTTGACTTTATTATTGAAGCTGCAAGAAAAACAGACTATATCCTTTCTAGAGACTTCTTTTTTGGCATTGATGCTGGAGCTGAAAATTTGGCCAAAAGAGGAAAATATGTTCTTCGTGATAAATCTACAGTTTACTCAAACAAAGAAATATTAGATTACTATAAAAATCTAAAAGAAAAATATAACGTAACATATTTTGAAGATCCATTTACAACACAAGACTTGGAATCATGGAAAAACTTTACTTTAGAACTTGGAGAGACAACCCGTGTAGTTACAGACGTTTTTACAGTCACAAATCCAACTAAAATTCAAGAAGTTGTACAAAATAAATATGGAAACTCCATTATTATTAAACCAAGTCAGATCGGTACAGTTACCGAAGCTATTCAAGCTGTAAAAACAGCCAAAACAGCTGGCTTGAATATCATAGTTTCTCAAAGAAGTGGAGAAACAAATGATGATTTCTTGGCAGATTTTGCTGTAGGAATCGGTGCCAATTTTGTAAAATTTGGACCGACAAATAGAGGAGAGTCCGTTGAAAAATATAACCGTTTAGCAGATATTTATTTAGAAATTGAACAGCAAATGCTGGAAGGAGAAACTATGAGTCAAGCACTCCCACAAGATCAGAGTACAAACCCAAATGAAGAAAAGGCACCTGAAGCAACAACTACACAAACACCTGCACCAGCCAATGCTCCTGCTGCTACCCCAGCTCCAGCAGCTATGCCTGTGCCTCCTCAGACACAGCCAGATCAAACTCCTGTTTCAGATATTAACCCTTTTGAAACTGATAAAGAAGAAACAGTTGAAACTAATCAAAAACCTGAAGAAACAACCACTGTAGAAACTCCACCAGTACCAGTAGCTGATCCAGGAAAACCATTAGAAGCAGTAGCAGAGGTTCCACCAGTTGCCGCAGCTCCTGTAGCTGCTGTTCCAGAGCTTTCTCTAGGTGCAACACCAGATGTAACACCTCCTCAGCCAATAAGCGTAGATTCACAGCCTCCTATGAATACACCAGTTGTAAATCCAGCATCAACACCTGAACCAGCTGAACCTGCTTTAGAACAACCAGCAGCTGAAAATACAGCTAAGCCAGATGTGGTTACACCAGTAGAAGCTACTCAACCTCAGGATAAAGTTCCTCAACAAACAGAGCCAACTACTCCAAAAGAAGTTGTAGCAGATGCCCAAAATGCAATTGATTCAACAGTAGCAGAAATTAGTCCTAAAACAGATGAACAACCAATAGTGCCAACTGCTCCTGCAGAGGAAAAAGTTGATCCTCAAGCTTAATTAGAAAAACAATAAAGCCCTTCTTAAGAATGATAGAGGGGCTTTTTTTATTTAAAAATTTCTTTAGTAATTTTATCAACATCAAAACCAGTTTTAACTGGTAATTTTTCAAAAAATTTCAACTCTTCTCCTTGAGAATTAATTTGTTTAGGTAATTTATTACTACTAATAAGAAAAGCAACCGTAATAAAATGCCCTCTTGGATCTCTTTTGGGGTTATCAAAAATACCAATTTGTTTATCAATAGAAATATCTTCTAAACCTATCTCTATTGAAACAATCCTCTTCAGAGCTTCTTCTAAAGTTTCATCTTTTCTAACTATTCCACCAGGCAAATGCCAATAACCTTTAAATGGCTCTGTTCTTCTTCTAGAAAGTAGAACTTTTTCTTTGGAAACCAAAACTGCATCGACACATAATACTGGAGCATTTGCTAACCATTGTTGCCAAAAATTGGAAGGCCAGTGGTAAGTCATATTTACTATAAACGGTCAAATCCATCATCAACTGGTTTTTGTTTTTTATCAAGCACATGGTGTAGTTTGTCTACAATCCATGCCAATAAAATAATACTCACCAAGAAAGCAAAACTTTTTGGTAAACCGAACTCAGTAGGTGTAAGTTTAGACAAAACTGGTTCATCATGAATAACTTCTGTAACCTCAACTAAAGGCCAGAGAATATACCAAGATGAAAAAAGCAAGCCAAGTAAAACCGCCATTAATTGATCTCTATAGGAAGCAAAAGCTTTCTTTAACAATCTTACTGTTGTTAAAAACCCAGCTCCAAAACCAGCAACCAAAAACAAAAGATTGATCACATCAGACATAACAAAACTACCATGAGTTAATTGAGAAATTAAACTAATAACATAAGTATACAAACCAAGAATTAATAACATAAATGAACCACTAACTCCAGGTAAAACCATGGCAGAAATAGCAACAAGACCACCAAAAAACAAATATAGTGGATGAGGCTGATAAACATTAGTATTCTGGCTTAAGAAGTTAATAAAAACCATTAGTAATGAAACCCCTGTTACAGCAGTAAGAGCAAAATTAGAAAAAGTTCTTTTTTTTATCTGTCTATAAATAATTGCAATAGTTGGCAAACTAAGAGCAAACAATACAGCATAAAGGTAGCTAGTGTAATTCAAAAGTAAATAAGTCATGATTGAAGACAAAGCCAAGACTGCAGAAAACATCCCGAAAACCAGTGGAATTCCAAATGGCCACAGACGAATTGTTAAAAATTGTTTCTTAACATCCTCAAACTTCTTCTTTTTAAGAAAAAATAATAGTATATATTTAACTAACTCTGTCCCTTGATAGAGGAGTTCAATAAAATCATCGTATATACCTAAAAGTAAAGCTAGTGTAGAACCACTGACACCAGGAATAATTTCAGCAGTACCTAAAACCAAGCCGTATGCATAATTTGTTAAAGATAGGGAAATGTTTTTTTTAATCATAATATAACTTTTTTTGTACTCAATTATTCAATATAACAAATATCAAGTCTACTTTATTTGATCCCAATTAACAATATTTGCTACTAAAACCACCCGAATAAAAAAACTTTTATTTTTTATAATAAAAGTGTCTTTGACGTATATTGATGCATAAACATATAGTTGTCATTCGGGCTTTAATTGCATATACTCTGGGTAATGTTTGGGATAAGTTCGGATAAAGTATTTTATAAAAAAAGGAAAAACATATGGCAGTTACTCTCTATAAAAGACAAAGACAAATAGTAGACTTTATTGCTCAGTATATTCAAAAAAATGGTTTTGCTCCAACTCTTAAAGAAATAGCAGGATCAATCGGTGTTTCTTCACTAGCAACAGTTCATGAACATCTTCAAGCATTACAAAGAAAAAATGTGATTAAAAAACATGAAGGTACAGTTCGTGGAATAGAACTAGTAGATAGAACATTTCTACGTGTCACAGATAGTATAGATCTGCCTATTTTAGGATTTATTGCTGCTGGATCTCCAATAGAGCCTTACACAGATCCTGATGCCACCTTCAAAGTTTCTCCAGAGATGATTTCTGGAAAAAAACGAGCATATATTCTACAAGTTAAGGGACAATCTATGATCGAAGACCATATAGATGATGGTGATTATGTTGTCATTGAAGAAACAGAAGCTGTAAATAATGGAGACATTGTTGTGGCTCTACTTGATAATGGATTAGCTACTCTAAAACGATTCTATAAAGAAGTTACTAGGGTTAGATTAGAACCAGCTAATGCAACTATGAGTCCTATCTATGCTACCAATGTTAAAATTCAGGGTAGAGTAGTGGGCTTAATCCGCAAGTTCCGTTATTAAACGTAACTCTCTTTAACGCCTGCTTCTTCATTTACAAAACAACGTAGAACATATAGATAGTCAGATAGTCTATTAATAGTTTTCAATAAAAGAGGATCTACAAGATCTTTTTCCTCAATGTAATCTATACATTTTCTCTCTAATCTTCTGCAAACAGATCTAGCTATATCTAATCTAGCAGCCACTAAATGTCCACCTGGTAAAACAAATCTAGCATGCCAATCTTCATCCATAATCTCTTGAAGATAAATAGATTTTTTTTCTAGTTCAGTCAGAAACTCTGAAGAAAGATTAATATCTGCTTCAGCAACAAACCCACCCAAAACAAAAAGTTGTTTTTGGGTTTTCTGTAAAAAATCTTGTTGTTTTTTTAATTCTGGCTTATTAGTAAAATCATTAAAGCTTGCTTTTATTAATCCTAGATGTGAGTTGAGCTCATCTATAGTACCAATTACTTCAAATATTATGCTTGACTTAGATATTCTTTTTCCATTAGCCAAACAGGTTTCACCATCATCTCCTGTTTTTGTAGAAACATTCATCATATTATTCTTTATTGTACACTGTTGTTTAGTTGATTTTTCTCATTATATAATTTAGAAAAAATAATCTAAATTAATATTAAACACTACAGATAGTACCTATTTTTCCAGGCTACGTACCATATGTTGTATGTATAAATACAAATTAGCTCTTTTCCTACTTAATGTTTGCCAGTACAATTCATTTCCGTGAGATTAGACGGATTACTTAACTTTTCCAGCAAAAAACCAAAAAAATATATCTTCGTTTCAGGAGGTGTTCTTTCTGGATTGGGAAAAGGAGCAACAGCTGCTTCTATTGGTGTCCTTCTAAAAGATACTGGTTACTCTGTAACTAACCTCAAATGTGAAAACTACCTTAATATAGATTCTGGAAACCTCAACCCCATAGAACATGGTGATGTCTTTTTATGTGAAGACGGCTTAGAAGCAGATCTAGACTTGGGAACTTATGAACGTTTCTTGGGTGAAGAAGTCGGCACAAAGAACTTTACTACAATGGGACAGATCTACTCCACAGTCATTGAAAAGGCCAAAAACCTAGAATATGAAGGTGCTACTGTTGATGCTATCCCTTATGTACCAGAAGAGGTAATTCGCCGTATTAGAAAAGCCGCTGAGGGCTATGACGTTGTTCTTATAGAACTAGGTGGAACAGCTGGTGAATATCAGAACATTGTTTACTATGAAGCTTACAGAATCATGAAGCAAAGTCTTCCTGATGATGTGCTACTGGTTCATGTAACTTACTTCCCAACACCACAACATATTAATGAGCTCAAATCAAAACCTACTCAACTATCTGTAAAAAATCTCCATGCAATGGGTATTCAACCAGATTTTATTGTAGGAAGAGCAGAATCAACCATCGATGATAAGAGAAAAGAAAAAGTAGCCTATTTCTGCAACATGCATAAAGACGATGTTATCTCTAATCCAGATGCAGAAAGTATCTACCAAATTCCTTTGACATTCCTAGAACAGAAGTTCGATGAACGTATTTTAGAAAAACTAAAATTACCTAAAAAATCTGCCAAGATCCAATCTTGGAAAAATCTAGTTGATAAGATTTTGGCTAAAAAAACTCGTAGAGTATCCGTCGCTATTATTGCCAAATACCTTTCAACAGGAGATTATGAACTTAAAGATTCATATACCTCTTTATTAGAATCCTTAGAACATGCTGGTTGGCATAGTGACACAGATCTAGAAATCATATTTATCAAAGCAGAATCTTTAGAGAAAAAAACCAAGAAAGCTCTAGAAGACCTGCACCGAGCTGATGGAATCGTTGTTCCTATCGGTTGGGGAAGTAGAGGAGTAGAGGGAAAAATCTCTGCAATCAAGTATGCCAGAGAGAATAAAGTTCCTTATTTAGGACTTTGTTATGGTATGCAACTAGCTTCTGTAGAGTTTGCTAGACACGTTGTTGGTCTAGAAAAAGCTAATACTAAAGAAGTAGATCCAGATACAAAACATCCAGTTATTCATGACATCCCTTTTGATAAAAAATACCAAACTATCAAAGGAATTGGTGCTAGCATGAGACTTGGGGGATATGACTGTATTCTAAAACCAGGAACTTTGGCTCATAAAATATATGCAAAACATAATGCCTTCAAAGACAAAAAGAAAAATCTCATCACAGAGAGACATCGACATCGATATGAATTCAATAATGAATATAGAAAAAAACTAGAAGATAAAGGTTTTGTTATCTCTGGAACTAGCCCTGATGATTTCTTTGTAGAAATGATTGAATTACCTCAGAAGGATCATCCTTTCTTTATTGCTACTCAAGCTCATCCAGAATATAAATCTAGACCACTAAAACCACATCCTATCTTTGCGGAATACATGAAAGCTGTCCTCAAATATGATAATGAACACGATCGTGGGACAACCAGCAAAATATAACTTGCTTATCTGACTATTCCAGAGTAAAATATTCGTCTGTCGTGAAGGACGTTTTCATCTTAAAAAAACTTCTTTCTAGACTCTCAGAAAGGGAAATACATAATGGCACAATATTTAGAATATAAAGACAAAACTATCTCAGTTGGAGATACTATCCGTGTTCACCAAGAAATCAGTGAAGGAAACAAGAAACGTATCCAGATTTTTGAAGGAATAGTTATTGCTATCAAAAACGCTGGTTCAGGAAAATCAGTCACTGTTAGAAAAATTGGATCAAATAGTATCGGTGTAGAGAAAATCTTCCCAGTATTATTACCTTCCATAAAGAAAATAGAGATTAAACGTCAGGGTGAAGTACGTAGAAGTAAGCTATATTATCTTCGTGAAAAAGTCGGTAAAGCAGCTTCCCGTATTAAAGAAAAGAAAACTTTCAACAAAGCAGCGTAATTTTCGTCACTTTACTGTTGGCGATATTGGGGAGAAAGTTGCTAAAGCTTTCTTGGTTCGTAAAGGATACACAATCATTACGAACAATGTGGTCTTTAAAAAATATGAAATTGACATTGTCGCTCTAGATACAAATTCGGATGAATTAGTTTTTGTAGAAGTAAAAACAAGAAAATCTACAAACTACGGAAATCCAAGTCAATCTGTAAGTAAAAGAAAACTTCGATCCCTAAAAAAAGGAGCTCAATTTTTTCTAAGATATACAGGCTTACAGAACTTTTACCGATTTGATATCATAGCAATCACTCCTGGAAGAGTAGAGCACTTTGAAAATATAACTTGGCCCTAAATTTTAGTAATAACTACTAAAATCAATGGCCCCATCGTCTAGTGGTTAGGACACCTGGTTTTCATCCAGGCAACCGGAGTTCGATTCTCCGTGGGGTCACATTTTCACCTTTTTCTTCTTCCAATGACCTAATTAGACTGAAAGATGGTGACAAATCAATGGTGTGTAATTTATTATCTTTACACAAGATTCCATTGGTGAATATACTTGTTTGCAGTTTTTGTTTCTT
>JABHWM010000021.1 GCA_018657765.1 Minisyncoccota bacterium | reverse complement strand
TTCCAAACGGTCACGAAGAGCTGGTGGGATAGTATCTAGACTATTTGCTGTAGTGATAAAAATAGTTTGTGAAAGATCAAAAGGAATATCTAGGTAGTGATCAACGAATTCTTTGTTTTGTTCTGGATCAAGAACTTCTAGCAATGCCGCTGAGGGATCACCTCTAAAGTCATTTCCAAGTTTATCTATTTCATCCAACATGAATACAGGGTTCATAGACTGGGCTTGTTTTATACCGGCAATGATTTTTCCAGTCATAGCTCCGACATAAGTTTTTCTATGTCCTCTAATCTCGGCTTCATCACGAATACCACCAAGTGAAGCTTTGATGAATTTTCTATTCAAGGCTTCAGCTATAGATTTACCGATACTAGTCTTCCCTACTCCAGGAGGCCCAGCAAAACATAGAATGGTTGGTGTTGATGATAATGATTTCTTTTTATTTTTTTGTTGAAGCTGAAGTACGGCAATATGTTCTAGAACTCTATCTTTGACATCTTGTAATCCATAATGATGAATATCCAGTATTTTTCCAGCTTTTTTGAGGTCAACTTTTCCTTTGGTAGTTTTACCCCAAGGTAGTTCGAAGACAATATCTAACCAAGATCTGATATAGCCAGTTTCTGGGTTATTAGGTGACATTTGACTAAGTCTCTTTATTTCTTTTTTGACTTTCTTCTTAATGTCAGCATCTACTTTTAGTTTTTTTAGTTTTATAAAGTATGAATCTGTTATTTCATCTTCATCATCTATTTCTCCAAGTTCTTTTTGGATTGTTCTCAATCTTTCTCTAAGAATATTTTCTCTCATGTGTTTATCGAATTTTTTCTGAGTTTTATGAACAACATCTTTTTCTATCTCAAGAATTTTTATTTCTCTAGAAAGATGATCAGATACTATTTGAAGTCTTCGTTTGACATCGATAGTTTCTAGAATAGATTGTTTAACTTCAGTAGAGAGGTTAAGGGTACTAGCAATTTGATCTGCTAGTTCTCCAGCTTTTACTCCACCAAGTAGTTTCATAAAGTTCAAGAATTCAACAGGTTTCCCCATTTGAATTGTTTTACGGAATGATTTTTGGAGATGATTAGCTAGAGCTTTGGTTTCATTATCAGTATATTCAAGATCACTAATTCTAGTCACTTGTGCTTCTAGGTAAGGCGCTTCTTTAGTAAATTGTTGGACTCTAATTCTTCCAATTCCTCTAACTAGAGCATTAAGAGTATCTTCTGTTTTTATGGTTCTTTCTACTACAGCTAGAGTTCCGATGGTATAAAGATCTTTAGATGTTGGTTTTGTAGTAGTAGATTTTTTCTGGGCAAGTAAAACAACTAGTTTTTTAGGATTCTTTGTAGCAATTTTAAGGCCATTTAGAGAGATATCTCTGCCAAAGGCTAGAACAGATTCTGTAACAGGGAAAAGAATTCCTTCTTTAAGTGGAACTACTGGTAATTTCATTAATCTTTGAGGGAAATTACTTTGTTTTGGTTTGGTAGATATTGTTTTTATTTTTTTGATATTATCTGTCATTAAAACACTCCTATTTTGAATTGGATTAGCATTCTATATTTTCGTCTGCTAAAAGGCAAGGTCGAAAAAGTTATTTTGTTGGTAAATCAGGTGAGCTATTTTTTCTTTCTTTTTCTATTCCATCTAGTTGGTTTTCTGAGGATTATGCTAGTAAGGTCTAGTTTTGCTAGGTGTATCCACCACTCCATCAACATTTTTGTGACAAAAATTCCCCAAAATACCAATGGTATTCCTTGTGGGGTTAACCAATGAGGAAAGCCAACGACTACCAGAAAAAATGGTTCAAATAGATTAGGGAAAGCAAATAGTAGCCACTCTTTATTGAATTTTGCAAAAAGAAGGATTCCAGTTAGTCTGAGTATAAATAACCAGATGAGTGGTAAATAAAACAATGAGCCTTGTAGATTTTGATAAGTAAACAAAGCTAGAGCAAAGTAGAACCATAAGTCTAGCCATTTGTCATAAATTTCATAAGTATCCCTTTTAAGGCCAAAGTATTCAAAGATATGTCCATCAATCGCATCTATAAATATATTAAACAATGATCCTAAGAATGGATCCCAAGTCCAGATAGTAATAACAGCGAAAATTCTGAGTAAAGTCCAAAAGGATACAAAAAGAGAAAAGCCATCTTTGTATTTTTTATGATGCATGATTTTTAGTTTAGCATATAATGATGGTAATGTTTGAAATTTCTTGGCTTTTTCTTACCTTGGCTGGTGCTTTTTGTGTAGCAGGGGCTCGTATATTTCAAAAAATAGTTTTATCAGATAAAAAAAGTGATGCTTTTGTTTTTAGTTTCTTTTTTCAATTATTAGTGGCAGGAGTATTTTTAGCATACACTCAGCTCACTAATACCTGGGAGTTTCCCAATTTAACTATGGTTTGGAAAAACATTCTTTTGATGACAGGCTTATATGCTTTAGGTAATTTATTTTCTTTTAAAGCATATAAATATGCAGAAGCTTCTGAAGCTAGTATTTTATTTTCTACTGGAACTATTTGGTCTATCGTGACAGCTTTGATTTTTTTGGATGAGAAGTTGAGTATTTATCAATTATTAGGGATTTTAATAGTAATTGTAGGGATAGTAATTACTTACTTTGAAAAGACTGGCTGGAAGTTTAATAAAGGCCATATTTTTGCTTTGGTTAGTTCATTATTCTATGGAGTGGCATTTACCAATGATGTTTATATTATTAGTAAATATCAGAGCATTGCTTCATATATGTTTATTATTTTCTTTCTTCCTTCATTAGCTACTCTAGCTTTTCGTCCGAGGTCTCTTAGTAAGCTTGGTGTTTATTTTTCTTCTTTTAAAAAGACTCTTGCTGTTACTAGTTCAGTTGTTCTCTACTCTTTTTCTGTGATAGCTCTATTTACAGCATATAAATTGGGTGGTCAGGCTTCTATTATTTCTCCTATTTTTCAAACAAGCATGATTTTTACAGTTTTATTTGGCTATTTCTTTTTGAAAGAGAAAAAACGTTTATGGCAAAAGATTGTTGGTATATTGTTTGCTTTTGGTGGAGTCTTATTAATAGTATCTTCTTAGAATATTTTTAAAAAATTAGATTTAATTAAAAAAGACCGTTTTGAAACGGTCTTTTAAAAATTGTGGGTGTGCCATGACTCGAACATGGGACCTCTGTCTTATCAGGACAGCGCTCTAACCACCTGAGCTACACACCCTAAAAACGATATTCAGTATTGTAACATGAGGTCGTAATTTTTCTAATAGAAAAATAATGGGTTTAGTTGAGTAAAGATAATATTGGTAGATTTTAACTAGTTGATAGACATGGTTTATAAAAACAACTTAAGTCCTATTTTGATATATAAATATATGTTTAACTATCAAAGTAGATCATAAGATAGCCATAGTTTAAGATTGATATATCAGTGTTTATATCAAGAAACTGCACTTAGCAGAAACATGGTCGCTCTGCTAATATCCTATAGCAAATCTCAACTTATTTTTGAATATAATTTTTATTTTTCAAATACAAAAAACCCTCACTATAAATGAGGGTATGTATTGCAAACTTAATTACAATTTTATAAACAAAAAAACAACATTAGAAAAAATTGTGAGTTAAACACGGTGGTGAAAATGGCCTAGATATGATAATCATAGG
>JABHWM010000020.1 GCA_018657765.1 Minisyncoccota bacterium | reverse complement strand
TGCTGTTTTAGAGGCTTCTACATCCACTATGAAGTGGTGCAGGATTTTTCCGGTTTTATATCCACTTATTTTTCCGTGCCATATCTGGAGTTTCATGCTTTTATTCTAGCATTTTATCAGTTTATCTGGGCAAGAACCAAATATAAATCAAAAGGGGAACCAGAAACATGGAGATATTTTT
This sequence comes from Minisyncoccota bacterium, assembly GCA_018657765.1. GTDB lineage: Bacteria > Patescibacteriota > Microgenomatia > UBA1400 > PJMF01 > CG2-30-36-39. Next base: position 146,258 of record JABHWM010000020.1, on the reverse strand, counting down.
GAGAGGTGTAGCTATTTTATGAATACTAGATAATCTAACAAATAGATAAGTCACCACTGATGAAGTGAACATGATGAAGCTAGAAATTATCCAATTCATAATATATTTCTTATTTTGCAAGAAGTCTAACAATTTATTGTAACAAACAATTACTCTGGAGAGTGGGTAGAACTAAGTTCTGTCTTCTATTAAATAAACTACTTTATCTGGAATAGTGCCTAGTTTTGTAAAGCCAAATTTCTTGTATATTTTTTGAGCTATTAGATTTGTTTTTCTAGTACTGAGCCAAACAGATTTCTTTGGATGCAGTTCCCAGAATTTTTTAAATACTTCATCCATAAATGGAAAAGATAGTTTATTTCCTCTAGCACTCTCATAAATACGGATACCAAAAGTCCAAGAATCTTCTGGATTAGTAACTGTACTGTATGGAGCTGGTAGTGGTGATTTTTCAAACCAAACTATTCCAGATAGCTGATCTAGATTTTTTTCTGGGGAAATGGTAAAAAAGACTTTTTCTTCTTTCTCTATCCATTCATAAGCTCTTGTTAAAGAAGAGAAACGGCTAGGATCTGAAGTTTGAGCAATGATTAATGGATCATTCTGGGCGTAGTTTACAACTTTTTGTAACTGTTTTTCAGTGATTCCTAGAGAAAGTGTATATTTTTGTGATGATTTTCCAGAGATAATAGTTACTGGAGATAGGGGGGGGAGAGAGTTTTTCACTGTTTTTATAGTAACTCACAACAATTAGTTCATCAATAGAGTTTTTATAAAGACTGGAATAAGTAAACTTTTAATAAAAAAACCACCGATTATTATTAATCAGTGGTTAGTTATTTTGTTTTTTTAAGTTTAGAAAGTTTTAAACTGTTTCCCAGTTCACTTTTACACTAGGACTCATAGAAGCAGAGATAGAAACTCTGACTATTTTAGTTTGGAAAGCTTTGATAACTGCGTTCATATTTTCAATAAGTTTCTTGTCTTCCAAAGAAACTTTACCGATAGAAATATGGATTAGAGGGTGTTTTCTCTCTGTTTTGATTAACATTTTTCCAGCTCCGAGTTCTTTGACAGCTCTCTCTGGATTTGGTGTAAGAGTTCCACTTTTTGGATTTGGCATTAAGCCTTTTGGACCAAGTACTCTAGCAAATTTTGCTAATTTAGGCATATATTCTGGTGAACTGATAAGAATATCAAAGTCAATTTTTCCAGCTTCTATATCTTTTAGAACTTTTTCATCAACAATAGCAATTTTTTTAGCTTTACCAGATTGGTGAGGAAGAGTGACTTCTGCACTAGCTCCTGCTTCTTTAAGTACTATTTCAGCAGTAATTGTTCCATCAAATGAACTATAGGAAAGTTTTTTTACCATTTCTATAGCAACCGGTAAGTCATGAGTCTTAGTCTTGTCGACTTTAGATTTTACAGCCATATATTTCTTGCTGTGAGTTTTGACTTTTCTAGTTTTCTTCTTTTCTTCTTTGTTTTCTTCAGCTTCAGGAGTATCAACAACTTTGATCTCTACTTCTTGGCTGGACATATCTATATTTTGTGTACTACCCATGATTTATTCCTTTATCTGTATTCCCATGCTTCGGGCTGTTCCTGTAACACTATTAATAGCATTTTCTAAATTATTTGTATTTAGATCAGGAAGTTTTGCTTCTGCAATTTCTTTTACTTGGTCCATAGTTAATGTTCCAGCAGATTCTCTGCTTGGAGTGCTACTACCTTTTTTGAGTTTTAAGACTTTTTTGATTAAATCTGAAACTGGAGGTAGCTTCAAAACAAAAGTAAAAGATTTATCTTTATAAACTGTAATTTCAGCAGGAATGATCTGGCCTTTTTTATCTTGAGTAGCTGCATTATATTGCTTCAAGAAATCCATCATGTTGATACCTGTTTGACCAAGAGCTGGTCCTACAGGAGGAGCTGGAGTGGCACTGCCACCTTTAAGATTGAGTTTTAATGTTTGTTGTATTTTTTTTGCCATATTTTCTTTCGCAGTTTGCTATTCTAACATACCAGTCTAGACTTTCTGTACTTGTAGAAAATCCATCTCTACTGGGGTCTCTCTTCCGAAGATGCTAATCAAGACTTTTACTTGTCCTTTTTCTTCATCTATAGACTCTACAGTACCCAAGAAGTCAGCGAATGGACCATCAGTAATTTTGACAGCTTCACCTTCAACAAAGTCGACTTTGAATTGAGGTTCTGATTGATTCATGTATTTCTGGATAGCTTCTACTTCATGTCTTGGTAGAGGAGTAGGCTTGCTACTCATTCCGACAAAACCAGTTACTCCTTGAGTGGTTCTTACAGCCAACCATGCATCATCAGTCAATTCCATCTGAACAAGCATATATCCAGGGAAAATCTTTTCTCTGACAGTTTTGCGTTGTCCTCTTTTGATTTGAATTTTTTCTTGACTAGGAATAAGTACTGTAAGAATTTTATTAGTTAAATGTAAAGTTTGAGCACGTTGCTTGAGAGCTTCACCTACTTTTTTTTCATGACCAGAGTAAGCATGAACTACGTACCAACGAGCTTTTTTATTTTCTTCTTCAGAAATAGTAACGATGTTGGGTGAATCAACTTTGACTTCCTGTTCTTCTGGAGGGGTCATTGTTTCTTCTGTTGGTGGTTGTGTGTTATCTGTCATATTTTTTTTACCTTATTACAATACTCATGAGTCTAGAAAAAACATAGTCAAGACCTCCTATGTAGAGAGCTGCAATAGCAGTCACTCCTACAACAAGAAGAGTTAAATTATAAGTTTGTTCCTTTGTTGGCCAAGAAACTTTTTTGAGTTCCTTTGCCACTTCCCGAAAGTATTGGAGAAGTCCTTGCATAGACAGAGTATTTTATCAGAAAAGTAGAAATCTTTCAGAGGGAATTTTTTTATTTTAAGAGGAGAAAAAATATCTTGTAAAAAAACAGAAAAAGTACAAAGTTTTTTCCTCGATTTATCAAAATGTAGTATACTGCAATTACTCTCTTTCTTTGGAAAGAGTTTTTTCTCTAGTTAGAATTTTATTTTAGCCAAAAAAAAGAGAAAGTAGTAATACATATAATAAGGATCAGTAATGTCCTCAGTTGAAAAAAAAGTTCGTAAAGCAATTATTACAGATGCTGGTTTTGCTAGTAGATATCTACCTATTACCAAAACTGTTCCCAAAGCAATGCTGCCAATGGGTAATCGTCCAGTTATGCAGATAGTCATAGAAGAGTGCGCTGAAGCTGGTATTGAAGAGATTATTATTGTGGCTACACCAGAAGGAAAACCAATCTACGAAGACTATTTCAACAATAGTGTAAATAGAATTCGTAAGCAGCTGGCTTCTCAAGGAAAAGAAGATAGATATGCTTCTGTTCAAGACGTTTTAGATTTCCCAAAAATTATTGTTATTACTCAAGATCCAAGTCTTCCTTATGGTAATGGTTCTCCGATAGCTTCTGCAAAAGCTTTTGTGGAAGGTGAAGATGCTTTCTTGGCTTTGTATAGCGATGATGTTGTGTTTGGTAATCCTGGATCAGCCAAAACATTAGTTGATACATATAATAAATATTCTGATGCTAGTGCCATTATTATGGTTGAGGAATTAACCAGAGATGAAATTAGTAAATATGCCGCAGTTTCTTTAAAAGATGGTGAATATAAAGAAGATCAAGAGAATATTTTGACAGACATTGTAGAAAAACCAAATGCAGAAGAAGCTCCAACAACTTTGGCTTCTTATGGTAGATATCTACTTACTCCAGATATTTTTACTTACCTGAATGCTGGAAATGCTGGAAAAGATGGTGAACTTTGGACAGCAGATGCTATTGGAAGGCTTAATAAAGATGGTGGAAAGAAAGTTTTGGTTGCAAAAAATTCTACTAAATGGATGACAACAGGTGATCCAGAAAATTATTTTAAAGCACACCTAAAATATGTTTTGGAATATGAGAGTTTTGGTCCAAAAGTAAAAGAGTGGTTGCAAGAGTTACAGCCAAAAGGGTAGAATAGGTACAGTTCATAAATTTAAGAAAAATCGCCCCTAAGCTGTTTGGCGGAAAGGGTGGTTTTTTTCGTTTTTACCTCGAGAATGATGGTTGCCGTCAGTCTGTTTTTGTAGTATCTTTATTAATAGATTTACATACAAATCTAATAGAACTTTAACAATCACGCGGGAGGGGCGAGAACATCAAAATTTCTCAACAGTTTGAACAAGGACTTATGAGTTGTATTGTAGCCTCGTGGGGTTATGATCGCTCTGTCCACCTGGATTTTCCGGGGAAAATAGTTCTTCCCCTCGCGCATGGTTGTTAAGGTCATTTTTTGTAATTATTAAAGCAACTCAAGCTATATCTTGTTGTTTCTCAGTTTTTTCTTATAATAGTAGTCTTGTTGTAGTTGCCTTTGTAGCTCAGGTGGATAGAGCGCAGTCTTGGTAAGACTGAGGTCTCGAGTTCGAATCTCGACAAAGGCTCAGTTAGATTTGTAGTAGAATAAGTCTAATAATTTTAGTTGTGTTTTTGAGCTGTACTTTTATGGCAAAACAATTAGAATTGTGGCTAGTTAATTAAGCCAGGATACTGAAGTGGTCAAACAGGGCAGTCTGTAAAACTGCTGGCATACGCCTTCGTAGGTTCGAATCCTTCTCCTGGCACAGCTTTTTTAATAAGCCTTCGTAGCTCAGTTGGTAGAGCAACGGTTTTGTAAACCGTAGGTCTCGAGTTCGAGTCTCGACGAAGGCTCAAGAAAATCTAGAGAGAGAATCATTTGTGTTTATGATACAATGCTCCTCTATAAATCTCGAAATAATCTTAGATACTTAATCAAGTTCTAAAGCGTAAGAAAGAAACTATGGCAAAAAAGAAAAAAGGACCACGACAAATAGCTGGATTACAATGTACTGTTTGTAAACAGTTTGGTTATGTGACCGAATTCAACAAGAATAATGATCAGTTGAAGAAACAAGCATCTGGAAAATCAACTTTTCCTATCAGTAAATACTGTAAAAAATGCAGAAAACATACTGAACATAAAATGATGAAGAAACTCAAGTAGTTTTTTATCTTAAAATTTTGATTAATGAGCCCCGTTTTTGAAGCGGGGTTTTTTGTTGGTGAAAATAGAGGTTGGTTTATCTCCCAACCCTTTTTACCGCCTTCAAAATATTCTTTGCTCCAACCCTAAAATATTTATCTTGTTTTTCAATAGTACGGGCAATATGTTGTGCTTCATGGACCCAAGCGGACTTCTTTGGGGTAGCGTGAGTTATTTTTTCTAGCTGTTCTACGATATTATCTACATCAGCTACTTGTGATACTTTATGGCCTTCCATCTTTATTCTAATGTTATGTTCCCATTCACCCCATTCTGCCAGGGTAAGTAGAGCAGCACCACAAGCTACAGCATCATAAGCCATATCTCCAGATGGTTTGCTGATAAATATATCCGCCCATGGGAATCCGAAAGCCACTAGTAGTTCATTAGCATCGATAATTTGTGGGTGATAGAGAATTTTTAATGGAGCATTGGGATGGTGATTTACAATTTCTTTCTTTAAAGTTACCTTTTTTCCAATCTCGAATTGAGCAGGATCTACAGGATTTATTTCTGTGTACAAAACACCAGATTTCCTTGCTTTATCAATCACCATGTCTTTGATATCACCTTGTGTTCCAGCATAAACAGTTAGTTCAAAGTGTGGCTTATTTTTTTTAAGTTCTGGAAGAAGTTGTTTTAATATTTTCTTTATTTCTGTCTTATTAGTTCCAAGACCTCCAGTGGTTATACAGATCTTTAGTGGTTTTCTAGTATTCCAGGGAGACTTGTGGTTACGAGCTTCTAAAACTCTGGGATCAATAGGTGGGCCTGTGACGATGACTCTGTGTTCATCGACTTCTTTGTTTAGCTTTTTTGCTTTATCCATGAATTCTGCTTTTGTTTTTTCATCAAAAACACCATAAAAGGCATGTTTCTTTTCACTATTTGCCAGATAATCCTCACGTACATGAGGATCAGTGATCATTTGAAAGACAGTTTTCTTTTTTTCTAGCAAAATATTTCCAGCAGCGATATGAAATGACAAGATAGGTTTTTTTATGTCTGCTGTTAGTTTTAGTAGCGGAGGAGTGATACTAGCCAGGATAGGTAGTTTTTGTCTACCAAATTTATCAACTAAGTCTTTTAGTTTTTTGAGCATTGAGTATCTAGCTAGTATTTTTCCGATGAGCTCTGTAGTGACAATGCTGGACCATTTCTTTCCAGAAACATAATTTGTTGGGTCTACAATCCAAGCTTCTGCTGGATCAAGTTTATTTTTCCAAGCTGCTACAGCAGTTCCTATGGCCATAGAATAGTGAGCTCTAGAGAAAACCACATCATGAGCAAGATCATTTTCTGGTAAATGGTGAAGTCCTTTTAGATCTTCACGGTAAGTTCCAGAAACAGTTACTAGAGGAACTTTTGTTTTGGCCAGGTATTGGGCATCTAGTTTTTTTGTTTTTCTGAGGGAGGCTTGAAGTATAGGCATACATCTAGCCTAGATGTTTTTTTATTGTTGGACAAGAGTAATTATATTTTTGTTAGCGTCTTTCAGAGAGATTTTTATGCGTTATAATGAGTCTTCTTAATAAGATTATTAAATTAATTTATTAGGCCTATGATGTAGTTGGTAGCATGAGGGTCTCCAAAACCCTTCGCCGAGGTTCGAGTCCTCGTAGGCCTGCAAATATAAAAAAGACCCATTTATGGGTCTATTTTATATTTATAGAGCTATAAATTGGAGAAGGATCTAGCCGAACGAAGTAAGGCTGGTTCTCCGGTGAGTATCCATAACGTTAGTGGAGGATACCCACCTAATGCATGTGACTGAGCACAGCGAGGGAATCGTAGAGTCCTTGTAGGCCTAGAAAATATTTAAATACACTTATAGATGAATATTAGTATGTAGCATGTTTTGTAATCAGTAATAATTTTATATATACTTCAAATAATATTAAACTTAGGGGATATTATGCTTGAAGTTAGATCTAATACTTATGATTTTAAAAGAGCTTTTAGTGGAAATGAATCAGTTCGTAGTCAATTTTTGATTGATTTCATCGAAAATGGAGATTTTAATGTAGTTTCTCTTGAGGTTAAAGCAGGTAATCCATATATCCAAGTTGGAGAGAGTCCAACGGGAGTAAGGGACTTAGATTTTTCAAAAAAAATAAAAGTTACTCATCAAAGAACTGGCACAGAGCTAATATTGAATCAAGATAAAGATACAACAGACTTATTTCATTTAGCTGAAGAAATAAAAGAAATTCATCCGCCCAATTCCCCAAGAGAAGATCTAGCAGCCCCAGGACAAGATATGGAAGCTCTAGAGAGATATAGAGAAAAGTTTCCTAATGATCCAAATGGTAGAAGAATAGAACATTTGATTTTAGACATTATAGATAATAAGGAAATACTTGATTATGTTATAGCTCTTGGTAGAGATGGTGATTTAAAGGCTAGTTTATTGGGATCTGCTGCTCCTAAAAATCCCATTTATTTACATAATTTCTTCTTAGATTTATTTCCTGGATTAGAATCTAAGATTACTGTCTATGATATAGATGAAGGTGCAGTTGCTAAGCACAGAGAGTTGGTAGAAGAAAAGAAAATGGATGATGAAATACAAGTTCAGCAAGCTGATTTGATGCAAATGGAGCCAATTTTTCCTCCTCAGAAAATAGTTATCTCTGATTATGTAATTAACTTTATGCCTGATTTGGTTGGTTGGGATAAGCATTGTAAATTAATGTCGGAAAGTATTGTGAAGGGAGGAGTTGCATTTTTTTCAGTTTTAACAGATTCTACTTCAGTTGATGATGAGCTTCGAACAATTATTGTAGATCCTTCTACTGGTGATACTAGAACAGTTTTAAATAGGAAATCAATTGAATCGTTATTAGATGATGCGGGTTTTGATATTATTGAGTTTGGTCAGGAAGAAAGTGGAAGATGGACAGAGGCTGTTCACATAGAAGATTTGGACTTTTTTAAAGAAAAACATCTTTTAGGAGAACCAGAAAAACTTACTTATGTAAGATATTTTTTGAAAAAAAGGTAATTGAGCAAGTGTTATAACAGTTATTAACTTATAAGCCTAAAAATACTTCAAAACTAGAGGAAAAACAGGTTCCAACATCCTTCACTAGGCCCTGCAGATTATAAAAAGACCCATAGATGGGTCTTTTTATAATACTATGGCTATTTATTATTTTTAAGATTATTATATTAATGTAGATTTATAAAATATTGAAGAAGAGGTTTTTATCTATGATGGATACTAGAAGAGGACGTCTTTATAATAAAGACTTTACTGGAGAAGAGAAATCCATTTCTCCTGGAGAAAAAGTAATATATTTTGATTACAGAATATCTGCTTCTATTAATCAAGATGGTAATCTCTATGTTTTTTCTGGGACAGAGTCTGATGGTCCTAATGCTAATAAAGCTAAGTATATTTTAATTGAGCCTGGTCAAACATACATATATCTTGATGAAATGCAAAATGGGCCATTGGAGCTAGGTCCTGCTGGAACTTATGTCTTTACTGGAATAGCTAGCGAAGAACCAAATGTTGGAAAAATAATTTATGTTCTGAAAGCTGGTTCTATGAAGTCTGTTGAAGAAAATAGAGAATTACAAGGAGAAAAAAGTAGCATAGTCTTTGATGCCTATGAAGAAGAACAATTTAGAGAAGAAAAAGAAGTTTTTCCAGAAGATCCTCCTGGGGCAATAAGAGTAAGGGAGTTTATTTCTAGGCTCTATGAGGTAAACGGAAAGATCTATAAAAGTTTTAGATGGGATCAAAAAACTGGTGAAACTGTTTTAGTACCTATTGATGGTGGTGCAGATGACGATGAAGATAGCAATCCAGGTCTTTCTATTCATGGTGATTTAGAAGATCAGACTATTAATTGGGGAGAAAATAATGAATTTGTAGAAGCATCCCCTATGGGAATAGATATTGCTAGTTTAGTTGAGAAGGCACTTTCTATGAAGCCTGTTCAAACTGAAGCAAAAGTTTCTCAAAAAGATGATTTGCCAGAAATTCCAAAAGATATATTAGCTAAATTATCTTCTTTTAAAGGTCATCAACTAATAAAAACAAGAGGAGAAAATGCAGTATTTATGGCTTCTAAAAAAATGACTGATAATCAAATTAATAATACTGAGTTTGAGGGAACTTGGGTTCAATGGGGAGAACTTCCTGAAACTGAATATGATATTTGGGTAAAAGAAAAATAGGTTCGAACATCCTTCACTAGGCTCTGCCCAGAGAAAAATCCCCGATGGGGATTTTTTTATGGGTAGGTGTAAATGAGGATTGAACAGCACTTATAGTGCAGGTTCACCGCCAAGTCTCTGGAGCTTCAGCGAAGGAGACCTGGGTAATGCATGTGACTGAGCACAGCGAGGGAATCGTAGAGTCCTCGTAGGCCTGCAAGTGAAAAAAAGACCTATGAGCAGGTTTTTTATAAATATTTTTCCAATTTATATTGTTTTTTTTATGTTATAATTTCAGAATATGAGTAAAATATCTAAAGAAGCAGATCGTATAAACTTAGATCATTTGAGCGGTGATGCTCGCAAATATGTTGAATATTTAATTTCTAGTAAAGAAATTGTAGATCAAGATCAAGTAATGATTCTTTGTGAAATTATGAAAGAAGCTCAGGATGAATCAATAGTCAATGCCTTTTCATATGTTTTGGAGCAATCAGAAAAAAGAATGAATCTTTTAATTAATCTCAATCTTGTTGAAATGAGCGGTATCACAATAATGGGAAGTGATCTCATAGATCTTTTTTAAAAGATATAAAACAATCCTATTTGCTATAAGCCCAAACCACCCTCCAAACTCGAGGTGAAATAGGTTCGAACATCATTTACTAGGCCCTGCAGATGAAAAAAGACCTATAAATTGTTTTTTTTAACTATCTAATACTTTTTACTAGTTTCTGTTTTTATCCAGCAGTATTAATTTCAATTTCTCCATTATTAAAGAGAACGGCAAGAAAGTTAGTAGGCCCTGGTTTTAAATCATACTTTTCTCTTACTCTTAGCAAACTAGGAGACATTTCTGTTGGCTCTACTTTAACTATCGCAAACCAGCCATATTTTGTTTCAGTACATCTGAAAACCCATAAATCTACTTTTTCTTGATATAATCAATTTGAATTTTTTTTAATTAAATCAATATTATGGATAAGGAGACTATGTCTAAGGAAAAACAAAAAAGATATGAAGAAGAGACTCCTTTAGAAAATGAGGTCAAACGTCTTTTAGAGATTTATCAATTACTTTTAGATATTATTCCTGCTGATAAATTTAATGTAAAATTGAATGTGAGTAATAATCGTCAAACAGAAATTATGATTGAACTAAAAACTAATGATTTTAGAGATCCTTTAGAAGATTTCTTTAAAATAACCATAGGTAAAGGTGGTAAGTTGGAAATATTGAGGTTTTACGATTTTATAGCTAAAGAATTTTATGAAGAAATTATTGCTAAAATAAATGGTGTTTTAGAAAAATATAGTTAATTTATATGACTGACTCATTACAGATTCTTTATTTTGGTGGGGTAAGTAATTGTACTGAGGGGGCGTTACGATTATATTTAAAGAATAAAGGAGGAACTATTTGGTTGGCTCCCAGTAGTGTTCATTATTATTATTTGCCTTTTGATGCGACAGATGACACCCTTGTTCAAAATCTAGGGGATATTATTATTGATGGAGAATTTGAAAAACATCGTTGGGAAGTTATGACACGAGGTGAGTTAAAACTTTCTGGTGGTTCTGATATGACAGAATATGTTACTAAAAGATTCGGAGAAGGTGCTTGGAAATTAGAAGGAAATAGGTCTTTTGGTGATCTAGTTAATGAATATATGAATAGAGGAAAAGAGCGTAGATTTTGATTCAGGGTTTATATATTCATAGCTTTTATTACTATTTTTTTCTAAACTTTTTTGGACAACGTAAGAACAATAGCTTCTCTTTGCCAAAAAAGAGCTAATCTTCTTTGCTCAATAACCATGAATTCTATTTCCCAACCTTCTTTAGATCTTTCATTTAAAATTGTCTCTAATTTCTTTGCTGGTATTTTTCCTGAACCCCAGAATAATGCTCCAAGAGTTCCTTCTTTAATAACTTCAACTTTATAGGTTTTTTTCATATATTAATTATATCTTAATTATTTGAGAAGGGATATATATTACTTTTTATTTGCTATGATTGAGTTATGACTTTAGATTTAACTAAACCTCAGATTCAAGATTTACCTTCTATAAAAGAAATACTTTCTCAGTGGAATGATGAATCTGAAACACAGAAATATTTTCAGAGAATAGAAAATGAGATCAAAGGACAGATTGAATTTGATATGAAGTTTTGGGTACTTAAAGATGAGAAAAAGGTTTTGGGAATAGGAGGATTATCAAATTGCCAACCAAAATTAAAACCATTTATTCAAACAAATAATCCTAAAGAATTAAAAACAATATTTTTAAATCAGGCTTTTAGAGGAAAAGGTTTTGGTAGAAAATTAGTTGAATTATTACAAAGTAAATCTTTGAGTTTGGGATATAAAGAACTATTGTTGGTAAGTGCAGAAAAATATAGGGAGACTGCTTATGGTTTTTATTTGAATCTAGGATTTAAACAACTAGGTGAGGTAGAGGGTGGAGAAGTTGGTGAGAAAATGGCTGTATTCTCTAAGTTATTGACAAAATAGGTTCCAACATCCTTTACCAAGCCCTATAAATGGTAAAAAGACCTGTAGATAGGTCTTTTTTAATATTATATAGTTAGTATATAATGGTGTAATTATGGCTCTTGAAACTACTCATGTTCGTATAGCAGGAATACTACATAATCTTTTATCTAAAAAAAAATCTGAGGGTGAGTCTCGGCCAGAGCTTCAAGATGAAGATGAAGGCTGGCCTATTTTTAAAAGAGAAGAACTTAAACAAGTATTGTCGTTGGGCTCATTTTTTCCTGATATTTTTTCATATTTAGCAGGAACTGCAAAAATTGCTGACAAACTCCATAACGATAAAGTAGAAGTGCCATCAAACGAATATATTTTTAAATGTTTAGATGGTTGTATTGAAGCAACAAAAAAAGGGGAGATGGAGTCAGCACAAAAGAGTTTAATGATGCTTTTGGGCATTCTTTCACACATTGCTACTGATGTAACAATTCATCCCATGGTTTATTCTTTGTCTGGTGATCATGGTGGAGCAAATGAAGAAGAACATGAAAAAATTATATATTTACACTGGTTGATTGAAGTATTAATGGAAAAATTACTCATTGCTAGTGATGGAGAAGCAGAAGAAAACATAGTTGATACAGATTGGCAAAATGACTTATTTGAAAATATAGATATTCTTATGAATGCGATTGAGACGACAGCTGAAGATTTCAAGGAAGCATTTGATCATTTATTAAAGTATTTTCAGTCATTCAATGACGAAATGGCTTATGCGAGTCACATTAATCTAGTGAGGAATGGTGAACTTTCTTTGGCTTACTTAACTCCATTTGAAGATCATATTAAATACCTTATGGAAGGAGTTTTTCCAAGTGATCCAATAATATTCTTAGATCCTATAACAGGTGAGGAAACAGAGACAACCTTAAAAAAACTCGTCGAAGATTCAGTTACACTCTCTATAAAAATGATTGAAGCCGCTCTTGAATATTATCAAAAAGGAGTTGAAGGAGAAATTACTGATGAAGATAGAGAGAAGCTAAAAGAAGTGATACCTAATAACAACTTGTCTACTGGCCGTAGTGATGGATCGGGGACTAAAAATATGAAAAGTAGAATCAGTGATAATGGAAGCACAATGGGGGATCATGTTAAAAAATTACAAGAAGCGAAGGGTGACCTTGATGTTTCGGATTTGTTTTAAAATAGGTTCCAACACTTTTTACTAGTTTTTGTACCGCAAGCATTTTGTTGTATATAAACACTAAATCATTATTTTATTGATTTGCACGTAAATATTTTTTATGTCATAGTTGAGTTATGGAAAATAGAATAGAACAACCCTTGGAAAATCTTAAAATAGATCCAACCCTAGAACAACAACTAGAATTAGGCAAAAATAATCAGCCTTTTAATAAGATTTTAATTGGATTACTAATAGTATTAGTTCTAATTGTAGTTGGTTTTGGTGGTTACATTTTGGGCCTCAGTAGAAGCAGCCAAGCCAATGAGATTGTAGATCAGCTAGAACCTTCTCCCTCTGTGTCTCTTTCAGCATCTCCTACTCCAATTGAAGAGGAAGTGGTCTGTACTTATGAAACAAAAGAGTGTCCAGATGGCTCTTATGTTGGAAGAATGCTACCTGATTGTGAGTTCGAGGAGTGTTTTGTTCCAGAACTTAGGTTTAATGAAGTTCCTGATCCTAATCAAATGGAAGAAGGAGTAGTTTGTACTCTTGATGCCTTGGAATGTCCGGATGGTTCATATGTAGGTAGGACAGGGTCAAACTGCGAGTTTGTTTGTCCAATAAAGAGTGAAAATTAGAAAATATTTTTAGGTAATATCAGTCTAGTTTCCCATCATATATAATTTACGATATGTCATCTCAACCCCCCCCCGAATACGCTGATTTCTTCTCTGAAGAAGACGTTATGGTAGTTATTACTACCTCTACAGCAGGTCTTGGTCATAAAAGAGTATCATCAGCACTTGGGCAAGGGTTGCCTCATTTAGTTCGTCAAGAAACTCTTGGTGCAGATGATCATCGCATGCAGTTTTTACATAGAGTAGCCAGTCTCAATAGAGTGTTGCGCTGGATTATTGAGACATTTCAAAACACTCCATTTCTGGATGGTTTTTTTGCATTGAGATATGGCCGATGGTTGCGTAAACATAGTCGTGATATTAAAGAAAGACTTAGAGATTTAATTGAACGTCGTGGTCAATTACCCAAGGTTGTTTTAGTGGTGTGTACTCATTTTGGTTTGGCTCATACATTGGCCGAAGTGAAGAAATCTCTGAGTGAAGAACTGAATACCAAAATTGTTGTGACTGTAATAGTCACTGATGATTCTCCTCAAAAGATATGGGCAGTCTATGGTGCAGATCATATTTTTGTACCTAGCCCTTCTACCAAGAATAAACTTCTAGAGTTTTTTAACGAAAAAAAACTAGAACCTATTCCAGAAGTGGTTGTTAATCCATATCCAGTTAGTTTACATCTAGGACAAAAACTAGATAAAGAAGAGTTCAAAGAAAAACTAGCTCAGGTTAGTTCGGATAAAACCCCTATTAGAATCATGCTCCCAATCTCTGGAGCAGCTGTTCAGCTGAGTTATCTGAGAAAAATGGTAGAGAGCCTTTGTGTTGATAGTTTCGCAGCAGTGACAATCGTGACAAGAGAATCGAAGAATACTGGTCGGTTTATTGAATGGGCTCAAGATTACCCTAATATAGATGTGATCGCAAAAACTGATGATCGTGACGTTGTGGAAGAATATGAAGAAGAATTTTTGAGAAAAATCTATTCTTTAGAAGTTACTAAACCTAGTGAACAAGCATTCAAGACCCTATTGGCACCAGAGTTGCGTGGGGGAGTCATTATGTTGTTTAGCGCTCCTGTTGGTAGGCAAGAAGATGATAATGTTAGATTTATGACACGACATGGTTTACTTCCTAATAAAGAGGATGCCAAAGTAATTAAGAATATTTGTGATAAGAAAAAACAGACTATTACTCCAGAGTTTTTGAAACGGGCTAGTAGCTGGCGAGGCATATTACTTCCAAGAGAAGGTAAAGCTGCTGCTGGATTAGTCAGATGTTTGCAGAGGCTGGGTGTATTTTCAGCAATGATGGATTTTTCTGGATATGGAGATCACGATGAGCTGACTAATGATGGTGTTGCTCAGATTTGGGAGTATTTGGAGAAAAGGTTATCAAAATTAAAAGATTTATGACCGAAAAAGAGTATAATTTTTCACCAGAGTTAATGATTAAGCTGCAGCGGATGGCTTTAAATGGTGGTATATCCAGGACTCAGAAAAGAATTAGAACACTAGAAAAAAATTTAAAAAGAGTTCAATCATTAAAAGCTAGGCATCCAGATTTGGTAGATAGGCCCAATGATAAAGACTTAAAAGCTAAAGAATATAAAATATGGCAGTCTATACATACAGAAAGTCTTATCTTAGAAGATATTGAAATTGTAGAAGCTAAATTAGCAGGTTTAGAAAAAAAAGCTTACAGATTTGGGGTTTTAAAATTACTTACTAATAATAATTTTTGCTCCAGAAAAATTAGCTGTTTCACCACTGGTTGATCTTACTTGTAATTCATAGGTATTATTTCCGCTATGAAGTTTGAATGAAGGAGAACTTTTCCAAGTAGTAGTGTTTGTTGAGTGTGAAACCTCTGTAATGGCCATAACAGAACCAGTAGTTTTATTTACTATCCTAGCCCAGGATTCACCACCTATAATCGACAACCCAACTTCAAAAACAGCATTAACATCTCTAGGATAATCAGAACTATTAAGTTTTATCTCAACCCCAGAATCTGTCCAGTTTCGTTGAGTAGTATTGGCTGATCCCATATGGATAATTTGTTTTTGAAAAGCAACTGTTGTGTTACTAACTACAGTAGATGTTACTGGTTTTTCTTCAAGTTCTTCTATTCGTTTCAGCAAGGCAGAAGAAGTAGCTGAAAGATCTTCTATTTGATCGTTAAGCTTATTAATTGTTGTAGTAAGTGCTGGAGCTGTTGAAGAAGAATCAACGGCCGTAGTGTTTTTATTTTTTTCTGTATTTAGTAGGTTTTTAGTAATGTCATTAGTGTTTATTTGAAGAGTAAAAAGAAAAACAACTCCACTAGAAAGAATCAATAAAACAACACTAACTATTTTTTCAAAATTGGACATTAACTTATTATAGAGAATTTCTATAGGTATTAGCAAACTTTGTTTAGTATATACTTTGATATGAAAGAGATAAGTAACTTACTCAGCTTATTACTAAAAGTAGTAGGTGAAAGAAAAAAAAATGGCAGAAAAACCAGAAAGACCAGAAGTAGAATTGATGGGAACAATTAATGAAGTAGTTCTAGTAAAAGATCCAGAAGAGATATTTTTATGGTGTACTGCTTGCTCGGTACTGGTTTCAAGAGGTTTTGATTTGGAGACAAGTGAAGGTAAGGCAGAAGATCATCAGCACGGCAGAACAGTTATGAAGCGATGGGATTAATTGAAATGGAAAAATATCCCAACAGAACTTATTCTATTTCTAGAAGAGGAGTATCCCTTGAACTTGGTGAAAAGAAACATAAAAATCAAAAAGTCAAAAAAAGAAAAGAAAAAGAAAAAGATAGATCAGGAAAAAGAAAGAAAGATCGTAAGAAAAAAAGAGGTGGTAATGATGGTTTTAGAAGATAGTCTCTAGATAATTTTTTTCTAGGTATACCAAAGTCATCCCAAAATCTGTTACACTTTATACTGTAATTTAGTAGACTTATGTTTTTATAACTAAGCTATGTGTATTTTTTTTAGTAATTATTTTTAATAAAGAAAGAATTTCAGAAAATGACAGAACAAAAAACTCCAAATATGGGTGCGGTTCCACATGTATCAGAAATGCCACCATCTCCAACATCAGTTACTGGGGGAGATTCTTTTTTCAAAAAAGCAACAAAAAACTGGAAAGCTATGTTAGGAGGAGTTTTGGGTTTAGCAGTAGTAGCTAGCTCTGGATATTGGGTCTATGCCAATTATTTTATGTCTCCAGAAAGAATGTTAAAAGAAGCGGCCGAGAATTTTGAGGTTGAATCTATAAAAGTTGGTTTTGAAGCTTCAGATGAGCAAGTTGATATTTCTGGAGTAATGATTGCTCATGAAGAAGGTTATTCTAGTGTTGATTTTAAACTAGGTCTTACTGAAGAAGGAATTACTCATGATTTTGATATGAATTTTGTAGTTGATATGGAAAACATGTATTTCCAGATGGATTATTCATTAATGGAGATGATCTTAATGCAGGCAGATATCATGATCCCTGGTATTTCTAATACTAAAACATATGCTTTGTTGAAACCTGTTATGACGGGTGAATCTTGGTTACATATGGATATTCCAGAGGAGGACAGATTGAGTAGTGATGAAGATATTGATGAATATATGGAAGAATGGGAAGAATTTGGTGAAGAGTTTGTTGAAGCTTTGGTTATTAAAGATTTCAAGCGTAATGAAGAGTATAAAAACAAAAAATATAATATTATTTCTTTGGGTTTTGATAAAGAAAAACTTTTGGAAGCGATTGATTCTATCAAAGATCTTGATATTAAAGCTGATATTGCAGATATTAACACCTTTAAAAAATCTATCGAAGATATGGGTGAGCTCAAAGAAACTATTATGGTAGTTTATATTGATTCTGCTGGTTATATAAGGATGGTAGATCTCTATGCTCCTCAAGGATCAAGTGATTCTATTCAAGAAGCTATTAATGAAGAGTCATCTACAAAGTCTCCTTTATTAGCTCAGTTTTCCAAAGCAACTTCATTTTTTCAACCAGATAAAGATGCCAAAGAAGGTGAATCTATTAAATTCATGACTATGACTTTTGATGATTATGGTTCTGCAAAGATGGTCTCTGCTCCATCTCCTACAGTAGAGTGGGAAGATGTTCTCAAATATGGACAAGAAGAACTTATGCCTATTTTCTACCAGTATATGATGATGCAACAAGGTGCTAATCCAGCAATGATGCAACAGGCTCCTCAAAATCCTGGCATGGGAACATACCCTGGAATGGTTCCTCAACAGGTACCTGGTAATCCAGGAATGATGTTTTCAGACTTTCTTTCTCTTTAATCAGTGATTGAAAAAGTTTTAAAATAAAAGGCTCTTGATAGTAATATCAGGAGCTTTTTTAGTTTGATAAGGGATATCTGATAAAATTTTTTTTAATACTCTGTACTAACCTTATAACCCACTCCACAAACAGTCTTAAACAGTTTAATTTCATGGGTTTTTTCTATCTTTCTTCGTAGGCTACTCATGTGAGTTTCTAGTGCATTAGAACTAGGAATTTTATATCTTTCCCATACCATTTCATATAGAAAACTTCTAGGAATGGTCATGTTTTTTCTACGTAGTAAACACTCCAGTAATAGCGTCTCTTTCTTATTCAGAACAATGGTTATATTATTATATAAGGCTCTTTTTGTTGTAAAGCAAAAAGAGAAATTATTATAGTTAAATTTAGTTTTCAATAGATTATTGTTTGTGTTATTTTCGGATAAAATATTTATTTTGAAGAGTAGTTCATCAGGGCAAATTTTACCCGAAAGGCAATTTGTTCCAGTATGTGACATATATTGATACCTGTCTTGCGAAGTTCCTTGTTGTAAACAAAGTATGAAAGGAGTTTCAGGTAAAGCTCTATTAAGAGTTTTTAGGTATTTCTTAAGAAAAATAGAAGGTTCTCTGCAGAATATAATACAGATTTTATAAAGTGTCCTACTTAGATCTGGAAGATTTTTTAAAGAAAAAGAGTAGAAGTGAGATAAATAATTACTTGTAAGTTTTTCTTTAATATCCGTAGGAAGTGAAGAATCAGTAATGATACATAGCTTCATAGCTTGATAACCATAATCATTCACTCCAGTTTTATGTATGAGTAATTTAACTTCATTGTTTTATTTGCTATAGTGAATGGTAATGTTAAAAAAATCTACTAAAGTTAAGAACAATATTAGTAAAAGCTTGCCCAAGCCTCCTAGTATCTTACAAACAATTGGTCCTTCATTTATTCTTTTAGGTTTAGCCTTGGGAAGTGGAGAACTAATCATGTGGCCTTATCTCTCTGCTCAATATGGATTGGGATTATTGTGGGGAGGTTTACTAGGAATTACTTTTCAATTTATCTTGAATACAGAGACAATGCGATATGCTTTGGCCTGGGGAGAAAGTATTTTTGTAGGATTTCGTAAGCTTTCTAGATGGATTCCAGCCTGGTTTATTCTTTCTACTTTTATTCCTTGGTCATTACCTGGTTTTTCTTCTGCAACTGCACAGATTCTCAAGAGCTTTTTTCCTCTTTTATCAGAGAAGTGGACTGCAATTTTCTTACTTATTTTTGTGGGGATAATCTTGAGTGCTGGAAAAACTCTTTATGCAACTATTGAACGAGTGCAAAAAATGGTTATTTTTATTAGTTTGCCATTTGTGTTTACTCTGACCTTTATGTTCTCTAGTGCTAATGAATGGCAAGAACTTGTTTTGGGATTAGTGGGTAGAGGTGATGGCTGGTGGTTTTTCCCTTCAGGACTTTCTTTAATTGCTTTTCTAGGCGCTTTTGCCTATTCAGGGGCTGGCGGAAATCTAAATCTTGCTCAATCTTATTATGTTAAAGAAAAAGGTCTTGGGATGGGTAAGTTTTCTACTGGAATTAAATCTCTCTTTTCTAAAGGTTCGGTAAAATCTTCTTTATCTGGTCAAATATTTGAGGATAACCCAAGGAATAAGAAGCTTTGGAAACAATGGTGGAATCTAGTAAATACAGAGCATTTTTTAGTATTTTGGTTGCTAGGATTTATTACGATTGCTGTGATGGCTGTATTATCTAAATCTTTGGTTTTTGGAGCAGATGTTGGTGAGGGATTGAGTTTCCTATATGCTCAAGCAGCAGCGATCTCCCAAAGATCTTTTGTTGCTTTGGGAACTAGTTTCTTGGCGATAGCAGCTTTGATGTTGTTTTCTACACATCTGGGAATCTTAGAGTCATCTTCTAGAATTATCTCTGAAAATGTTTTCCTTTTATTCAGTAGCACCAAGAGAAAATACTCGGCAAATTTATCACTTGGGTTTTATGTTGCTCTATGGTTACAGATAATCTTGGGAGTAGTTATTTATCTAGTCGGTTGGCAGGAACCAAGATTTTTACTTACTCTCTCTGCGGCACTTAATGCAGGCGCAATGATGGTAGCTTTTCCTTTGGTATATTTGGTCAATAAAAAACATCTTCCGAAGAGCTATCAACCTGCTTTATGGCGTAAGGTATTTTTATTACTGGCAACTGCCTTTTTTGCAGGGTTCTTAGTAATTACTTTAGTGAGTTAGTCCTCTAAACAAGCCATTTCAGAGCCACATTGATAATAGGTGAGAGTAGTTGAGACGCAGGTGAAACTCCCCCAAAAGGCAAGATTAAAAAGATCAGGATAATGTTTCCATATCTAGTCATGATAGATTCATATTCAAAGGCAGTTTCTTTTGGTAAAAGTGCCATCAGGATTTTACTTCCATCCAATGGATAGACAGGTAGCAAGTTAAATACTGCTAGCATGATATTTATGGCCATAATCTGGAAAACAGCGATCTGCAACCATAGAAAAGGAACAAATCCTAGTTTGAGGGCTATAGAAAGTAAAACAGCAACAATAACATTAGCTAGAGGACCAGCTGCGGCGATCAAAGCAGCATCTCGGACAGGTTCTTTGAGATTATATGGGTCAAAAGGAGCAGGTTTCCCCCAACCAAATCTAGTGAGTAGTAAAGCAATAACTCCAAGTGGTTCCAAGTGAGCTCTAGGATCTAAGGTTAATCTACCTCTAGCTCTAGGAGTTGGATCTCCTAGTTTGTCAGTCACAAAACAGTGAGCAAACTCATGGAGAGTAATAGAGAGTAATAGTCCTCCAAAGATAACAATAAAAGCTATAGGTGATGAAAATAACAAACTCAACATAGCTTCATTATAAGTGAAAAGAATGTATTTACTATAGAAAGAGGTTTTGGTTGTTATTTTCGGTTGCTCATTCCCCACAGAAGTGCTACAATCCCTCTCTGGCTATGAAAAAATTCTCATTCAAATTTCCAAGAGTGGCTCACATAGGTAATACTGTGTCCCACGCAAAAAACCGCAATAAACGTGGTTTTAAGTATAATCTTCACACAGTAACTGTGGTGATAGATGGTGAAAAGAAACGCTTCCGCGTTCCTACTAAGGTTCTTCGCATGTTGAAGAAAGCTGGGGTTACCACTCACTACAAAAAACCTGTAGATAAAAAATAGATCTCTATTTTTCTCACTTTATATTAAATACTTAAAATTTTCTTTAAGAAGTTATTCTGTTTTTGGAACTTTTCTAAAATTACTCAAGTACTGAGTTTTTAATTTCACTCCAATTATTAATGGATTTTCCCTCTAACTGAACTTTATCCAGTTGTAGATGCTTTTTTTCGTCAATAAAACAACTATGGATGATAAATCTCTTTTTTCCTTTGTTTGTTATCACTTTTGTCCATAGTTTTGGCCATGGGTAGAAAGCTCTAGAAGCGCGTTCTATTTCTGTAGCTTTTTCTCCATTTTGCATAGCATTTTTGATTTCATTCCAAGAAATAAAAGCTTTTTCTTTGGTAAGCTTGAGTGCTGTTGGAGTTGGAGATTTGGTGGGTTGTATAGAAGGTATGATTTTTTTTTGTAGAAACTGTTCTATGTGATCACCTAGTTTTTCACAGATTAGGTCAAAACTAGTTTGGTAATATTCTGTTTGAGTCCACGTAGGATCCACGGTAAAAGGAATTTGAGATAAAATAGGTCCTTCATCCATTTTTTCATTCATGATCATCAAGGTAACAGCAGATTTTTTATCTCCATGGAGCAAAACACTAGGTCCTGGTGTACTGCCTCTCCAGCGTGGGAGTAGAGAAGGATGAATATTTAGAGGAGCTATCTTTGGAAGATCTAGAAGCCAGCTAGGAATTAAAAAGCCAAAATCTACTACTATCAAGATATCTGGTTTTTTTACTTTTTCTAACTTTTCTTTAATACTACTGTCGATTTTTTTATCTACTAGAGTTGTTGTGATTTTATTATCCAGAGCAAACTGGTGAAGAGGATTGTTTTTTTCTTCCTGCTTCCTACCTATTTTTCTGGGACTGGGAGTAATGATATGAGTAACTGAAAAGCGACTATCTTGGTGCAAAGTCTTTGCAACTTGAGTTGTTCTGTGTGTAGAACCAGCTATCCAGATTGTAGTCATATTATTTTTTATTTAATTTTTTTAGAAAAGCTCTAGAGCAGATCTATCTGTTATCTCTACTAGTTTTTGTTTTTTTTCAACATAAACAGGAAGGTCATATTGTAGAGAATAGTCTGTAAAAAGGATGCCATCCAAGTGATCTATCTCATGCTGAATAACTCTAGCATGGAAGCCATCAAATCTACCTTTTTTTTCTACTAATATTCCATCATGAAAGGCTTGGTATTCTACTTCAATCCACTCCCAACGAGGAATCGGTCCGTATAGTCCAGGCATTGAGAGACATCCTTCAAGACGTGGATTATCTGGATCAGGGCCAAAAGTATGTTTAGTATCATGTTTGGTAATGATTGGATTAATGAATTCTTGAGGATTCATTCTTTTTTCATACCCCAGGGCAGCCTCTCTGGCTTTGCCATTCACCTTCTCATCTACTAGGGTCAAGAAAACTCTATGTAAAGCATTTACCTGTGGTGCAGCAAGACCTACTCCCTGTGGATTAGCAGTATTGGTCAGAGAGTTTTTCATTTCATTCAAAAAACTTATAAACTCAGGAGTAGCTTTTTCAACTCTTTTTGCTTTTTCACGCAGAGTTGGATGCGGAATATTAATTATTTTCATATTTTTATTTTGTATATTTTAATTATCTTTTTTGATTATATATTGAGGTAATTCTATCAGATAAGAGTCTATTTTTCTCTGGGGAATAAAAATGATATTTTCTATTGTATTTTCTTGAAGACTATCTTCTATTTTTTTACCAAATATTTTGTTTTTAGTAAGAAGTTCTTTATCTTCCCAGTCAGGAGATAAGTGTTGGTATCTATCATGAATATCAGTTAATCTTTTGTCCAAAGAAGAAATACCATTTGGAATTACTCTCATGTCAGCATATTCGCAAATTTGATGTTCCCATGATTCTTGAGATATCTTTTCAAGATTAGTAGCATCCATCGCGTCTATCAATTTTAGGGTTGGTGAATCTGTAATGATTTCTTTAGCCATTTTTAGTGTGGCTTTATGAGCGCTAGTTCCATATTTTTTGATGAGTTTTTGCTGAATACCTCTCCACGATGAGTCATGAAGAGTTGGGTCCAAAATGACAGCATTCTCAGAGAGATCAAACTTAATGAGATTACCTAGATCATGGAGTAATAAAGCTGTGACAATTGCTTGTTTGTTTATTGATGGTCCCTGCCATGAATCACAGATATATTTTCCTATCATAGTGACGATATACATGTGTTTTTGAAGACCTGGAGGAATCTGAAAATGGTTATATATGTCTTGGATAGTTCTTGAGTTTAAAGTCATAATAAAATTTCTAGATTGATTCTATATTTGGTAATCAAAGTAAAAGTTTCTTACTATTCTAGTGTAGCACTCGCACTAGCTTCAACAGCTTTATATTTCTGTAAAAAAACTGGATCATCAACAGCTAGATGTCGAAGAATAAAAGAAAATTGTTCTAGTGATTTTTCTGATTGTTTTGTTTCTGCATATAGTAAAGCTAGTTCATCTCTAGCTTTCAGATAATTTGGTTTGAAGTTTACAGATTTTTCTAAAGAAGTTTGAGCTTCAGATAGTTTACCCATCTCTTTTTGAATTAAGCCTAGGTTGTAGTAAAGTTTTGCATCATTAGGAGAAAGTTCTATAGCAGAAAGTAGGGTATGTTCTGCATCTGCATAATATTGAGAATCATTTTGTGCCAAAATTAGAAAAACTCTAGCTCTTGTTTTGTAAAAATTGAGGTGACGTGGATTTAGTAACAGAGCATAGTCCGAGTTTTCGATAGAAACTTGAGTGAGGCTTTGGCTAGTTTCTATCTTCCCAAGGCTTTTATATTGAAAAGAAAGAACACTATAGATATTAGCAAACTCATCATAGAACACTGCCTCATTTGGCGAGAGTTTTATTGCTTTTTGCAAGGAACTAGTGGCTTCAATATAGAGTGATTCTTGTTTTTGCTCTTTGCTTTTTTTGTAGAATCTATCTGCTTGCCAGAAATCGTAGATAGAAGAAAGAATAGTAAACATTGTGATAACAGTTAGAGAAATACCTAAATACTGCCACCAAGAAGATAGCTGTGGTTTTTTTGTCTTAGTACTATAATTGTTATCACTCAGGGCCATCACTGGGAGAGTAAAAAGGAGAAGGTTAGTGACTGCTATAGAGAAGCCAAAGAAGTGAACTGCAGAGAGTCCAATCAGGCTGATAAAGATCATCCAACTAGAATTATTCCAGTGAGTATATTTTTTACCTTTTTTCCAAAGTAAAACAAGAGTAGTTCCCAAGAATATCAAGTAAGTAGAGAAGCCGATGATTCCAGTTTCTGATAAGTAATTAAGAAACTCATTATGTGCCTTGTTGTAAAGAAAGTCCCATTCAGAGATTAGGTTATGAAATACAGGTCTGTCTTGGTAAAAACTATAAGCAAATGTTGCTGGCCCAGAGCCAGTTAAGGGATATCGTTGCCAAACTTTTAGGGCTCCTTGCCAAACAAGTGTTCTAATAGAAAAAGAATCCGTACCCTGAGATAAATCAAGGGAGGCTAAAGTCTGGCGAGTTCTCTGCTGGAGGAGAGAGCTACCAATTACTATTAATACTATACTGAAAATAGTTGCAAAAGGCAAAAATAGCTTGTGAGAAAGGAGTTTTTTCAATGGTTTCCATGATTTATATCCATAGATAACAATTGTTATTCCAACCATAATCATAAAAGCTACAAGACCTGATCTTGAATGAGTAAACCAGAGGGTTGTTATAGCCAAGACACTGATAGCATCCCAGAGTAAATTTAGGTTTTTTTTGTATCTAGATTTTAGAAAAAATATAATCGGTAGAATACCAACGATATAACTAGCCAGCCAGTTTGGTTGACCAAATGTACCGAAAACTCTGGCTTGGACATCTTGTTTCCAACAACTAGCATCGATTGTTTGATGAAGTAGATAACAACTAGGTGAGTAGCCAAAATGTTCTGGAAAAGCATAAAGGCTTACTAGTAGTAGAGCCAAGGCATGAGTTAGAAAAAACTTTGGAAGTTTTTTCTTCGGGATGTTGTTCCATAAACCCAAAGCTAGAACTACATAGGATATAGAGGAAAACAAACCACCATTTAGTCGGCTATAGTAACCAACCAGCGAAGTACGCCAATGAATCGAGAAAAAACTAGAGATAGCTTGACCCAAGAGGAATATAAGGACAGTAGTGACAAAGTAGTGGTTTTTCCAATAAATTTTTTTTTCTGTAATCGAACGAATTATCCATAAAGTTCCTACCAAGGCAGCTACTATATAGATAAACAGCATCTTATTTATTTCAAATAATTCACTATTTCCCCAAAAGAAAAATAATGGAGTAACTAAGAACAAGCTGTGGTAAAGAAAACTGAACCATTGAATAAACATTTCAATCTATTGTAACCGCAATTTTAATTTAGTCTTTAGTTGTTATCTTTTTTTCTGCTATAGTAGATTTGCGAAATAATAAGTATAAAAACTCGAGGAAATATGTCAAATCCTGCCAAAGCAAATCAATCTCAGTCATCCTATGTAGATTCATATGTACCACCTTCTGGAACATCTTCTACAGCACCTGCTCAATCAGCAACACCGGCACCAGTCACAAAAGTGCAAACACCAGTAATGGCTCAGCCAACTCAACATAATTCTGGCCAAAATAGTAATGTTTCAGCTGCAACTTCATCTTTTAAAAGCGATGATCCTCTCAAGAGATTAGAAGAGTTAGTTTCTGAATTCGAGACAAAGAAAGATGATAAAAAAACAGAACAGTTAAAGGAGATTGAAAACCTACAACAGAAAAAGGGATTAGATAAGCCAGCTTCATCACAGAAAGCAAAAGATCCTTTAGCAGAACTGGAAAAAGCATTAGATGCTTACGAGAAAAAATACAAGGAGAATCGCAAAGCGAGAGAAGGTACCCTGGGGTATAAAGAAAAGGTAGAAGCTAATAAAGCAAAGCCTAGTAGTAATGCAAAGACTGTAGATAAAGTAGTTCCACAAAAACCTGTTGCTAAACCACCTGTAAAACAGCATGATTCAGTGCAACCATCTCCTTCTCAGAAGGCAAAAGATCCTTTGGTAGAACTGGAACAAGCATTAGATGAGTATGAGAGATCACCAGTTCATAAAGGTAAAAAAGTCCAAGACAAGTCACCTGTAAATTCTCAAGCAAAAGTTGCTCCTGTTTCTGCACCAGTGAAAAAATCACAAACAGAATCTCCAAAAGAAAATAAGCCAGTTCCTTCAAGAAAAGAGAGTGGAGAAAGTATCGAAGAACAAAACATCTTTGAGTTACTAGGTGTTAATGATGCATCAGATAAAGAGAAAGAAGAGTTCTTGGATGAACTCCAACAAGCTTTATGGGAAGACTTCTTGGATAAGGATGTCTCGTTGCTAGTTACAGACTCTGAAGCTGGAGAAATAACCAAGATTCGTCAAGATAGTAGTCTTTTAAAGAATGATCAACAGAATGCTTTGATTCAAAAAATAGAGCAGTTTATCCCAGATATTGAAGAGATAATGTTAGAAAAAGCTTTAGAGCTCAAAGAAGATATGGTTTGGGAAAGAGTCAATGGAGTTCGCGAACATTTGAAAAAGAATAATCAAAGTGATGAGCAGTTGAATAAGGCTGCAGCCCATTTGAAAGATGGTCGTTGGAAGACTGGTACTCAGTTATTGAATCAGCTATAGATCAGTTCACAGTTCTGTTTTAGATAGACTGGTTTTTCTCTTCTAGATTTGTTAGGCTCAGAGTAGATGAGAAAGTCTTTAATTCCTCGATTATCACTATCTATTTTTAAGCAAGAACAAGTTCTTTTTTGGTTAAATGGACAATCTATTCTTGTTATTGCTGAAAAAAAGAGAAAACAACATGATCTTGTTGTAGATACCGGGTTTATAGAAGGAAAAGTAGCTGACTTTGATAAAGCTTTGGCAACTATTGCTAAAGTATCCAAAAAAAATCTCATTGTTTTGAAAAATCCTTTTAGAATTAATAAAGCTATCGTTTTTATTCCAACGAATAGCTCTCCTGTAGAAAAAACAGTGATGGCTAGGTTATTCCGTAGGGCTGGTTTTTCTAATGTAGAACTTAGGAATTACTCAACATCTTTTCAGGCTTTTCTTATTAAACAAGATTATGAAAAAGGTGTTTTTGTTTATATTGGTCAAGAGATAAGTGAAATTGGTGTTTTTTCTGCAGAAGCTCAACAAAGCTTTGTGATTTACTATTCATTGAATGAAGCTAGAACAGAGGTTGTTAATTTCTTTAGAGAAAAGCATCTTTTTGAGATTTCTCATGAAGTGGCTTTGAATATATATCAAGAACTTGGTAAACAAGGGAAGAAATTCTCTTTAGTAGTCAGAGGAAGAAGTAGTAGAAATAAGGAAATTTTAACAACCTCATTTTCTTTTAAAGATGTAGAACCACTTTTTTCTTTTTTACAAAAAAAAGTTTTTAAAGAACTTGATTCTGTTATTCAAAACAATTCATTTAGGTTAATACAACCAGAAAAATGGGTTATTTTAGGAGATGATTTTTTTCAACTTTGTTTGAAATCTTATCAAGAAAAACCTTTGCGTTTGAAATCAGAGTTTGATTTGATGCAGGGAATAGAATGGCTATGAGCAGGAATAAATATTTTTCATCATCTCGGTGGGAGCAGATCTTAGTTGTTGTTATTTTTGTGCTTATTTTGGAGGTTACTAATTTAATAAGTCCTGTACAGAATATGGTTTATTCTAAATTTATGGAGCCGATGAAATCTTGGTGGGTGCAACAAGCTACAAATGTAACTTCAACCTCTGGAGATGTAAAAAAAGTTTTTAATTCAGTAGCCCATATCCAAGACCTAGAACTTCGTTTGGCAGAATCTTCGGCAGCTCTAACAGAGCTCGAAACTCTCAAAAAAGAGAATAAAGAACTAAGATTTCTTCTAGAAAATACAGATAGGCCAGAAGGTAGAACTTTTTTGACTAGACCTGTTGTTTCTTTGGCAAAACCAGCTGTTGCTGGAGGTTTAGATATTTCTCTTGAAAAAGGGGCTTTAGTTTTAAGTAGAGAAACTCTTTTGGGTCAGCTAACTAATATTGGTCAGCATGAATCACAAGTAGTCTTGCTTTTTGAGAAAGACGCTCCTGCTATTTTTGCGGAAACAGAATCTGGTATTCAAGGGATTATCAGAGGAGATGGAAAGAAAATTATTTTTACAGAAGTAGCTAGAACGGATCAACTAGTTGTTGGAGAAAAGATTTTTACCATGGGTCAACCTCAGGTAGAACAAGGAATTTTGATAGGCAGAATTCTTGTTATTGATCAGGATATGACGGCTTCAGTACAGACAGCTGTGGTAGAGCAATATCTTTCATTTTTCGAAAGTTCTATTGTGGAGGTGCGTTAATGAAAGAGGTATCGTAATGAGAAAAGAAGTGACTAAGAACAAGAAAGTAGTGCAATGAATACTCAAAGTTTTGTTCAGCTAGGGCTTTATATAGTTCTAATAAGTTTGCTGATTTCTTTTGAGGCTGTTTTTGGTTTTGCTTGGCTTAGTATTTTTTTCATGCACCAGATATTAATCCGTGTTTCAGATAGAAGCTTTTGGATTTTGGGCTTACTTACTAGTTTTCTCTTGTCAGTCGCTTTTTCTATTTCCATAGTTATCCCATTAGTTCTAATACTATCTCTATGGTTTCTTCATTCTGCTAGAAAAAAGTTTTTATGGTGGATGTTTTATGGAGGAGGAGTGTTATTAGTTGGATGGCAAAGTGATGGTTTTAATTCTTGGAGTACGGTTGTTCAATCACTAGCTAGTTTATTAGTGATTTTGGTTTATGTTAAAGGAATTATCTGGTGGCCGAAAATATGGAAAAACAACGAAAAAATATACTAACTAAAACTCTTTTTTTTGTAATCTTGATTTCTCTAAGTCTTTTAGTGATAAGAGTAATAGATCTTCAGGGTTTTCAGGGAGAGTTTTTTGCTAATATTTCTCATAGAAATCGTCAATTCAGAACAGAGATTCCTGCAGAGCGCGGTATTTTTTTTGATCGCTATGGAGATCCCTTAGTTGTTAATCAAAGAGAGTATTTTAAGTTATTAAATCCTACAGCCCTTTATCCAGAAAAAAAGCCGCTTACTAAAGAAGCAGCTATGTCTCTTCAAGTAGAAGACCCTTTTGCTGTTCATTATGTACTACAACGTAAATATTTGAGACCTTTTTCATTGGCTCATACCTTGGGTTATATCTCTAGTGTTACTGCAGAAGATTTACAAAATAATTCTCAGTTACAGACAACTGATTCATTAGGAAGATTGGGCTTAGAAGTATTTTTTGATGATTTGGTAAGAGGTAAAAAAGGTTTTCGTGAATTCGAGATCAATGCTCTCGGAAAAAAAATAGGAGAGTCAGAAGCAGTAGTTCCTGTTGTTGGTAGAAGCCTCAAGACAACTTTAGATCCATACCTATCTACAGTAGCTTGGCGGGCTATGGGGGACAAAACCGGATCAGTTGTTATTCTAGATGCAGATACTGGTAAAGTTCTAACCTTGCTCAGTACGCCTTCTTTTAATAGCAATCTTTTTACTCCATCTAATATTGAGGAAGAGCAGAAAAATAAGTGGGATGAATTGCGTTCTGCTTTGGTTGATGAAAAAAAGCTATTTTTTAATAGAGCTGTGAGTGGGGCTTATCCACCTGGCTCTATCTTTAAGTTAGTAACTGCTCTGGCGGGATTAGAATCTGAAGCTTTTGATACTACGACAGTAGTAGATGATCAAGGAACTCTAGAGGTAGGAATATATCGTTATGCCAATTGGTATTACACCCAATATGGGAGAGTAGAAGGCAATATTTCTCTTAGTAGGGCGATTGCTAGAAGTAATGATATCTTTTTTTATAAGGCAGCAGAATGGACTGGAGTAGATGCTTTGGTTCAACAAGCTGAGCAGATGGGTTTTGGTAAGTTAACTGGTTTAGAGGTATCTGGTGAAAAAGCAGGTCTTGTACCAAGTCCAAGTTGGAAGGAAAAAACTATTGGCGAAAGATGGTATTTGGGAAATACGTTCCATTTAGGAATTGGTCAGGGAGATCTTTTGGTAACTCCTTTACAGCAGGCACAGATGATTCAAGTTTTTGGTAATGGAGGTAAAATCTGTAAACCAAGTATTTTAGAAGAAGAAACTCAGGCAGATTGTAGTTCTATTGGGGTCAAAGAAGAGAATATCAGGGCTATTCAAGAAGGAATGGTCGGCGCTTGTTCATCTGGTGGGACAGCTTATCCATTTTTTCCTTGGAATCAAGAGCAAGGAGTTATATTGGGTGGTGATCAGGAAGGTGTTGTTGATCATATTAGTGCTAATAAGCTCATTGAAGAAGGAATGATTGCTTGTAAAACAGGAACAGCAGAGTTTGGTGGGGCCGATGAAAGGGGATATCGTAAGACTCATGCTTGGTTTGCAATGACTGTGGGTGGGGTTAAAGATTTAGTTGGTGAGCAACAGCAAGTTTTAGGAGAAGATACTAGTTCAAAATCTTTTATGATTGATGATCAACCTGAGGGAGATCGAGATTTAATTTCCGAAAAAGAGAAATGGTTGCAAAAGATAAATAGTTCTTCTTTTCCAGATAAGATAGTGATTGTAGTTCTGGTTGAGAGTGATGAAGAAGAGCCGTTTAGAGAAGGTTCTAGAGATGCTTCACCAGTTGCGCTTGAGGTCTGGAACTGGATGATGGGGAAATAACCTCATATATTATCAATAAATAGATTTTACTTGAGTTAAATAGTGGTAATTTAATGTCATTTTGATTATTTAGAATACTGTTATGCGATGGTCTAGAGAATTCAGAACAGCTCTTTATGCGTTAGATGGGGTGGGAACTAAAACTTACGTAAAAGCATTAAAAACACTTAGTAAACACGAACTAGATGAAAGTGATTTTTGGGTCAATAAATGGGGAATATGGGATAAAATACCTTTTAATAAAAAGATTGAAAATTCAATCTATAAATTCAAAAAAGAATACAATCAATACTCATATTATCAAAAAATCATAGAGAAAAATATTCGGGTTGTTTTTGAAGATGACCAAGAATATCCATTTTTATTAAAACAGATAGATTTTTCGCCACCAGTTCTTTTTATTAAGGGTGCTCCTTTAAAAACAACTCAACCAATTAGTGTTGTTGGGACTAGGAAAATAACTGCTTATGGTAAGCATCTTATAGATCATTTTGTTCCTTTTTGGTCACAGACTAGAGAAATTGTTTCTGGGTTTATGTATGGAGTCGATGTTCATGCTCAAAAAAAAGCTTTGGAATCTGGAGGATATACTATCGGAGTTTTAGGCTTTGGTTTTGATTATATGTATCCATCTCACCAGAGATCTTTAATGAAAGAATTTCTAGCCAAAGGAGCTAGTTTTGTTTCTCCTTTTGCTCCTCATGTTGCTCCACGACCTGGTAATTTTCCAGCTAGAAACGTATTGATAGCAGGGATGTCTCTAGGGGTTTGTGTCATAGAAGCAGCTGCCAAAAGTGGTAGTTTGTTCACTGCTAGGTTGGCTGGAGAAATGGGTCGAGAAGTATGGACTATTCCTGGTTCTATTTTCTCTCCTTTCTCTGCAGGGGTACAGACTTTATTACAAGAAGGAGCAATGTTGTTGCGTTCTCCAGAAGATTTAGAGGTTTCTTTGAAGAAGGTTGGTAATAATTTTAGAAGCAAGGGTGAAGTGGAGGGTCAGACTTTAATCAAAGAAAAAGTAAAAAGTAAAATATCCAGAGAAGAAGTCTCTAGAAATTACTTAGACAGATTTAATTTAACTGATAAAGAGAAAGTTGTTTTAGAAGTTCTGCAGGCAAAAAAACATAATATTGATGAGTTGTTGGCAAAAACAGATTTCTCTTTGTTAGAGTTGCAGGAGGTTTTACTAGGGCTGCAGCTGAAGAGTTTGGTGGAAGAAAAAGGCTTGTGGTGGGTTGCTGGGGTTTAGAGGTGAGAGTAGTTATTGTTATGAAATGCTTGCCTGATAGTGTATAGTCGTTGGATGTATGGCTACTAAAAAATCAAAACTCGTTATTGTCGAGTCACCAACAAAAGCACGTAAACTCCGAGGATATCTTGGGTCAGACTTCATTATTGAAGCATCTGTGGGACACATTAGGGATTTACCAGCCAAAAAATTAGGTGTTGATCTAGAAAATAACTTTGAACCAGAATATGAAGTAAGTGATGGTAAGAAAAAAGTCGTTACTCTCTTGAAAAGAGCAGCCAAACAATCTGATACAGTTTATCTTGCTATGGATCCTGACCGAGAAGGAGAGGCTATAGCTTGGCATGTGAAGCATATTTTGGATGATAAAAAACACTCTCTAAAATTTCTTAGGTCTACCTTTAACCAAATTACCAAAAAAGCTGTTCTTGAGTCTATTAACAATCCTGGAGAAATAGTTTTTGATATGGTTGATGCTCAACAAGCTAGAAGAGTATTGGATAGGTTAGTAGGATATAAGATTTCTCCTGTTCTATGGAAAAAAGTACGCAGAGGACTTTCTGCGGGAAGAGTTCAATCAGTTGCGGCTAGATTAATTGTAGAAAAAGAACGAGAAATAGAAGCTTTTATAGCAGAAGAATATTGGGAAGTTTCTGTTGGTTTGAACACTGAAAATAAAGCAGTAACTGTATTTGAAGATAAAAAACCTCTAAAAGAATTACCAGAAACAGTATTCCTGGCCAAAATGGCAAAATGGGAAGACAAGAAATATGAGCCAAAGGTAGAAGCAGATGTAACTCCTGTTACTTCATTCTTGAAACAAGCTTCATATTCCATAAAAAATATTGATCAAAAGCAACGTAAGCGTCAAAGTCTTGCTCCTTTTACAACATCTACTTTGCAACAAGCTGCTGCAACTAGATTTGGTTACTCTGCAAAGCAGACCATGGCCCTTGCTCAACAACTTTACGAAGAAGGTCTCATTACTTATCATCGTACTGATTCTGTTCATTTAGCACCAGAATCTGTTACTGGTGCCAGAGAAGTGATTGAACAAAAATTCGGGGCTTCATATTTACCAGAAAAACCTCGTGTATTTTCTTCCAAATCCAAAAATGCACAAGAAGCTCATGAAGCTGTTCGTCCTACAACTCCAGCTCTTTATCCAGAGGATGTTACAACTAAAGTAAAAAAACTAGAAGCTAGACAAGAAAAACTATATGACTTGATCTGGCGTAGATTCACTGCTTCCCAAATGACTCAGGCTGTTTATCAACAAACAAAAGCAGTTATCGAAGCAAAACATGATGGTGGAGTTGCAGAACTACAAGCCAATGGATCTATCAAAGAGTTCGATGGTTGGACAAAGTTATTCATGGGTAGTGGAGATACTCTCTTACCAAGACTGGAAGAAGGTCAAGATGTTTACAAAGCAGATTTGAATGCTGCTCAGAAGTTTACTCAGCCACCAGCTAGATTTAATGATGCTTCTTTGATCAAAGAACTAGAAAAAAAAGGTATTGGTCGTCCAAGTACTTATGCCAGTATCATTTCTGTAATTGTTGGTAGAGGTTATGTCGAGAGAAAAGAAAAAAGATTCTTTGCTACAAAAACAGGAAAAGTAGTAACTGATTTCTTGGTAAAACATTTTTCAGAGATCATGAACTATGACTTTACTGCCGAAATGGAAGAAGACTTAGATAGAATCGCTAGGGGAGAGAAGGAATGGAAAAAAGTAGTCAGTACTTTTTTCAATCCTTTGGCAAAAAAGATCAAAAAGGTAGTCAAAGACGCAGATAGAATGCAGATTCCTGTAGAAAAGACTGGCGTTATTTGTCCTGATTGTGGTGAAAAAGAAAAAGGTGAGATCGTGATTCGTGATGGTAAGTTTGGTAAATTCAAGAGTTGTAGTCGTTATCCAGAATGTAAATTTACAGAAAATATTGTTGAAAAACTAGAAGGCCAAAACTGTCCTTTATGTCAAAAGGGAGATATTGTTATCAAACCAAGCAGATGGGGAAAGTCATTCTTTGGTTGTGGTAACTATCCAAAATGTAACTGGGCTAGCTGGAGTAAACCAGAACCAGATCTCAAAGTTACTCAAGAAGAGTGGGATATTCTTCAAAAAGCTAGAGAAGAACGTAAAAAGAAGCGTTATGGAAACAAGGCTAAAAAATCCACTAAAAAAGCTACAAAGAAGACTAAAAAAAAGCCAGCTAAGAAAAAAACTACAAGGAGAATTGCGAAGCAAGAGAAGGTGCCCTGGGGTACAAAAAAGGCAAGTAGCTCAAAAAAATAAAGTAATTTTTTAGATCATGAAAATATTTCTTTTTGGAGGTGCTTTTGATCCTCCACATTTAGGCCACCAGTATATTACCAAGAATCTTTTGAAAAAAGGTCTTGCTGATGAAGTTTGGTATGTTCCTGTTAAAAGTCATCCTTTTTCAAAACAAATGAGTTCTGTAGAACATAGATTAGCTATGCTTAATTTACTTATAAATGGTGATTTCAGAATAAAAATAGAGACTTATGAGTTAGAAAAACAAGGAGTTAGTTATTCTCATGAAACACTGGATGCTTTGGCAAAAAAATATCCAGAACATGAGTTTTCTTGGGTAATTGGTTCTGATAATTTGAATAAATTCCATTTATGGAGCGGTGGTGAAGGAAGAAGTTTTCGTGAATTACTGAAGAACTATAGTTTTTATGTTTATCCACGACAAGGATTTGAGTTTTCTCCTTTGTATGAAAACATGATTGCTCTAGAAGAGATGAAAGAAGTAGTTGTATCTTCGACGAATGTTCGTGAAGCTCTAAGTAAAGGTGAAAGTATTTTAGAGTTTGTAGACCCAAAAGTAGCTGAGTTTATTGAAGAGAATGGTCTTTATCAAAGTTAAATAAATTAGTAGTAAATATTTAGGAAAACCAAAATGCCTCCCGCCAAATATAAACAATATTTTTCACGAATGCAGGAACAAAATAAAGAAGTTTTTGCAGATTTTTTTAGAGTTCATCAATTATTTGAACTTGAGGGCAAAAAACATGAAGCAGAGTTTCATAAAGTAGGGCAAATAGCGGTAGATATTGTTCGTGATTGGGATAGGAGACTGTGTTCTGCGATGGGTAGGGGAGCTTTCAGTAATTATTCACAAAAGTTGTCAGAGAAGTTTTGGGATGAGGCAAGGAAGATCTATCCTTTGATAGATAAGGTTGGGGTGAAGGTGAGGCAGAGGAAGGTATAGGAAAACAGCTGGTATATAATACCTCTCATAATGCAAAACTTTGATTCATCCCAAGCTATAAAAGAATCTATAGAATTTCTTCAGAAAACTTTTCAAAAGAATAACAAGCAAAAAGCAGTTATTGCTGTTTCTGGTGGAATAGACAGTGCTGTTTCCCTGTCTTTGGTAACAAAAGCTCTTGGAGTAGAGAATATTTTTCCAGTTTTATTACCTTACAAAGATCAAGATATGTCTGATGCCAGAGATATTATCAAATGGAATAATATTCCAGAGGAAAATTGGCTAGAAACTAATATTCAGCCAATGGTAGAGAGTTTTGCTAAAGAAACTAATTTATTAGCTATAACTGATGATAAATATACACAAGGTAAACAAGATTTTATTAGATTAGGTAATATCATGGCTAGAACTAGAATGATTCTTATTTTTGATCTGGCAAAAAAACTAGGGGCTTTAGTGTGTGGAACAGAGAATAAGTCTGAAAAGCACTTGGGTTATTTTACTCGTTTTGGTGATGAAGCTGCAGATGTAGAGCCAATGTTCCATTTATACAAAACTCAGGTTAGATTGATAGCAGAGACATTAGAATTACCTGTTGTATTTTTACAAAAAGCTCCTACCGCTGGTTTATGGTCAAACCAAACAGATGAAAATGAACTTGGTTTCTCATATGATATTGCTGATGCAGTTATGGAAGAGTATTTTGATCAGGGAAAACCAGCCACAGATATTTATTTAGAAGGAATAAATAAAGAAATGGTACAAAAGGTTATTCAGAGAATCGAGGTAATGAAGTTTAAACAAGTTGTACCTTATAGTTTGGACTAAATTCATCTATTTTTTTATCAATTTGTCATCAACCTCTAGACTTTTCACTAGTTTTTAACTACAGTGAAAAATATGTTTAAATATCTTCCAGTTGAAAAAAGAACCCCGGATCCTCAATATAAAAACTTGCTTAAGCAAATTCTCAAAGAAGGAGTACGTACCAAGTCACAACAAGGAGTTGATGCGCTTACCTTAATTGGTCCACAATCCCTTCACTACAAACTAGAAAATGGTTTTCCGATTATTACTGAAAGAAAGATTAGTGAAAAAATCTGGAAGCAAGCGATTGGAGAAATTCTAGGATTTGTTAATGGAGCTCGTACTCAAAAAGAACTAGAGAGTTATGGCTGTAACTGGTGGAAGTACTGGGTAACAGATAAAAAATGCAAAAAAAGAGGTTTAGAGCCAGGTGACATGGGTCCAGGTAGTTATGGAGCTGCTTTTCATGATTTTCCAACAGTAGAAGGTCCTACTTATAATCAATTCAAGAATATTATCGAGCAAATAAAAGAGAAACCACACCTCAGAACTCATTTTATTAGTCCTTGGGTACCTCAATATACTATCCGGGGAAAAGGTAAGCAGCAAAAAGTAGTTGTTTGTCCTTGTCATGGTTGGATTCATATAAGGATCATCAATGACAAGCTTACTCTACATATGTTCCAGAGGAGTAGTGATACACCAATCGGCTTACCAGCCAATCTTGCTCAGTATGCAGCGCTTACCATGATGATTGCCAAGGTAACGGGCTATGAAGCTTATGAATATGTTCATAGTTTCTCTGATGCTCATATTTATGTTGATCAAATTCCTGCTGTAGAGGAGTTAATTGCTAGAGAAGACAAAGTATTACCTACTATGACAATGAAAGAAAAAGATGACTTTTTTGCTTATAGAGTAGAGGATTTTACTCTGAGTGAGTATGATCCCCATCCAGGGATTTGGAATATACCGGTGGCGATTTAGTATTTTTTATATTAAATTGGAGAAAATAAAGTCAGAGTTTTATTTTTTTAAAAGAAAGTTCTTAGTTATGACAGCAAAATCAAAAAAATACACAGGAGCAAGTAGCTTTGTTGATATCGATAACTCCAGAGAAGAAGAGCAAGTAAAGATCATGGAGCAGATTATTGAAGAGGGTCATTGTCCTTTTTGTTTGGAAAATTTTTTCAAATATAACAGTAGAGATTTACTCAAAGAATCACAGCATTGGATTTTGACACTAAATAAGTGGCCATATAAAAATACTAAGCATCATTTTCTAGCTATTTTGAAAGAACATGCTGAAAATATGCAAGAGATACCTCCAGAGGCTGGTAAAGAATTAATAGAGTTATTTCAATGGCTAGAAAAAAAATATTCTATTCCTGGAGGTGGTTTTGCAATGAGGTTTGGTGATACTAATTACTCTGCAGGAACCGTGAAACATATTCATGCTCAGCTTATTGTTCCAGATATAGAGGAAGAAGAATTTAAGCCAGTTAGGTTCAAGATAGGTAAGGGTTAGGTTTTATCTGTAAAATAGGATTGTATTTTTGATATTGTTTTATACAATAACGCTCTATGTCAGAGAAGTTACCATTATATGCTCATGCCCACCGTGAAGGAAAATCATTAACAGAATTATTTTTTTGGAACAATTTATATTTACTGATTGTTTTAGAAAATGGTTTTGGTAATCTTCCAATGGCTTGGATATCCGAAGATGGTTCTGAAGTAATTGAACAGAATATGACAAATAATATTTTGGCTACTCTTGCTAGAGAAGAAGAAATTTCACCAGAAGCTATGAAAGTAGTCAAGAAGTTAAGAGGTTAGAAAAATTATTTTATTAAGAAATAGTAATTTTTTCTATTTCTATATCATAATTTCTGAGGATTCTTTCTCCGTCTAAGACACTATATCCTTCAATAAAGTAAACTTTTTTAATTCCACTATGTGCTATTTGTTTGGCACAAACAGGGCAAGGAAAAGTAGTTACTAGTAATTCTGCTCCCTCTAGAGATATGCCTTTCTTTGCAGCTTTAGCAATTAATAAAGCTTCTGCATGAACAGCTGTAGATACCTTGAGATATTCGCCTTTATGAAAATTAGCTCTAGGGTCACCTTCATATGCAGTCTCATACTCTGTGGGGGTATGTTGATTATGTCCTGATAAAAGTATTTCTTCATTACGAAAGATGACAGCTCCAACATGTCTCCACCAATCATCGCTTCGGGTTGATTTTTCTATAGCCTTATTTGCTATTTTTTGTATATTTTCTGTATTCGATTTTTCCTTATATTCTTTTAGATCATTCTTTTTTAAAGAAGAATTTTTATCCCACATGAGAAATGTTGCGTCAAATTTTAGAGTATTTTTAGAGAAATACTTTTGGGTGAGGTGGTGACTGAGAGTCTCATCAGAAAAAATGAGAGTATCTGTTATTTGTTGTAGTACTTTAATATTTTGGGGAGTCAGAATCTCTACTTTTTCAAAGATTTCCAAAGAACTAATTAATTTTTTAATAGTTTCTGGAGGAAGAGCTCTGATATCTTTTTGTAGAGGTCGTAGCTCATGAGCTAGTTCTGTGCCAATAATCCATAGTTTTTTTATATCTGAATTTTTTGAAAAAAAGTTCAAGTATCCCTGATGTAGTACAGGAATATAACTTACTAAAATAGAATTATTTTTTATCACCTTTGAGCTCATCTAAAACCTCCTCAATAGTTTTAATTAACTTATTAGTCATAACAGATTTTATTTTTTTGGCTGCTCCCATCTGGAGTAAGCGTATTTTGGCACTAGTAGAAGTAACAGCCATTGGTTCTAGAACAACAACTTTTTTACAGATTTTTTCAAGTTTCTCTATTTGTTTTAGAGTATATGTTTCTTTGGTGGTAATTAGTACATCTGGTTTGATTGTTTTAATGAGTTCCCATTTTGGAGCTGAAAGTTTTTTGAGTACTACTAGATTTACAGAGGAGAGATAGGTGAGCATTTCCAAGCGTTCTTCTTCTGGAACTATCGGTCTATCTTCGCCTTTTCGTTTTTTAATCTTTTTATCACTATCTACGCCAACAATAAGAACATTGCCATGTTTTTTTGCTTCTTGGCAGTAACGGGCATGACCTACATGGATCATGTCAAAAGATCCTTGAGTAAGGACAATTCTTCTATTCTTTTTACTCTTTCCCTGGCGAATTTTTCTAACAAACTCTTTTACTAGAGAATAGTCATCAGTAATTTTTTTGAGATTTTTTTTACCAGGAGTCATAGATATAAAAAACTATATCATAGCAATTCTTCAATCGGGTACCAGTATTTTCTGACATTACCGATTAAATAGAGAGAACCAGTGACTAAAACTAAAGTATTTTCTTTGTTTTTAGCGAGTTCCAAAGCTTTATTAACAGCTTCTATAGGGTTGCTGTTTAGTAATACTTCAATTGATGGATTTTGGATTGTTATTTTTTTCTCGATTTCCTCAACTTTATATGATCCCCATAAAGGAGTACCGTGAAACTCTGTAGCAATAATAGTTTCACTATTTTGAGCTAATATTCTTAACATTTCATCAGCATCTTTGTCTTCTTTAAAAGCAACGACAGTCAGCCATTTTTTGTCTGGATATTTCTTTTTTAAAGAAGTGACTAAAGCAGTCATTTTGTCTTGATTGTGGGCTCCATCTAGAATAACTAGTGGATTTTCTTGAATAATTTCCATTCGTCCAGGAATTTTGGCTTTTTCAATTCCAGTTTTTATTTGCTGGTCAGTGACTTTTTGATTAGAAAAAGCCTGGACAGCTTCAACAGCACAAGCGGCATTTACTTGTTGAAAATCTCCAAGCATGCCGATTTCTAGATTTGGAATAATCTGAAAATCTTGATTGTATTGTAGCAATTTAGCCCCAGTTTTTTGAGCTTTATCAGCAACTATTTTTTTTGCTGATGGTTGAGTGACTCCAGAAATAACTATTTGGTTGGGTTTAATAATTCCTGCTTTATCAGTAATTATTTTTTCAATAGTATTTCCCAAGATAGCTGTATGATCCAAACCAACATTAGTTAAAACAGCAACTTTAGAATTCAAAACATTTGTAGCATCAAGTCTTCCTCCGAGACCAACTTCAATAATAGCTATATCAACTTTTTCTTCGGCGAATAACAAGAAGGCCAGAGCAACCTTAGCTTCGAAATAACTAGGTTTTCCAAATGGACTTTCTTTAGCTACTTGCTCAATAGCTGGCATGACTTTATCCATGAGTTTTAAGAGTTTAGAACTAGAAACTAAAGAGTTATTTATCTGGAAACCTTCATTAATAACTTGGAGATATGGTGAAACATGAAGTCCAGTTTTATATCCAGCTTCTTGGAAAATATAGGAGATCATTGTGGAAGTGGAGCCTTTTCCAGAAGTACCACCAACATGGATAGATGAGAATTTATCTTGAGGGTTATCCAATATCTTTAGAAGATGGATAATTCTTTCTAGCTTTAGGTTAGAATTTGGAGAAAACTTGATTTTACCAATCAAACCATCAAGTTGTTTTTTTAATTTTTTGTAATTTTCCATTTCTGGATTATAGCATTGGCTGCTGATTGTAGATCAGTTGGATATAGATGATACAATTTGTTTATTAATAAAAAAAATCTACATATTTTTGTAGAATATATTCAAGTTAAGGGAAATTAAGTAGTGATAGTATCTTTGGTTGCAGCAATAACAGCAGATGGTTTTATTGGTCGAGAAGCTAACGATAGATCTTTTGATTGGACGAGTACTGAAGATTCCCGTTTTTATGTTAGTTCTATAAAAAAAGCAGATGCTATTGTGATGGGTTCAACAACATTTAAAGGTATAAATCTTCATCCTAGAAATTCTCACTATGTTATTTATTCAAGAAAACCAGAAAATTTTATAAACCCTCGTCCAGAGGTAATTACCGCAGAAGCTACTAATGTAAGTCCTAAGCAGTTAATGGCTAAATTAAAAAAAGATGGTCGTCAAGATATTGTTATTGCAGGTGGCTCAAGTATTTATAAAATGTTTATTCAATCTGATGTTATAGATGTTTTGAATATTATTATAGAGCCTGTTTTCTTCAAGAAAGGAACCCTTTTATTTAAGGATGTTTCTTTTGAAAAAGCTACAGTATCATTTGAACTAATTTCAGAAGAAAAACTCAATGATCAAGGAACAATTCTTCAAGAATGGCGTCGTAAGAGTAAAGAAGCATAAAATAAATTTATAGGTCAATAAAAAAAGGGAAAAATATGAAGGTAGTTATTAAACGTTTTGACAAAGATTTACCTCTTCCAGAGTACAAGACATCAGGAGCAGCGGCGTTTGATCTTTATGTTCGTGAGGAAACAGTAATTCCATCTAAAAAAGTAGTTTTAGTACCGTTGAATATTGCTTTACAGTTACCAGAAAATCATTGGGCACTTTTATCAGCCAGGAGTTCTCTTCATAAAATGGGATTGATGTTGGCTAATGGTATTGGGGTGGGTGACTATGACTATCGAGGTAATGGTGATGAATATAAAGCTGCTTTATGGAATTACACAGATTCTCCAGTGACTTTGAGTAAGGGTGATAGGGTAGTCCAGATGATTGTTATGACTAGAGAGCAGGTTTCTTTTGAAGAAAAAGATAAGTTCTCTACTGAAGACAGAGGTGGTTTCGGTTCTACCGGAAAATAGATTTTTCAGTTATTTGTAAGTTTATTATGAGATAAACCCCGTTAGGGGTGTGGGTGTTTTTTATGATTTTGAATATAAAGTCATCTTATTCAAAAACACAATTCTTGTTCTTTCTTTAGAAAAAGATTGATAAATTAATCTTCTGCTTTCCTATAAAATCCTAGTTCACTTGTTTCGGTTTTTTTTTGTATTGTCTGTCATGTTTATTTACTGTATTAATTATGTTTATACACACAAGGTGTGGTGGAAATACAACATGCTTATACACAACATGTTGTGTTCTTTTTAAAAAAAGTTTTTGTGATTTTTTATATGAATATGAACCAAATTGAAATACAATCCTATCCAGAAAATTGGCGAGAAATAGATCATCCTTTCTATAGATTAGTAGTAGATGTACTAGATGGTAAAGGGGCAGCCTCTTTTTTTGATAAAGATTCTCTAGTTCCAGAAGATGAGTTTTGGGGAGGTAATCATCCTAAAGAAATAATTTTAGCTACTGGTAGTACTCGTAAATCTTTGATGATGAGCAGAGTACTTAATGGAATAGAAATTCCACTAGATAAGACAATGGCTTTTCAAGATTTTTTAGTAGGAGCTATTCACAATGGGGATGGTTCTCTAGAAGAGAAAACTCTTTTGGGTGAATTTCATGGGGTACCAGTTTTTGCAGAATCAGCTGCACCTGGAGAAACAGAGGGAAATAATCCTCAACAAGAAGCAAAGAATAAAGCTTACTGGCTTGCTGATCAGCCTCAATATCAAGACGGAGATTATTTATTTATCTCTACAGATACTGTTGATTTCGTTGACCTCAATAAGGATGGCAAGTTATCTGAGGGTGAGCATGGTTTGGGAAAACCAATGAATCATCCTAAATACCCAACTGAAAATAAGCTGATGGGATTAGAAAGTAATATTCTAAGATCTATTGGAGAACAAATTCATAAATGGCAAAAAACTAATTTTGATAGAAAATATATTGAAGAGAATTTTGAACTTGGGGCAGATTTAGTTCATACAAATGCAATAGCTATAGTAGAGCTTTTAGCAAATGGTGAACAAGAACTTTTTGAAGTTTGGGAAGCTATTATTCAAAGTAGTTTAGATAGTAATTTTTTTGATACTAACAAAGTTAATCCAGATCAAGGTGGAGGTGGAGCTTCTCAGCAAAATCAAGACTGGGAGTCAGCAGATGCTTTGTTTGAATCTTTAGATTCTAATACTCAAGCTATTTTAGCTGACCTTGCAGGGCAAGATCCTGTATTTTTTAAATTTCTAGTTATGGATCAAATAAATGGTATGCCTGCGATGAATATTTTGCATGGGATAGAGCAATGGGCTTTGGCAAAACAAAAAGAAAATTCTTTAGAAAAAGGAGAAGAGGTTGTTGTATTTCGAAGTAAAGAAAGTTAAAGTGGTGAAGCTATGAAACAGAAAACAGGTATTTTAATTTCTTTAGAAGGTGGCGAAGGTGGAGGTAAGACTACCCAAGTGAATCAGTTAAAGAAGCATCTAGAAGATTCAGGTAGAGAAGTAGTCCCTGTTAGAGAACCAGGTGGAACTAAGATTAGTGAACAGATTAGGGAGATAGTTCTCTCTAGTAAAAATGAAGGTATCACTGACACAACTGAGGTTCTTCTTTTTCAAGCAGCTAGAGCTCAAATTTATAGACAGGTTGTAATTCCAGCTCTCAATGCAGGTAAAGTTGTGATTATGGATAGGACTCGTGATAGTAGTGTTGTCTATCAAGGTATGGTTCGTGGTTTTGGAAAAGAACTTATAGAAGAATTAAATGATATCTCTACAAAAAAAATAGTTCCTGATCTAACTTTATTGTTAGATGTTTCTGTAAAAACAGGATT
Source organism: Minisyncoccota bacterium (assembly GCA_018657765.1). Taxonomy (GTDB): domain Bacteria; phylum Patescibacteriota; class Microgenomatia; order UBA1400; family PJMF01; genus CG2-30-36-39. The sequence goes on along the minus strand of JABHWM010000020.1, from coordinate 102,558 downwards.
AGATAGAAGAATAGACTCTGGAAAAATGGATAGACTTGATATGGAAGCCAAGAGTTTTCATAAAAAAGTTAGAGATGCTTATCTTGATTTAGCTAATGAAAAAAAACAGAAGCGTTGGAGAATCATTGATGCTGAAAAATCAGTAGAAGAAGTAGCTGATATGATTTGGCAGGCAGTTTCAGAAAAAATTAAGGCAGAATAGCCTTTTTATAAAATATGCAAAAACTTCCAAAAGCAGTTACTCGTTTGATTAATAAGTTTGAACGACTCCCAGGTATTGGTCCAAAGTCAGCTCAGAGACTTGTTTTCTATCTTTTGCATAATCCTGATCATGAGTTAATAGATTTTGCAGAGAAACTAACTTCATTAAAAAAAGATACCGTAATGTGTGAGACTTGTCATAATGTTGCTGAAGTTACTCCTTGTCCTGTTTGTACTGATGAGACAAGAGATAAAACCACAATGTGTATTGTCGAGCAGCCACTAGATTTATTGGCTTTGGAAAGATCAGATATTTTTGATGGACAGTATCATGTCTTACATGGTTCTATTTCTCCATTGAATAATGTTGGACCAGATCAACTTTATTTAAGAGATGTTTTACAACGTTTGGAGGGAGTAGAAGAGCTTATTCTAGCAACTAACCCCACTATGGAAGGTGAGGCTACAGCTCTTTATATAACTGAACTAATAAAAAGAAGTAATGGCGATTTAGGTTCAATAAAAATCACTAGAATAGGGCATGGTTTACCGATTGGAGCTGACATTGAATATGCAGATGGAGTAACTCTTGCACGGGCATTGGAAGGTCGTAGGGAAGTTGGGGAATAGAGTTTTAGATCTTGGAATTGTGATATACTGAATACACATGGTTAAATGCCGGACAGTGAAATACAACCGATTTTTCTCGAATGAGAATGAGTCGGTTTTTTTGTTCCCAATATCCGGCTAATTGGGGCATAAAGAAAGGAATGGGATGAACATCCTTGTTCACGATAAAAATGGGGAAACTACACAAGCCCTACGTTCTTTTATAAAAAATCAAATAAAGAAAATAGAGAAGTTGGGAGTTCCTATTCGTCAGGTTAGAGTATTTTTGGAGAATATTTCTAGAAAAGACAGTGATCCAAGTAGAGCCTCCGTGATAGTAGATGTTGATATTGATGGTAAAAAGAAAGTTTCTGTAAAAAGCAGGGCTCATGATCTTTATCAAGCTGTAGCTGATGTTTCTCAAGATGTTATCAGACAAGTCAGAAAGAAAAAAGAAAAAGATCTTACCAAGCTTAGAAAAAGACAAAGAAATTTAGTCAAAGAAATGGAAGAATAAAGCCAAGAAATAATTTTTATTAAGGTTATTCAAAGATATCCTTGTTTAGAGCTGGTAGCTCTAGTATTCTGGTTGTTATATGTCAGATGCACAACAAGACCCATTAGCAGCTTTGGAAGAACTCCTAAAAGATTCGAAAGGTGGTGCTGATGCAGCAGGAGCTGCCGATGCTGCAAAAGTTGCAGAAGAAAAAAAAGTAGCTGATGAACAAGCAGCTAAAGAAAAACAGGATCAAGAAATACAGAATATGCAGGATGAGCAAAAAATAGAAGATGCTGAAGATCTTCTAGCTCAAATTTCAGACCTGAAATCTATAGCAGAGACACCTCAAGAAAAAGCTAGATTAGCTCAAAAAGAGAAATCTGAAACTAGTGATCAAAAACTTTCAGATCATCAAGAAGAGTATGAGATTATTCAGCTAGGACATAAAAAAATCTAGAAAATAAAATTTTATTTATAAATAATTTTAAGTAATTGATAAGAAATAAAAAATGCCAGGACCAAAGCCAGGAGCCAAGCCAGGAGTAGCCTCTAGACAGGGGGGTGGATTTCGGTCTGGATTTGGTAATTTTAATGAAGAGCATATGGAGCAGCAATCTATGGCTGCTTCTGCACAACAAAATCAACTTACTCAGCAAACGAGCAATTCTGCCCAAACTTCTACTGGGGGATCTGCTCTTCAACAGGCAGGGTCTTCTCAGGAAGCACCTGCTCAAGAACAAACTCAACCTAGAGAAGTCGGTACTTTCAAACAAGAAGCAAAGCTTGCTGTAAAAGATGTAGCAAATGAAGTTAAAGGTTTTTTTGATTTTAATAAATTTCTACATAAAGTTTTGGGAATTAGTAATGAAGATACTCCAGAAGAAAAACAAACAAAAGAGACTATCCTAAAGAATTTTAATAAATTGGATGATGAGCAAAAACAGATTGTTCAAAAAAAAGTTCAAGAAAAACAGCAAAAGGATAAAGCAGCAGAGGAAGAAAGACAGGCAAAAGAACAACAAAAAGCTAGAGAACAGTCAGCGAATATTGCTCCACCATCCAGTCCTAAAAAAGGAGCTAAAGGTCAGGGTGGATCTAAAAGTCAGAAAGCTAGTACTCAATTACAACAGAATCGTCAGACTATCGGTAAAGTTCAGGGAGCAAACTAGTTCTTTTTCAGCAATATATTGCGATATGATATTGGATAGTTTATGAAGTTATACAACACACTTTCTAGAAAAATAGAGGAGTTTATTCCTCAGGATCCAAACTTGGTAAAGCTTTATGCATGTGGACCAACTGTCTATGATTTTACTCATATTGGTCATGTTAGAAAATACACTATGGATGATGTTTTGGTGAGAACTCTCAGACATGCTGGCTATGATGTTAAGTTTGTTCGAAATATTACAGATGTAGGTCATCTAGCATCAGACTCTGATACTGGTGAAGACAAACTAGAAAAAGGGGCCAAAAAATACGGATCTTCTGTTTGGGATATAGCTCAAAAATTTGAAGATTATTTTCATCAAAGTATGGACACTATTGGCAATGTACGTCCTAATATTACTAGTAAAGTAACAGAACATATTCAGAATCAATTAGATCTAGTAAAAAAACTTGAAGAAAAAGGTTTCACTTATGTAATTCCAGAAGATGGTGTTTATTTTGATACAAGTAAGTTTCCAAGATACGGAGAACTAGCAAAACTAAATAAAGAGGGTATGAAGGATGGAGCAAGGGTAGATGTTGTAGCTGGAAAAAGAAACCCTACTGATTTTGCTTTATGGAAGTTTGAACGAGCTGGCGAGAATAGAGCTATGGCTTGGGAAAGTCCATGGCATCCTCGTAGTTTTCCTGGATGGCATATTGAATGTTCTGCTATTAGTATGGAGCACCTTGGTGAGCAGATAGATCTTCATACTGGTGGTATTGATCATATCCCGGTTCATCACACTAATGAGATTGCTCAAAGTGAAGCAGCTACTGGTAAAAGTCCTTTTGTAAAATATTGGGTTCATCATAATTTTTTGTTTATTGAAGGAAAAAAGATGAGTAAATCACTCAATAACTTCTTTACTTTGGAAGATTTGGCAAAGAAAGAATATGATCCAATGGCTTTTCGTTTGTTATTACTAACAGCACATTATCGTTCAGAAATGAATTTCACTTGGGATAATATGGAAGGATCACAAGTAGCTTGGGAAAAACTGATGGATAAAGTTCAGTTTTTACTAAAAGAAAAAGAAGCTATTTCAAATTTAGAAATTGAAAAAAGTATTAGGCAAACAGTGGAAGAAAGTGAAGGTATAGAATCAGAAAAAGTAGTTTCTCTAAAGAAACGTTTTTTTGATGCTATGGAAAATGATCTCAGCACACCAGAAGCAATAGCTGTTATGTGGGAGATGTTGGGTAGTGATTTAAGAGCTGATCAAAAATATAGTTTATTACTTAATTTTGATGAGGTTTTGGGACTTGGTCTAGCCAGAATAGAGTTAAAACAACAAGAAATTATTCCAGAATCGGTAGAAGACTTGGTTGATCAAAGGCAGGTTGCCAGAGACAATAAAGATTGGCAGCTAGCTGATGATCTTAGAAGTCGTATAAATGATTTGGGATATGAGATAATAGATCATGCTGTAATTGGACAAGAATTAATTAAAAAATAACTATATCTATAAAAAGTGATATAGAAAGGAAAAAATGTATTTTATTCCATGGATTGTTGTGTTAATACTAGTTTCTTTGAAACAGATTAATCAATATCAACGAGGTGTTATTTATACGATGGGTAGATTTTCTGGGGTTGTTAATCCTGGATGGAGATTTGTTCTTCCTATTTTTCAAAGTTTCAGAAAAGTAGATATTCGTGTTAAGGCTACAGATGTACCAAAGCAGGAAACTATTACTAAAGATAATATTTCATGCAAAATGAATGCTGTTATTTATTACAAAATTTCTGATCCTAATAAAGCAGTTAATGAAGTAGAAAATGTTTTTTGGGCAGTTTCTCAATTAGCTCAAACAACTATGAGAAGAATTGCTGGTGAGGCAACTTTAGATGAGTTACTTTCACAAAGAGAAAAGATTGCTAAAGATATTTTGGAATCTATTGATCCTGTAACTGATAAATGGGGTATTGATGTCGAAGCTGTAGAGCTCAAAGATATTGAGTTACCAGAAAACATGATTAGAACTATGGCGAAGCAAGCAGAAGCAGAACGAGAAAAACGTGCTGCAATTATTAATTCTGAAGGAGAAGTAGCTGCTGCAAAGAATCTACAAGAGGCTGCAAAAATGATGGGAAGTACTCCTGGTGCTTTACATCTAAGAACGCTTAATTCTATTAATGATCTTTCTTCTGATCAATCTAATACTGTTATTTTTGCTCTACCTGTAGAGATACTTAGGGCTTTTGAATCTTTCTCAAAGATGAAAAAATAAGGTTTAGTTTTAATTTTTTAACAGTCCTGCTTCTTTAAAAGAGAAGTAGGCTTGTTTTGTAATAATAATATGGTCTAGAAATTTAACACCAAGTAACTGACTAGCTTTAAGAAGTTGTTCCGTAGACTTTTTATCTGCCAAACTAGGTTTAGTATTTCCAGAAGGATGATTATGCGAAAGAATAAAAGCAGTCGCTGGAAGAGTCAGAGTAGGTTCAAGAACATCTTTTGGTTCTAGTAAAGTGTAGTTGAGTCCTCCTAGTGCAATGATCTCTGTATGAATCAATTCAGAACGAGCATTTAGGTAGAGACACATGGTATGTTCTTTTGTTTTGTGTCTAATTTTATGTAGATGAGGAATTACCGAGGTTGGTGACATAATTTTCTCTAGAGAAGGGGAGCTATTTCTTTTACCAAGCTCTATGCTAGCTAGAATTTTAGTAGCATGAGCAAAACCAATGCCTGATATATTTGTAAGTTTTTCGATAGATTGCAGATGAATTTTATTGAGAGGAAATTGATGTAAAATCTTTCTTGCTAGTTTTTTCACTGGCATAGAAGGTGTTCCAGAACCGAGTAAAATTATAAGTAACTCTTCGTTAGTTAGATTTTCAACACCCATCTTTTGTAGTTTTTCTCTAATTTTTGGTTTATTATGAATTATCTTCATCAAGTTTTGTCTCTTTACAGGTAAAGTCATGACTCTACAATAATGAGAGAAGATGACAAAAAGGTTACTGTTCTATAGTAGAATATTTACAGTAGGAAATAATAGAAAACTATATAAAAGGCTTCAAAAGAGTTTTTATTGTGGCCTGTTTTTGTCTAGAGTGGAGAATAGTTAAGGTATCTCCCCAAGAAGTTCCGGTGATTTGGTTGAGAGATTGAGAAAGATCTACAACAAAAACTAATGGAATGATCTGAGTAGAACAAGCATTTTTGAATGTTTCTAGAATCTCCAACTGGAGATGAGGACTGAAACTACTACTCATAAAAAAGATGTCAGGTTGTAGTTTTGTCAAAGATTGACGAGCTTCAGCAAGACTATTAACTTTAGTAATATTAAAAAAATCAGCAACCGTTTCATAAGGCTCTTTGAGGTTATGATTTGGTTCTATAATAAGTGCAGATTTTTTGGGATGCATAGGTTGACTCTAAGTTAAGTAGATAGAAGTCTAATCAAAAGAGAATAGGTATGTCAAACACAAAAATAACTTTTTTAGCAAAAAGACTCAAACAAGCTCGTGAAGATCTTGGATATTCACAGAAGAAAATGGGTGAAATTCTAGAGTTATCAGATAAAGCCGTTAGTTCTTACGAAGTGGGTAGAGCAGCTCCTAGTATCGAGACATTACAGGAGTATAGTCAGATGACACATCGTCCAGTGAGTTATTTTCTGGATGAATCAGATCAAGATAATATTGATTTACAGTTAAAGATAAACTCTATAGAGCGAGAGCTTCTTGAAGTTAAAAAGCTGCTAGAAAAAAAAGGTAATTTCTAAATTTTTTAATTATTTTGTCACTTTTTTATGAGATAACCCCTTTAGGGGTTTGGGCGTTTTTTTGTAACAACTCCATCACTTTTGCATAAAACCTGAGGTTATGAGCAGTTGCCAGCTGGAAAGCCAAGTTGTCTTTTACTTTAAATAAATGGTGAACATATGCTCTAGAGTGATTTTTACATGTCCCACAGTCACAGAACTCACTGATCGGTTTATTTTCTGTAGAAAGAGAACCTCTTCCTATATATAAATATTTGTACCACTTTTCATCTTTTTCAAAATCTATAGTGTCTGGATCTTTATCAAAAATATAAAGGCGTTTGTGTCTAGCATCACGAGTAGGAAGGACACAGTCAAAAATATCATAACCCATTTGGAAAAGTCTTACGATGTTTTCTGGAGAACCAATACCCAAAGCAAATCTGAATTTATCTTCTGGTATTACATCTGCAGTGACTTGGCACATTTCATAATCAAAATCACCATTATCTTTGAATGGCCAACCACCAAGTCCATAACCATCAAAACCTATTTCTACTAGATCTTTAGCACATTTTTTTCTCAGTTCATGATTATCATGTCCCTGGATAACAGAGAATAGCAGTGGTCTGTTTTCATCAGTAAAGCCATGTATTTTACATTGTTTCTCAAACTCTATTTTACAGCGTTTTGCCCAGGAGATAGTTCTTTTGATACTTTCATCCAGTCTTTTTGGAGTAGCTTTGACAGGAGAAAAATCATCGAGACAGATTTTAATATCACTCTGAATAGAGAACTGTACTCTGATAGATTCTTCTGGAGTAAAAAGGGTTTTTCTTTGCTGTTTTTTACCAGTATAAAGAATAACGCCATCATCTGTGATTTTACCCATTCTAGGATTCTTATGAATCAAAGAAAATAATTGAAAGCCACCAGAGTCTGAAGCTGTAAGTCCTGGCCAGTTCATGAATTTTTTGATGCCTCCCACAGAATCAAGAATTTCTGTTCCTGGCTTTGTCATGAGGTGATAGGTATTAATAACTACACCCTTTATGCCTGTTTCCATAACTTGTTGACTGGAAAGACCACGGACTACTCCTAAAGTTGCATCAGGTAGATAGATGGGGAGTGGATATTTTTTACCTAAAATTTTAATTGAACTAGGTCGTTTTTTGCGCTTCATGAAGTGAATTATACCCTGCTACAATAAATGATGTGTTAGAAACTAGACCTACTATTATTAGACCAAAAACAGAAATACTAAAACCTGAGCCTATCCCAGCAGGAGAGGCAACTCTTAGTAGCAGGGGTATATCTTGGATGGTTGATCATTGGCAAAAAAATAAGCCAAGTGAGGGATTTTTTTCTAAAGGAATAACAGAGCAAACTGAAAATTTGGGAGGGGATGATGAAGAAACTATTTTTCTAAAAGAAGAAGATTTACCTATTGTTGAAGAAATAATTGAAAAGAGTAAGAAGAATAGAGAAGAAGGAAAGTTAATAAATAAAGCAGAAAATCCGCTAGGTGATAATGTTACTGATCTTACTTTAATGCTTTATGGTGATGCTCATATCCCAGGCAGTGACATGAAGGAATCTATTTATGAATTGAATAATCCTTATAAATTTTTTAAAAAAATAAGAGAACTTTTTCTAGGTTTGGTAAAACCAGAATACCAATATCTTACTCCAGAAGAAGTTGCAAAAGAAGTTAGAGATGCTGATGCTATAGCTACTTTTAATGCATTTATGGCTATAAGAAAGTCTTTTCAACGTTATGCAAGAAGAAGAGTAGATTTAGAAGAAGCCGGATTTCCAAAAAAAGAGAATTCAGAAAAAGAAGATTCAGAAAAAGAATTATTTTTTACAGATAAATCAAAGATTATTATCGCAAATATAGGTGATATTGGAGATACAGAGCAAAAGATGGGTGACCTTGCTTATGCAGTAGGTCAGTTAGATGATATGTATCAAGAAATTGCTGATATTTCTGGTGTAGATACAACAATGATGTACTCTTCAGGTAATCATGATGATGATCAGAATAATCATGGTTTAGAGCAAGCTGCTTTTCATAGAAAGTTACTTGGTAGTCAGGTTTATTCTCAGGATATTGGTAAAAATACAGTTCTTTTATCTCTTAACACAAACTTTTATGACACATTTTGGCATCAACATCTAGAAAGAAGAAAGATTGCCCTACATGACAAAATTATCAGAGCAGGTAAGAGAGCTAGTGGACAGGGCAGAACTCAAGAGATTATTGATTTAGAAAAAGAATATTTATTAGAAAAGAAAGCTTTAGCTGATATTAGAGCTGAGATGTTAGTTCAGAAAAAAATCATTAATGAAGCCTTGGAATCTGGAAAGAAAATGGTTGTAGTTGGTCATGAATATAAATATCTAAAACAAGCTATGGGTGGTGATTTTACAAAAATAAATGTTATTGCTACTGCTAGTGGTCATGGACATATTCAGCAACATAATAAAGAGGAGAATACTCATGGAGATAATATTGATCATCTAGTAGTAGGTACAAATAAAAAAGTTAAAGATGGTAATAAAAAGAAATCAGTCTTGAGTGGATTTGCTCTAAGAGTTAGAGAGTCAGAAGATGGAGAAGTAAAGGTAGGAGTAGACGAAATTATTCCTACAGAGGCAGATTACCAAGAAGCTTTATATGATATGGGTGCATAGCTATGAAAAACCCTCTTGCCAAAGTCACCGTTGTTTTCCCAGCCCTCAATGAGGAAAAAAATATTGGAGGAGCTCTAGACTCTCTTCTTATTCAGGAAAAAAAACCAGCTCAGATTATTTTTGTGAATCATAATTCACAGGATAAGACATTGGAAATTGCTGAGTCTTTTATCAAAAAATTTTTAATCTATGGGGTTGATTTCAAAATTATTACAGAAAAGAAAAAAGGAATCTCTAATGCTAGAAATGCTGGTTGTTCTAAAGCTAATCAACCAATTATTGCTTCTATGGATACTGATTGTAGGCCATCAGATCAATGGGTAAAGGTCATTGAAGAAGTCTTTGCTAAAGAGAAAAAGATTGATGCATTAGCTGGAAAAGTTATTTTTTTTGATGGTTCTTTTTTTGGAAGAAAAGTAAGTGAGTGGGGGTATTATGCTTTTTTCTATTCATGGATGAAGCTATTTACAGGATTTCATCCATTCACTACAGCAAATGCTGCTTTTCGTACTTCTGTTTATAAGAAAATAGGAGGGTTTGATGCAACTATAGTTAGTATTCATGGCTTAGATGATGTTGATTTGGCAGGTCGGATGTCTAATGGAGATAATATCAGGTATGAAAAGAGAATGACTGTCTATGCTTCTTCTAGAAGATATAAAGATTTTTTTAAGATGGTTCCTGACATGATTCAGAGGTTTAAATCTCTTTTGAAGATTACTAGGAAATATAAGCAACGAAAAAAAATCTTCTAACCGTTAACTTGGTTGGGTTTCCAGATAGTGACTTCTTTTTTATCATTCAAAATATTATCAACAGCTTCCACACCTTGCATAAAAGAATGATCCATATTCCCAACTTCATATTTCCAGGCTCCAAATCTTCCTCTGGAGTAAATTTGTTCTTTTTGTAAAGTTTTTAGAATATTATCGATTACTAAGTCTCTAGATATAGTAGGAGTTGGGTAAGCTAGTTTTTCGGTATGTTTCCAAGTGCTAATGACTTCATTTTTATTTTTTATGAGTTTTGTTTGAATAGCTCCATCAATGACTTGGTCAATAAGTTTGCCTATATTATTAAAGTTAGTATTTTTTGTTTGAGAAATTTCTAGCATCAGTGACCATTGATTTTTGTGATCAGGGACATTATTTTTGGAATAGTTAGAGAAAACAGTTGCTCTAAAAAAAGGAATATTTTTTTCTGGAAAGTACATCCAACATTTTGTTTTTAGTTTCTTAAGAGTTTTTCCTTTGACTCCTAAACCAACTATTGTTACTTGGGAAGAGACAAGGTTTTTTTGAGCTTTTTTTGTTAATGGATGTTTAGATTTTTTTAGCAACTTGGTAAGTGGGATAGAAGTTATAAGAGAATCATAAAAATATTTTTGACCATTAGCTGTTTGTACATATTTTTTTTCTCTATTTATTTTTTCAACTTTATTATTGATTTGTATTTTTTCTTTTGGAATAGTTTTAGCGATTTTTTCCCAAATAAAACGAGTTCCTCTTTTTTTAGGGAAGTGGAAGAGATTGTTAGGACCCCAGGCTATATCATCTTTCTTTTCTGCAATATTTTTAAGAGTTCTTTTGAGGTTTATCTGGGCAACTCTATCTCCAATCCAGCTGTAGTTAAGGTTCTCTAGAGGGTATCCCCAGGTTTTTATGTTTTGCGGTATAAGAAAATGATTGGCAATTCCTTTACCAAAGTTTTCTAAAATCCAATCTAAAAAGCTTTTTGATTTTCTTTCTTTTGATTTTAATTTAGCTATGTTTTTTTTTAGGTTTTTAAGGCCCTCTATGCATTCATTTTGTATTTTTTGTGGTAAATAATGGAGATTGTATTGAAATGGATAGGGAATGAATTTTTTGTAAAGCCAAACCCAAGCTTCTCTTTGTAGAGTATAGGAGTGGAGAAGTATGTGTTTATTAAAAACCTGATCAAAATATTTATAATGAGAGTGAATAACATGCCCACCTATATCCCAAGTAAAGCCATTCTTATCAGTAAATGAAGTAGCTAATCCTCCTACAAATTTATTTTTTTCTAAAATTAGAAAGTTTTTATGTCCCAACTCTTGTAGGCGATAAGCAGCTCCAAGACCAGTAGGACCAGCTCCCAAGATTAGAATGGAAGGCTGTTTTTGTTTGGTGGTTTTTAGTTTTGTTGCCACGAGGCACATTGTACCTGAAAAATTAATTATTTTTTATAAAGTCCTGTTATAAAAAAGCCCCACTATAAAGGTGGGGCTTTAACTAAATTTCTTCAGTTAATCTATTAATGATGCTCTGCAGCTAATGCTTCTTCTTTAGTTTCATGAACAGTGCCATCAGCATGCTCTGGTGGAGCATAGATAGTATAAAGTTTCAACATTTCCTCTGAAGAAGTATTGATAACATTGTGTTCTGCACCAGATGGAACTATCACAGCATCGCCATCTTTAACATCATATTCATGACCATCAATGACTACTTTTCCAAATCCACCTTCAAAGCGAAAGAATTGGTCATGACCTTCATGAATTTCCATACCAATATCTTCATTTGGTTGAAGAGTCATCAATACTAGTTGCATGTTTTTTCCAGTAAAAAGAACTTTGCGGAAATTTTCGTTTTCTATAGTATCTTTTTCGATAGGTGAGTGGAATCCAGACATGTATTTCCTTTTGTTGTTTTTTTAACTACTTTAATTAATAAAGTATATCAGTTTTTGGTAAGTTATCACTAACTTCAATTAAAAGATTTTTTATATAGCTAGATCATCATTTAAGATTGCTGTATTCATATTTTTCTACTTAATATTTATAGGATATAAGGTATAATAAACCTCTAGAATCTCCTGTGATATTCTTATAAAAGAACTTCAACATAAATTTTATAAAATTTATTGTGTTGTTTTTTTGCATATAAATACAGAAAGAAAATGTTAAAAGTATATAAAAAATACTACCAGTTTTTGTTTAGGTATAAGTGGCAATTTATTTTGTTCGCTATCTTTCTAGTGGGTCTTAGTATTACAGAAAGTATTCATCCATATTTTTATAAGCTTTTTATAGAGAAACTTCCAGAGAATAATTTTCAGGTTCTATTGAATATTTTATTTTTATACTCTGGGGTAAGATTGCTAGAATTAGTTTTTGATATTTTGACTTATATCCTTGGTGATTCTGTTTTATTGCCTTCTGCTCGTGATGCACGAATGGCTGTTTTCAAGAAGATTCAAGATTTAGATTTTGCTTTTAGTCTTACTAGAAGTACTGGTTCGATGATTTCTTCAATGAAAAGAGGAGATGGGGCATTTTTTAGTTTGTTTCATGCAGTGAACATTAAACTTGTAAGAATAGTGCTCAATTTTGTAGTGGTTATGTTCTTTTTCTTTCAAATTAAAATAGAGATTGCTTTGTTGATGTTTGTTTCTATGTTTATAAACATGATTTTTGCATATTTTATGATCAAAAAGAATATTTTTGCTAGAAAAAAGTTCAATGAAGAAGAGGATAAAATTTCTAATGTTATTGTCGATAACATGATTAATTTCGAGACTGTAAAGTTATTTGCCAAAGAAGATCAAGAGTATGAGAAACTTGGAACAAAATTTGTACCCTGGATGAATAGATTGTGGGGGTATGCCAATTCTTTTAGAAAGATAGATATTGTAGTGGGAACTCTTGGAGAGCTGAGTTTGTTTCTGGTTTTATTCGCTGGTCTGAGACAAGTGACGGATTTCAATTTATCTGCTGCCGAATACGTAATGATCATTGGCTTTGTAAGTTCTTTCTATCCTAGATTTTTTGAACTTATTTTTGAATTGAGAAACATTGCAAAGCATAATGTTGATTTAGAGAAGTACTTTGATGTCTTTAATTTCGAGACTTTGGTCAAGGATAAAGAGAATCCAGTTATAAAAGAATCTATAAAAGGTGAAGTGGTTTTTGATGATGTTTGTTTTTCTTATCCAGAAGGTAGACAAGATGCCCTAAAGAATATGAATCTGAGAATACGTGAAGGTCAGTCTGTGGCTTTTGTAGGAGCTTCTGGAGCTGGAAAGACTACTATTACTAAGTTATTAATGAGGTTTTTTGATCCAGATTCTGGAAAAATTACTATTGATGGAACTAATATTGCTGATTTAACAAAGGTAAATTTACGATCATTTATGGGTGTTGTTCCTCAAGAACCAATTTTATTCAATGATTCTATTGCTTATAATATTGGCTATGGAGCTGGAACTTCAGAACTGAAGGAAGTGGTCTCTGCGGCCAAAATGGCAAACCTTCATGAGTTTATAGATGATCTTGCTGAAGGATATGATACTAAAGTCGGAGAGCGTGGTGTTCGTTTATCTGGTGGTCAGAAACAAAGACTAGCCATTGCTAGAATGATTCTTTCAAATCCAGATATTATTATCTTTGATGAAGCTACTAGTCAGTTAGACAGTGCTTCAGAAAAATTGATTCAGGATGCTTTCTGGAAGGCTTCAAAGAACAAGACAACCTTGATTATTGCTCATAGATTATCTTCTATAACTAGAGCTGATAAGATTATTGTGATGGATGATGGGCAGATTGCAGAGATCGGTACTCATAAAGAGTTGTTGAGGAAAGATGGGTTGTATAGTAAGTTTTGGAAGTTGCAGACGGAGGTTTAGGTGGGTTTTCATTTAGATGTTCTAAATAATTTCATATTAAGTTTTTAGTCGTGTAGTTATAAGTATTTTTCTGATAATATATTTTTATATGGTTGACAATTGGGGTTCTAGAAACACTATAAATGTTGGTAATGTTGGTACTATTACCCAAGGTGGTGGTAAAGATGGTAATAAAACTACTATAGATGGAGTAGAAATTGGTGCGCCTGGTAGCTCAAAAGAGATATCTGTAAGGAGTGTTGAATGGACTGGTTTGAATGGAGAGACAAAAGAAGTTAAGGCTGGGCATGTAACTATATCTGAGTCTACTGGTTGTACTTTTAAAATAGTTGGTTGCAAGGATATATATATTGCAAAAAGTAAAGATTGTCAGATAGATGTCTATGATGATGATCCAGAAGAACCAATTATTCACAATACCTGTGAAAATGTTACGGTTAAGTACTTCACACTTGCTGAAGAAACTCCAGAATAAACCTAAATTAATAACTTTTTATTTTTTTATCTAGTACAATACACCTCATGTCTTTATCTATCGGAATCGTTGGTTTACCCAACGTCGGAAAATCAACCCTTTTTAACGCTTTACTTAAAAAACAAATTGCGCTGGCGGCTAATTATCCATTTGCCACTATAGAACCCAATACTGGAATTGCAGAAGTTCCAGATAAACGTCTACCTGTTTTATCAGAAATAGCCAAGGCAGCGGTGATTAGACCTGCTGTCGTGGAGTTTACAGATATTGCAGGACTTGTAAGTGGAGCTTCTCAGGGTGAAGGTCTTGGGAACAAGTTTCTTTCACATATCAGAGAAACAGATGCTATTTGTCATGTTTTACGATCTTTTAGTGATGAAAATGTTATTAGAGAAGGAGCTGTATCTCCAGAAGAAGATCTGACTACAATTCGTACAGAGCTTCAGTTAGCAGATCTAGCTACTCTAGAGAAACAAAGGCAGCCAAAAGGTGGAGTAGATAAAGAACTTTTTATAAGATGGGATTATGTTCAAAAGTTTCTACAGACTCTCAATGATGGAAAAATGGTTATTACAGATATCGATAGCTATGGTGATAGAGAATCTGCAGAAAAATATGCCAAAGAGCTTAATTTACTCACAGCAAAGCCAGAAATTTTTGTGATTAATTCTGATGAAGATACTTTGAAAGAAGAAATCAAAAAAACAAAAGACTGGGCAGAAAAACTGCACACAGAAGAAAAACAGATAGTAGTTGTTAGTGCCAAGATAGAAAGTGAAATAGCTGTTTTATCGACAGAAGATCAGCTTTTATATCTAGAGGAACTTGGTCTTCAGGAAAGTGGTTTAGAAAGACTAGCAAAAGTAGCTTATGAAACTTTGCATTTACAGAGTTTTCTGACTGCTGGAGAAAAGGAGATTAGAGCTTGGACAATTCATCAGGATATGACAGCTCCACAAGCTGCTGGAGTGATTCACACAGATTTTGAGAAGCATTTTATTACTGCAAAAGTAGTAAGTTATGAAGATTTTGTTGAGCATAAAGGTTGGGCTGGTGTAAAGGAAGTTGGGAAGATAAGACAAGAAGGTAGAGATTATGTGATGCAAGAGGGTGATGTGGTAGAGTTTATGGTAGGGAAGTAGAAGCCTTTTAGAATCTAATTTTTCCTAAAAATCTGCTATAATACCCGTCTAGTACAAACTTGATTCCCTCTAGATTTTATTCAGAGGGCTAACAGCGAAAGGAAACACTATGAAGCTGGTGTCCGAAATCAAGACTAATGTCTACGAATTGACCTATTTGGTCTCTGGAGGTTTTACCGACAGTGAACTCAAAAAGGTTCAAGAAGAAATCGTGGCTTTAGTCAAGAAACATAAAGGAGAAGTTCTCTCCGAAGAAGTATGGGGAAAGAAACCCCTTGCCTACACAATACGTAAAGTAGGTAAAACTTATGATGACGCATCTTATGTTCATCTAAGAATTAGTCTAATTTCTGAAAAAGCTCCAGAATTTGAGAAAGATGTTTATTTGAATAACGAAGTTATTCGTCATCTTTTGATAGTCGAGAAGAAAAAATCAGAGACTAAAGAAGTTTCAAAAGAAGAATAATGTTAGGATAAGAATAGTTATTTTTGTGTCATTTTCTATGTTTATAGTAAAGATTAGTAAGAACACCTGACACAAAAAAACGAAAGGAAAAAATATGTCGGTACGATCATTAAATAAAGTTATGTTAATTGGAAATCTCACTAGAGATCCTAATTTACGTTTTACCCCAAAGGGAACAGCTGTTTGTTCTTTTGGTATTGCTACCAATAGATCATGGACTGCTGCTGATGGTGGTGAAAAACAAGAACGAGTAGATTTTCACAATATTGTAGCTTGGTCAAAATTAGCTGAGATTTGTGGACAATTACTTCACAAAGGCGATAAGACCTATGTAGAAGGAAGAATTCAAACTCGTGATTGGAAAACAGAAAACGGTGAAGATCGCCGTATCACTGAAATTATTATCGACAACATGATGTTGCTTGGTAATTCTAGAGGTGGTGGAGCTCCAAGAGCTGCTCAAGGTGAAGAATTTCCTGAAGAACAAGGAACCAAATCTCCAAAAGCTTCAAAAGCTAAAGAAGCCAAAAAAGATCAAGTAGAAGAAACAGAAGATGTCTCTGATGACATCCCATTTTAGAATAAAAAGGAAAATATATGGCATTTATCAAAAAAAAACCTAGGGTTACGGATTTTTCGTACACTAGACCAGATGAACTAAAAAGATTTGTTACAGAACAAGGAACTATCATTCCTCGTGCAAAAACTGGCTTAACCCAGAAGCAACAAAGACGTTTGGAGAAATCAATCAAGCAAGCTAGACACTTGGCTTTATTACCATTTACTCAAACAATCTAATTTTAGATTATTTAATCTTTAAAAGATCTTAGTTAAAAAGATTTTTGATAGAAAAAAAACAGAAACTTAAGCCCCATACTGAAGAGTGTGGGGTTTTGTTTTAGTATGAGTTATACTGAAGTCTATGTGTGGAATCATTGCTTATAGTGGAAAAAATGGAACAAATAATTCTGCCAGAGAGTTGGTTGAAGGACTCAAGAAAATGGAGTATAGAGGTTATGATTCCTGGGGAGTAGCTGTAGCTACAGATCAAGGAATATTTCTAGAGAGAAAAACAGGGCCGATTTCTCGTTTGAATAAAAATCCCCAAAAAGCTTTACCTTTTGGTATTGGGCATACTCGTTGGGCAACCCATGGGGGAGTTACAGAGAATAATGCTCATCCTCATGTTTCATCAGACGGAAGATTTGTTGTAGTACAGAATGGAATTGTAGAAAACTTTTTGGAGCTCAAGAAAGTTTTACAAAAAAAAGGATATAAGTTTGTTACTCAAACAGACACAGAGGTTATTGTTCATCTTGTTCACTGGGAGCTTGAAAAGTTAAATAAGGAACAGGAGTTAGATAAAAAATCAAAAATAAGTTCACCTCTGAGTTCTACAAGTTCAAAATCAAAATTATCTATAGAAAAAATCTTTCGAGAAGCTGTTAGAGCTACTTTTTTACAACTTTCTGGAAGAAATACTTTTGTAGCTTTGGATAGAAAAACAGAATCAATAGTGGCTATACGGCAAGGATCACCTCTGGTAATTGGTAAATCAGATAAAGAGGTGTTTTTGGCATCAGACACATTACCTCTTCTGGGAAAGGTTCCTGAAATAGTTTATGTTGACGATGATCAGTTGGTAGAGATAAAGGGATTGAGTTTACAGATGTTTTCTGCAAAAACCGGGAAAGAAGTCAAGATAAAAACACAAAAACTTTCTCAGGAAGTTTCAAAAATAGATAAAGATGGTTTTGATCATTTTATGATTAAAGAAATCTATGAACAACAACATACTGTTACTGAAGCAGTTAGTTATTCCGAAGAAGAGTTTTTACCACTTATCAAGGAACTAAAAAAAGCCGAAAAAATATACACGATTGGGGCGGGGACAGCAGCTTTTGCGGCTGGTCAAATAGCTAGGTTTTTGAGAGAAGCAGGTTACTCTGCTTATGAATTAATTGCTTATGATGCTGAAAGTTATATTCCTATTATTACAAAAAAAGATGTAGTGATAGCAGTTAGCCAGAGTGGGGAAACAGCAGATACATTAGAGGTTGTTAAGGTCTTAAAAAAGAAAAAAGTTCCTCTAGCTAGTATCGTGAACATGATGAACTCGACTCTTACTCGTATGTCTGATTATCAGTTTTTTTCCAGATCTGGACCAGAAATCTGCGTTGCTTCTACGAAAGCCTATACAGCTCAAGTTGTTTGGGGATATGTGTTAGTTCAAACAATGATGGGTAATTATAGAAAAGCTCAAAGGGAAGTTCATGAACTTTCTACGCAACTTCAAGAATATTTTCAGCAAAAAAAGTATCAAAAAGTTATCAAGAAATTGGCCCAAAAATTAGTCAAAGAAGAGCATGTTTTTGTCTTGGGTAAGAGTCAGCATATGTATACCTCTCTGGAGGGTGCTTTGAAGATAAAGGAAATTACATATAAACATTTTGAAGGGTTTTCTGCTGGTGAGTTAAAACATGGAGTGATCGCCTTGGTAGAAAAAGGCACTTATGTTTTTGGCATAGTAGGAGGAAGTACCAAGGAAAAGCAAGAAACCCTAAATGCTTTGGCAGAGGTAAAGGCCCGTGGGGCCAAGGTTGTTGGTATCGCTAGTGAACCACAT
Source organism: Minisyncoccota bacterium (assembly GCA_018657765.1). Lineage (GTDB taxonomy): Bacteria > Patescibacteriota > Microgenomatia > UBA1400 > PJMF01 > CG2-30-36-39. Next base: position 84,273 of record JABHWM010000020.1, on the reverse strand, counting down.
GAGTTCTTTGATGTTCATCTTTTTGCTCCAGATAGTAATGGACTGGATCCTATTACAAAAATAATTCCTTTTCAGCTTCTTTCTTATTATCTAGCTCTAGAGCTCAAGAATGATCCGGATAAGCCCAGAAATCTGGCAAAAAGTGTAACGGTGAAGTAATTCAAAAATTTTCTTTTTTGATTTTTTAAAATTTTATTGTTTTAAACAAAAACACTCCTGGTTATCACTAGTTTTTGCGGTTACAATAAATCATTCTTATGAAATCAATCACCCCTTCTCTCCAAAACAAAAGCTTTAAAAACATAAAAAAAATCAAGGTTTTTACTTTGCAGAATATCCTTAACTTCGTAGTAGCTGTTTTATTAGTTTGGGTAGGAGCTTTTATTGGCTTTGGTTATTCTCAAACTGGAGAGTTACCTTTCAATCTAGAAAAATCTTCATTTATCTCCAACTCTATTACCCAAAAAAGAGTCAACCAATCAGATCGTCTTGTTGGTGATCCAAAGTCAGAGAATAATAAGGTAGATTTCAATTCTTTCTGGGAAGTTTGGGGATACCTGGAAAAAGATTATTTGGAGCCTGAAAAACTAGATGCAGGAAAGATGGTTCATGGTGCAATTGCTGGAATGACGGCTTCATTGGGTGACCCATACACAGCTTATCTTCCACCTGATGATAATCTCCGTAGTGGGGAAGATCTGGCCGGTAGTTTTTATGGTGTGGGAATAGAACTGGGGTACATAGATGGCACTTTGGCTGTGATTGCTCCTCTAGATGATAGTCCTGCAGAGAGAGCTGGTGCTCAAGCTGGTGATTTAATAATTCATGTTAGAGATGATAAAAAAGAGTTTGATGAAGATACAACTGGCTGGTCTTTGGATAAAGCTGTAAACAAGATCCGAGGAGGTAAAGGAGAGCCAGTATTTTTGACACTATTTCGTCCTGATGACAAGGAAAAAGGGAGTTTTGAGATAGAGATTATCAGAGATGAGATTATTGTAAAGTCAGTGAAAATGGAGTTTGTAGAGCATGCTGGTAAAAAAGTAGCTCATATAAAACTTTCTCGTTTTGGTGAGAGAACGGCTGATGAATGGGATGATATTGTTACAGAGATCTTGGCAGAGAGAAGCTCTTTATCTGGGGTAGTTCTTGATATGAGAAATAATCCCGGTGGATTTTTCAATACTTCTATTACGATTGCTAGTGAGTTTTTCAAAAAAGGAATAGTTGTTTCTCAAAAAGGAAAAGTACAGACTCAAGACTTTAGAGCTAGAGGTAAGGCTCGCTTGGTAGGAATGCCAGTAGTTGTTCTAGTGAATAAAGGAAGTGCTTCTGCTTCTGAGATTGTAGCTGGGGCTTTGAAAGATAATATTGGAGCTAAGTTAGTTGGAGAGCAGACTTTTGGTAAAGGTACTGTTCAAGATAGAAGAGAATTGTCCAATGGAGGTGGTGTTCATATCACCATCGGACGTTGGTTGATGCCAGAAGGAGAGTGGATTCATGATGAAGGAATTCCTGTAGATGTAGAGGTCAAAGGTGATTATGAAACCGAGGAAGATGAAGTTTTATTAAAGGGGATCGAGGAGCTTTAAAACTCAAAAACTATTTCAGATAAATAATAAAACCACCTTAGTTTTTTTATATCTTACTAAATAAGTATTCATGTCTAAACAGTCAAAGAAGTTACACAAAAATATATTTATAAGTTGGATTTTATTGTTTCAGTGGTATCTGTATTTTCCAATTGCCATCTGGATGTTTTATTTTTTGCAGTATTTGGATTTTAGAGAAGTAGCTATTATTGGAGCAGCTTCTACTATTGCTGGAAGTATTTTTGAGATTCCAACAGGAGCTATTTCAGATATCATTGGAAGAAAAAAAACTTTGATTATCTCAAGACTTTTTGGAATAACTTCATTTGTAATGATGATTCTGGGAAAGACTTTTTGGGTGTTTCTTGTTGCTAGATTTATTCAGGGTATCTCTCAGGCACTTTGGTCAGGTTCTTTGGAATCTTTGCAATACGATACATTAAAAGAATCAGGGCAAAAAGATAGATTTACTGATGTAGTATCTCGTAATGGTGTACTTAGTTGGCTAGCTTTATTTGTTTCATCTGTTGTTGGTGGGTTTCTTTTTGATATATCCCCAACTCTCCCATATATCGTAACTACTTTTTTTACGGCAATCACTTTGATTATTACATTTTTCATAGAAGAGCCCAAAATTGATTCAGAAGTCTTTTCGTTTTCGAGCTACATAAAGCAAACCTTGAAAGGATTTCATGAGCTTTTTTCAACGCAGAAAAGAAGATCTATTTCACTTATTATGATTACAATTACGGCTGGTTATTTTATTGCTTCAAAAATATTGGGTATTTCACAAGCTATAGAGTATGGCCTAGAGGGTAAAGGGGTAGGAATGTTATTTGGGGCTGGTTATTTGATAGCTGCTTTTTCTTCTCATTTTTATCCACAGATTAGAAAGAAACTTTCTGCAGGTAAATTAGCTGTTCTTGCTTCGTTAGTTCTTATAGCTTCATTTTTGGGAGCCTACTTTGTAGGAATATTTTTTGGAATGGTTTTAATTTTTTTGAGAATTGTCAGCTCTACAACATTTTTGAACTCAAAATCACTGATTATTAATGAGTTTATCGATTCCAAAAACAGAGCTACAGCTCTTTCTACAATGACGTTGCTCTCAGAACTTCCATTTGTTCTTTTATCCTATTTTATAGGGGACGCAATAGACAAGACTTCACCTAATGAGTTTGCTTTGATACTGGGAATAGTAATGGTTGGGTTTTTGTTACCGCAGTTGGTGCGGTATAGGGTTATTAAGAAGAAGTAGTTATTTACGTTTTTTTCTATTTAATATAGCTAGGCCAAATTTTGCTGGTTCTTCCATAACAGCATCAACAATAGCTTCCCCAAAGGCTTTTGAAATAGGGTGGTCTAGATTTTCAGCAGCCCACCTGGCAAATTCTGGTCTTTCTTTGATTACTTTTAAGACAGTGCCTGTAGAGATTTGTGGTTCTGGTAGATTTTTTTCTTTTTTACTCACTATCTTCTTCTTTTTCCATATTCTCACGAATATCAGTGAGCATTTTCAAAATATTTCCATCCAAAGTATCTTCTAAACTATGCCAAGAAACAGTGATCCTATGATCAGTGATTCTATTTTGAGGGTAGTTATAAGTACGGATTTTCTCGGCTCGCATATTGCGACCAATGGCTTTTCTGGCATTACCAAGTTCTGCTTGTTTCTTTTCTTCTTCAATTTCCCACATCTGAGATCTAAGTAGTTCTAGAGCAATCTGTCTATTTTGAACTTGTTTTCTTTCTTGTCTAGAATTAACAACAATTCCAGTTGGTTTATGAGTAAGTCTCACAGCACTACTGGTTTTATTCACTGATTGTCCACCAGCACCACCAGCTCGCATAAACTGCCAATCTAAGTCTTCATCACGGATAATTACAGCATTTTCTTTAACTTCTGGTAAAACAGCTACTGAAGCGGTTGAAGTATGGATTCTACCTTGAGATTCTGTACTAGGAACTCGTTGAACTCTATGAACTCCAGATTCATATTTGAAGAAATCATAAGCATGAATTTTTTCTTCACCGATAGTTACTTTTCCACGAATTTTAATCACAAGATCATCGATATATTCTGCTTTCATATCAACAGATTCGATAAACCTTATGTACATGCGCATCAGATCGTTAGCCCAGATTTTTGCTTCATCTCCACCAGCACCACCACGAATCTCCAAGATAGCATTGGATTTACTAGTATCTGTTTCTTTGGCTGAGTCTTGGGAATTTTGTGAGAGATCTTCTGCTGCCTCTTCTAGCATTTTCTTTTGAGATTCCAGGTCAGTGATTTCTAGCTTTGCTAGTTCACCAAGTTCTGGATCATTGATCAGAGTATTATTCTCTGCAATTTTCTCTTCTAGTTGGCTAATTTGTTGGGCGTAAGGGTTTTTCATACAAAAAGAATATCCCTCATTATACCCTGTAAAAATAGGGGAGGAACAAACCAAGTTTTTTATGAGCTAACTAGCTGGAGTTTCGTCTTTTTTGACGACTACTTTGGTGTCTTCTACAATAGAAGCTTTTTTAGCTTTCTTGATGGAAGATTTTTTATCTCTAAGGATATCTTGATAGGATTGAGAATCTTCACTTAGAACAGGAGCAGCTTTACTGCCTTTTTTCTTTGCGTCGGCTTTTTTCTTTTCTGCTAATTTCATCTTTGCCATGAAGCGATCAACACGACCTTGTCTATCAACAAATCTCATTTCGCCAGTAAAGAATGGGTGACAAGCACTACAAATATCAACAGTAATAGTTTTTACTGTAGAACCAGTAGTAAAGGTGTTACCACAGCTACAAGTGACCACTGAATCATGGTGCCATTTTGGATGTATATTTGCTTTCATTTTTTTCCTTAAAGAATTTTCTTCAAACTATCGCTTGATTATTGTCACTAGACGCAATCTTGACGAGAAGAGATTATATCATGGTATCTGGTAATTACCAAAAAGAAAAACCTTTCCATAGCTATTGCTACAGGAAGATCTTTTATACTTAAATCTCTCTATACTTCATGATCTCTGTCAAAGCAAGAGTTTTTTGCTCTCCAGTTGCCATGTTTTTGATAGAAATAGTATTGTTTTTAGCTTCATCTTCACCGACTATACAGACATAAGGAATATTATTTTGACTTGCATACTTGAACTGTTTACCTAGTTTATCCAAGGCAGGATAGAGTTCTGTACGGATTCCTTGTTCTCGTAGTTTCTTTGTTGCCTGAAGAGTTTGAGGTAGAACTGTCTCATCAAAATTTGCTACCAAGATTTCCACACCTTGGTCTTGAGGAATAATGTCCAGTTCTGTAGCAGCCTGAACCATTCTATCGAAACCAAAAGCAATACCTACAGCAGGAATGTTTGGACCACCTAGATCATTGATAAGTTTGTCATAACGACCACCTCCACCACATGAACCAACTCCATATTCTGGGATTATGACTTCAAAAATAACTCCAGTGTAGTAGTCCAAACCACGAGCTAATATAGGAGAAAACTCTACAGCTTCCTTAGGAACTCCTAAATCATACATATTTTGTTCAATTTCTTTCAAATTAGCTGATTTTTCAGCATTTTTTATAGATGTCAAAGCTTTCTCTGCATCAGCCTTTTCAAGGCCTTTTTTGACTAGTTCTGCTACTACATCTTCGGGTTTCATTTTGTCTAATTTATCAATGCTTTGAATAATAGAAAAAACATCCACCGTTTCTGTAACAAAAGGCTTTATGGTTTTGATTAGGGTTTCTCGGTCATTAAATTTCAAGATTATTTTATTAAACCCTACATTCTGAAAAGCCTTGTAAGTACAAGCCATGATCTCGGCATCTGCCAGGGGAGAAGTGCTACCAAAAACATCAATGTCACACTGAGTAAATTCTCTATAGCGACCTTTTTGTGGTTTATCTGCCCGGAATACATTCTGGATTTGATAACGACGGAAGTATTTTGGTAATTTATCCTGGTATTGGGCTAATATTCTGGCACTAGGAACTGTCTGATCATATCTAAGGCCGATTTTTCTGTTTCCTCGATCCTCGAATGTATAGACTAGTTTATCTGCTTCATCACCATATTTACCCAGGAGAAGAGAAGCATACTCTAGAGTAGGTGTCTCGAGTGGTTGAAAACCAAAAGTCTCGAAAGTCTCTGTTATTTTATCCATCACAAAGTTACGTGCTTGTTTTTCTGCAGGCAGAAAATCACGGAATCCCTTGAGTGGTTGTAGTAATACCCCAGGGTACCCTCTCTTGCTTTGCAATTCACCTTGTTGTTTATTTTTTTTCATTTTATATTTTTTCTTTCTTATTATCGTTAATCTTATTGTACTTTGATTGTATTAATTTTTATTTACAGGTTTTTCTTTATCCTCTGTTTTTTCAGGTTCTAGGATAGCTTTTTATTTTAAGCCATCAAAAAACCCGCTAAGTGCGGGTAATTTATGTCAATACAATCACATCCCACACTTTAGCAGAGGAGGGTATGGTGATGAGCTGAAATAACAGCAATATTTAACATATACTTAGTATCCTATAAGAAAATAGGAGATTAGTCAAGAGAAAAGTTTTAATCAAGAAAGATAAGGTTATTAAAACTTCTCAATGTATCATCAATTACTGGTTGGTCGTTGTGAGTATTTTCATAACCAATTAGATAGAGATGTTTATCTGTTGTGAAGGCATAAAAGATTTTCCCCTCAAACTTTCCTCCAGAAAATAGAAGTTTTGTAGATTTTTTATCCCATTTTTCTACTTCTTCAGTTTCAGTAATAGAAAGACCAATCTCTTCGGCTGAAGAGATAATCTTATTTTTTAAGTCATTATCACTAATTTTGTCTACATTGTTATTACAATAGATAGAAATCATCCCTCTAGGATTTTCGCTTGTATCTTCATTGCTTTTAAAAATATTAATTGTTACATAATTGAAAATATCTAAGAAGGGAGTTGGAAAATCATTCCCAGCAGTCATTGAGTAAGAGCTCCAGCTTCGTGTAATAGTATTATTATCTTCGTAACTAGCTTTGTATGGAGAAATCGGTATTAAAACATTACATGATTCACTTTTTTCTAGAATCCAAGAAGTTTCTTCTATTATTTCGGCTTCAGAGGTGGCCTCTGGTGAAGGGGTGATAGAAGTTTTAGGAGGAGGAGTAACGAATATTTCTTTTACGATTTCTCTTATTTCTGGTTTTCCTTCTTTCATGAGAAGTGAAAATTTTTGTTGTAAGAGGAAAATCGATAATAAGCCAAAAATTATTGAAGAAATAAAGAACATGACTGTAAAACGGAATTGATGAGGATTTTTCTTGAATTTCTCGATGGTTTTATCCATTTGTTTCATCTGTTCTTCAGTAAGGGTTTTTTTGAAAAAATTAAACATATTTCTATTGTAACCTAAATTTCTTTTACTAACTCGACCTCATCATCATACTTCCCATTATATTTGACGCTTTTTTCTTTGACCCCATATTCGGTAAATCCTAGTTTTTTATATAGTTTTTGAGCAGGGATGTTTTTCCTATTACATGAGAGAAAGATTCGTTCTACATTTGTTTTTTCTTGAGTTTCTTTGAGTAAGAATTCAAAAACTTTGGTAGCTAGACCTTGGCCTCGATATTCAGGGTCAACATAGAGGTTATACATAAAAGCAATATGTTGTTGTTTTTCCAAGTAAGATTTATCCAAGTGAGTATAGCCAACTAGTTTTTCTTTTGTTTTTCCATTTTTGTCTTTTTTATTTACAAAGATTCCATAATAGCCAAATATTGGTGGAGAGAAAGCATAACGAAGTTCGGAGGCAAAGGACTCGATAGATCGTCTGACCTCTGATTCAAAAGTAGCCAAGTAGCTTTCTGGATTGTTTTGTAGTGCTTGGAGTCTCAGTTCTTTATAAATTAGAGCATCGGCTCCTGTAAGTTGTCTTATGATCATTATTTTTCTGAATACTTATTTTTTAAAAGTTTCTATTTTGTTAAATCTTTGTAAGAACAGTATATCCTTTATCTGATAAGTGAATAGTATCTTCAAATCGATAGCCAAATTTATTTTTTAGGTAAATACCTGGTTCTATAGTAAAAGTAATGTTTGATTTTAGAGGGGTAGTGTTAGACCAAGAGACAGATGGTGGCTCATGAATATCTAGACCGATGCCGTGCCCGGTGGTGTGGACAAATTCTTCGCTAAATCCTTGAGTATCAATATAATTTCTGGCAGCATCATCAATATCTTTTACAGTCTTATTTTCTGGACCATTCTTAATTAGTGTGACAGCTTTTTTATAGGCAGTTTTGACTATTTTTTCTATGGAAATAAATTCTTCATCAGGGTTTTCACCAAACCAAAAAGTGCGAGTCATATCAGAACGATAACCATTGAATCTTGCTCCAGCATCTATTAGAACAGCTGTTTCCTTCTTGAGTTTTTTATCTGTAGGTTGGTGGTGGGGAAGTGCTCCATGCTCACCAAAAGCCACTATAGTAGGAAAAGCTGGTGCTTCAGCTCCCATTTCCATCATCGTTCCAATTATTTTTCCAGCGAGTTGTTTTTCAGTAATTCCTTCATAAAAGGATTTTGGAATTAGTTCTAGTACTTGAGCAATTATTTTTCCAGCTTTTTGTTGGTAGGTGAGAGCTAGTTCATCTTTTTCTAGGCGAAATTGCCAAAAATATTCAGGTGCACAAGTTGTTAGTTTTTCTTGAAAATGGTTGTAAAAGAATTTATATTCTTCTGCTGTCAGAGTTTGTTCATCTATCTGAACTGTTTCTATACTTTCTTGTTCTAATGTTTGCCGAATTCTTTTAAGATTAGTTTGGGGGATATATGTGAGCTCTGGAAAGTGAGGAATAGTTGGACTAAAGCTGTGGTGAAACAAGAATGCTTTTTTGTGAGTTAAGCAAAGTAGAGCTTCTCTTTCTTCTGGAACAAGTTGCGGAAAACCAGTTAGGTGAGTAATGTCTGTTGGTTTTGAAATTAGGAATGCTTGATTTGGTGAGATGTTTTTTTGAATTATTTTTAGTCGTTTTGCGTAAAAGTGAGTGACTGAAGTCATAATTATTCTTCTTTAGAAAAAGGAGCTAAAGCTCTGATAGTAGTGGCATATGAGCCTTTATCAGTTTTGTAACCTACTACTAAAGCTTGATCTTCTTCTGTAAATCTAGAGACGATGGCTTCTTCACCATTAAAATCTTCAAAGGTTGTATTGTTATTTAAAGTTATGGACAAGACTTCTTCTTTACCTCTAGCTTGGAACTTGATTGAGTTCTTGTTAATCTTTTGAAGAGATCCCAATGAAACAATATGAGTATCAGGTCTAGGTGATTTTTCAAAAATTATTATTTTTCTAGGGGTTAAGGTGTCATCTTCCCACATCCCCATGACTAGAGCCCAGTTATCTACAGAAATATTTTCTGTAGAGGTTTCTTTACCTTCAGTATTATTTGCACTATCGGTATTTTTCAAGAGAGAGACTGTTTTATCAAAAGGAACAACTCTGGTTGTACCGATAACATCTAGAGTCAGAGTTGTTTCTGATACTCTAGAGACTTGTCCAATAAATCCTTTTTTCTGTGAAGAGATATTTCCAAGTACTTGTTCTACTTTATCTTTTCTTTGTTCTACTATTTTTTCTATTCTTTCTTTCAACTTTTCAGTAGTGGTTGGTGTTGTATCAGTTTCATCTTGATTTTCTTGGGCATAAACAGCATTTTGAGAAAGATTTATAAACATACTGCTGATGATAATGAAAAGGGTAGTAACAAATAATGCTGTGATTTTTTTTTGCATATTTTTAATTATTTCCAGTTGTTGTTTCTTCACTAGAATCTACTTCAGCAGAATCAGAGGCTTCTGAAGCTGAAACAAGAGGGTCATCACTGACTATAACTGTTCTTTCTGTAGAAATCGATCTACCATTTTCATCAAGGACAGTGATTGTAATAATGTTAAGACCATTTTCTAAGGAAATCTCTATAGAGAAGTTTCCAGATTCATCAGAGGATGTAATTGTTTCTTTATTATCGACAAAAATAACAACAAAGCTATTTGGAAGGGTTGTTCCAGAAACACTAATAGAGCTATCTTCTTGGATTATTTCATTTTCTGGGCTATTAAGAACTAGTTCTCCAGAAAATTCATTTTCTGGGGCTGGTGTTAAAGAAAGAATTTCTTGATCTTTATCACTTTCTGGTGAGATGCTAGTTTTTGCCTGGTAGACACCATAGGTAATGAAGAGTCCTAGTGATAGTCCAACCAAAATAGCAATGATAGTTTCTTTTTTCATAAACAGGTACTTTTATAAAAGTCGTGAATTGTATTATAAATGATTTGTAACGAATGGTATTATCAATACATAAATATACAGTTTTTATAAAAAAATTTATAAGGAAAAGGAAAAACACATGATTCTTACATATCACGGACATTCTTGTTTTAAGCTTAAGGGTAAACTAGGAACAGTCGTTGTAGACCCATTCAGTAGCTCGGTTGGTTTTTCTATGCCTAACTTGAGTGCTGACATAGTTACTATCTCTCACGATAATAGTAGTCATAATAATTCTTCTGCAGTTTCTGGTACGTCCAGAAGGAAAAAACCTTTTGTAGTTAATAACTTAGGAGAGTATGAAGTCGGTGGAATTTCTGTCTTTGGAGTAAAATCTGCTCAAGTTAGTAAGGATGCAGAAGAGGAAAAAAGAGAAAATCGTATTTTTACGATTATTATTGATGGAATTAGGGTTTGTCATTTGGGTGAGTTAGGTCATGAACTTACTGCAGAGACAATTAAAGAAATCGGGGCTGTAGATATATTACTTGTTCCTGTTGGAGGGGTTTATACTATCAATGCAAAGCAAGCCGTAGCTGCAGTCAAATCATTAGAACCTGGATATGTAGTTCCAATGCATTTCAAAACTTCGGCGCATGATGCTGGAAAGTTTGGAGAACTCCAAGAATTGTCAGAATTTGTCAAAGAATTCGGTGCAGAAAAAGTAGAAACTGTAGATAAACTAAAAGTAGAGAAAGACCGTTTACCAGAGGAAAAAGAGCTGGTAATTATTGAACGCACTTAGATTGTTAATTCTTTGTTAACTCTATTGACTCTACGTGTGGGAATGGTACATTGAGTAAAATGAATGCAAGAATTCCGCCATATGATAATGAAGCAGAACGCTCTGTATTAGCGGCTGTTTTGATTGATCCTGATGCTATTGTGAGGGTTTCAGAACATCTGGGTCCAAAAAGTTTTTATCAGCCTAAACATCAAGTTATTTTCGAGGCAATGCAAGATCTCTATGAAAAAAGAGATCCAATCGATGTTGTTACTTTGACAGCTCAGTTAAAAAAGAAAAAACTTTTGACAAAAGCTGGAGGAGCATCAGAGCTGACAGAGCTTTCTAACACACTTTCTACTGCGGCTAATGCAGCTAACTATGCCAAGATTGTTCAAGAAAAGAATGTCAAAAGAAGACTTATCTCCCTTGGTGGAGAAGTAAGTGAGTTGGCTTTTGATGAATCAAAGAATGCCAAAGATATTCTGGATCTTGCTGAGCAAAAGGTCTTGAGTGTTTCTCAGGCTCATTCTTCAAAATCATTTATTCCTTTGAAAAATACCTTAGTAGAAAGTTTTGATCGTATTGATGAATTACAAAAGCATGGAGGACAGCTACGTGGTTGTCCAACTGGTTTTCAAGATCTGGATAGGATGTTGGCTGGATTCCAGAAGTCTAACCTTATTATTTTAGCTGCACGTCCTGGTACTGGTAAGACAGCTTTTTCTTTGAATATCGCTCAGAGTACTTCTGTTTTGCATAATAAAAAAGTTGGCTTATTTTCTTTGGAAATGAGTAAAGAAGAATTAGTAGATCGTTTATTAGTTTCTCAGGCAGATATCGATGCTTGGAAGTTGAAGACGGGTCGTTTGGATCAACAGGACTTTTTGAAGTTATCTGATGCTATGGGAGTTTTGGCTGATGCACAGATATATATCGATGATACCCCTGGTATGAGTATCTATGAGATGAGAACCAAAGCTAGAAAACTGATGACAGAGCAACAAATAGATTTATTAGTTGTTGATTATTTGCAGCTAGCTCACGGTAGAACAAGAGATAATCGTGTTCAGGAAGTTGGTGAAATTTCTCAAGGTTTGAAGAACATTGCTCGTGAATTGAAGATTCCTGTTTTGGCTTTGGCTCAGCTTTCTCGTGCTATCGAAAGTAGAGGAGAAAAATCACCTCAATTATCTGATCTTCGTGAATCTGGATCTATAGAGCAAGATGCTGATGTAGTGATGTTTTTGTATAGAAAAGATGATGACATTAGAGAGCAGGTTACTTTAAAAATAGCTAAACATAGAAATGGTGCCATGGGCGAGGTAGAACTCTTCTTTAGAGGTGATCGTATTCGTTTTTATGGTATGGAGCAAAAGGTTGCTGGGTAGAGTAGTTAATCTCTAATTATTTTTTCAAATTTTTAATTGTAATATTGTTGAGAGCTTCTAATTTTTTTGGAGATTTTAGTTAGTTCTAGTTTTAAGCCGCTGTAAAACCAAATAGCATATAAATAAGTCCTCCAGTTATCACTGTAAAGAACAAGAAGAAACCAAGATTTGATTTGAGGTCTTTGAGTGATTTATCTGGATCTGGTTTATCCATACTGACGATAACAACCATCGCAACCCCGAGCCAAATGAGACCTCTAGTAACTATAGACCAAATACTATCTACAGCAAATGATTTTTGAAGAATGTCTTGTAAAATTTCCATCTCTAATACTATGCCGAGGTTTGAGGGAAAAAGCAAGATAGAAGTGATATAATCACTAACATTAATTAGCCGAGGTGGCGGAATTGGTAGACGCGTGGGTCTCAAAAACCCATGAAGGCAACTTCGTGAGGGTTCGATTCCCTCTCTCGGCACAGATTTAAAACCCCTTTAGGGGTTTTTAATTTGTGGTGAGCTAAAGTGAATTGAAGGTCGAGCAGAGCGAGATAGGTTCTACCGCCAAGCGAGGTAGTAACACTCAGAAATAATTGAAAGTCGAAGCGCATGGCTAATACCCGGAGGGTAGATTCCCTCTCTCGGCACAAAATAACACAAAATAAAGAAATCCCGAAGGGGATTTTTTTATTTTCTCAAATAAATCATCAAATCTTTTTGAACTCCATATCCTGCATTAATGAGTCCATGGAGAGAGGATTTGTCGCTGAATTCATCATAGGCATAAGCCAAATATCCTTCATAGGTCTGATAATCAACATTTTCTCTAGAAGAAATTCTATGACTGGCATCTTCAAATGTGGCTCGATGAACTTGTTGTACTTTCCAGAGTTGGTTCATCAAAATAAATAACAAATCCATTGCTTTCTTTTCAGCATCAGAGAGATTTTCTCCTTGGCTATAGTTAATGCTATCAATAACTTCATTATCAAAGTCCCAGCGGTTTTCTTCTGGGGCAACCTCTGAAAGAATAGCTTCTATTTCTTCCTCAGTTACTTTAGATAAGTCCTCTGTTATTTCATTTCCTGTTATTTTTCTATAGCTATATTCCAGCAAATTTGTAAAAGACAGTTTACCAAGAAGTTCAGCTGCATTTACTTCTTCTAGTCCAGCAACTTCTAGAAGTTCTTGAGCAAATTCTGCTGATATAGGACCAGTGATATCTATAGCTTCTGCATATTCTGAAGTTTTTTTCTTATCAGTTGTGTATACAGGTAGGGCATCTTCTCCAGTAAACTTACGAAAAACATTACTGGATTGTTCTATGGCTTTTGCCATGACATGTCTTATTTGTCTAAGATTTTTTTCAGGATAATCAGATGCTATTTCACTGCTACCATCCATCATAATAGTATTCACAATTTCAAAATGTTTTGCTTGGAAATCTTCTTCTTTAAAAGCACTAGCAGTTCTATCCTCTAGAGCTATTTTTTCTCCTTCATCTAGTCTTTGTTTTGCTTCTAAAGCTGCTTTAATAGCAGTCTCTCTAGCTAAATTTTCTTGTTTTATTGGCATAAATTTAAATTCTTTTTTTAAATCTTTTTTAAAATTACCTATCAAGATAATATTACTTTGATATTGTAAGAGCTATTATTATACCCCATAACAATACCTGTGGCACCAGTCCCAACACTTTATTGGGGACAGAGTGATGAAACCCTGCATGGAATTTATTTATTGATTTCAGGAAACTTGGTTCCCAATGAAGAAAATTACGAGGTGCTTCTAGAAAATCTGGTAACAAGCCAATAAACGCTCCCAGCCAGATATGATAATTGGCAAGAGTAGGGGAGCCCCACAAAAAAAAGATAGCTCCAAGAGCAATTGATAATTCAATACTTCCTAAAATAATAGCTGCAGATCTAGTTCTTTTTCCGTCAGAGAGTCCTGTTCCCATGTCCCAATGGGGGATCCAGTCCTCTAGATAATGAGAAAATAGAGCAATTGGTACATATAGAATAGGATCTTGTAACTGAGCTGCAAAAAAGGCTCCTGTTAATCCGTGTGAGATTGAAAGCATGTTCCGTATTATAATAGGAAACTATTATGTGGCCTACTCTTATTTCTTTTGGATCATTTAGCATATCTACAATCAGCATTATTTTATTACTTGGATTTTTTCTAACGGGGCTGGCTTTTTGGAGAAGAGGTAAAGAAGAGCATTACTCAGAGATACAACTTTTTGATGGTTTTTTATTGTCTTTTTTGGTCGGATTGGTGGGAGCTCGTATAGGTTTTATCTTACTTAATTGGTCTAGATTTGGTTTAAACATTGGTAAATGGTTAGATTTTATTGGTAATCCTGGTCTGCAAGATATTGTTTTTATTATTATCTCTAGTATTTTTCTAAAGATTTTTTCGACTAGAAAAAAATGGGATGTTCATGAAGTGCTTGATTTTTGGTCGATTACTTTGACTGTTTGGCTTCTATTTGGGAGTATTGGAGAGTTCTTTGCTGGGGTTGGTAGAGGTAAATTTACAGAGAGCTTTATAGGTATTACTTTTCCTGGAGCTATTCAAAAAACTCATCCAGTTCAGGTTTACTCTATAATTTTCTTTTTTATTCTTTATATATATCTCAATTGGGCAGAGAGTCGTTATAGAACTTTTGAGTGGTACAGATTAGGAAAGAAAGCTGCTCAGACTGGTTTTTTGATGAGTAACTTCTGGATTTTCTTTTCTCTTTTTTCTTTGTTAATGCTTTTCTTCCGTTTACCAGAGTTTATTATTGCTGGAAAGGCATTAGATGGTTGGATCTATTTGGGAATACTTTTTTATGGAGTAAGGATGCTCCTTGGTAGATCAGATAAACCATTTTTGCCAGCTTCTTTTAGAGAAAAACTTAGAAATAGATCTAGGAAGAAACGTGAAGAATAGCTCTTCTGATAATTTTTCAAAACAAGTTCTATGGATTTTACTGAGCATATTTATTATTTTTGCTGATCAATTTTCGAAGTATCTTTCACCAGTAAAAGAAATCAATTCAGGAGTTAGTTTTGGTGTTAATCTACCTTTTACTTTATTTATTATAGTTTTCTTTTTTGTAGCAACTATTCTTTTTTTACTAAAGTTTTACCCACCAACTGCCTTTATAGGTAAGCTAGGCAGAGTTTTTTTTCTAGCTGGAGCTTTTTCTAATTTACTAGATAGGTTGTTTTTTACTGGGGTAAGAGATTGGCTGCAGTTACCTTTTTTTAATTTTACTAATAATTTTGCAGACATCTTTATAATTATTGGCTTTTTGGGCATAATAGGGGATGAAATAATTAATTTGTATTTAGTTAAAAAAAGTAATACCCAAAGTAAAGGGCACAAGTAAATAAAGTGCAAATAAATAAAACAAACCTACTAGATAAAATTACTGTTATTTTTGAAGATCAAGATATAGTTATTGTTTCAAAACCCAGTGGTGTTGTGACAAATGCAGCCGTATCAGTAAAAGAAAAATCTCTACAAGAGTGGTTTACAGATAATTATCTACAAAATAAAACTGTTTTTCCAGAAGATTGGCAGAAGTTAGTGCCTGTAAATTTCTCTACAGAGTATGGATCTCCAGAAGAGATATTTGAACAACGACAAGGGATGGTGCATCGTTTAGATAAAGATACGAGTGGAGTAATGATTTTTGCAAAACATCCTGGTAGTTTGGTTAATTTATTGGCTCAATTTCGTAAAAGAAAAACTCAGAAGAAATACTTAACCCTTGTTCATGGAGCATTCCGAGTTCCGGCTGGAGTGATTTCTGCTCCTTTGGCTAGAGCCAGAGTAGATCGTAGAAAATTTGCAGTGGATGTTTCTGGCAGAGCAGCCGAGACAAAGTACCTGGTCAAAACAGTTTATAGAGGTTTTCAAAAAGATGATTTTGTAGAACTGGAAGAAAAAAAAGCAAAGCTAATGAAGCAATCTCTAAGGTTTTATGATCAGGGATTTTCATTGGTCCATTGCTGGCCAAAAACAGGCAGAACGCACCAAATTAGAGTGCATATGGCCCATGAACAGCATCCTTTGGTTGGAGATGTTACTTATCTTGGCAGAAAAAGAGCAAAGATAGATCCTATTTGGTGTCCTCGTCAATTTTTACATGCAGAAACTTTGGAAGTTTTTCATCCAAGGACTCAAAAAAAAGTAGAGTTTAAAGCACCTTTAGCTGATGATCTACAACAAGTATTAGATTTTTTGAAAGAAAAATAAACAGAGTTACTAGTTTTTTAATTTAACATAACAGAAAGCAAATCTATGGATTTTTCAACAATTACATTTTCTAATGATTCTATTGAATACATCGCTCCCACCTGGGATGAGATGAGCCAGATTACTTTTTTATTATCAAAGAAAATGAAACAGGCAGGAGTTAAAGCAGATAGAATTATTACTTTGGCAAAAGGTGGTTGGCCAATGACTCGGTCTTTAGTAGATTTCACTGGAATCAAAGAAGTAGCTAGTGTTGGAGTTAAGTTCTATAAAAAAGAAATAGGGGAACGTTTTGAAAAGCCGGTTGTTTACCAAGAATTACCAATCTCTGTCAAAGGAGAAAGTGTAGTTTTGTTTGATGATGTTGCAGATACAGGTAAGTCACTCGAGTTTACCAAGCAGTATTTATTGGAAGCTGGTGTTAAGGATATTACGATAGTAACTTTGTTTTATAAAAAGCATTCAGTTATCAAACCAGATTTTCATGGTCCAGAGACAAGTGCTTGGATTGTTTTTCCTTATGAGAATAAGGAAGCTTTTTCTTTTTTCCAAGAAAAATGGAGTAAAGAGGGTCTTTCTGTAGAGGAGATAAATAAGAGAATGATGCAGTTGGGTGCTAGAAAAGAGTGGCTAGAAGAGTATCACCAAGATTTAGGCTAATTAGATTAGCTTCTTTTCAGTTTTTACTAAACAAAGTAAAATACCTAGATCATGATTAAATCTCGTTTATTTTTTTTAACTAGCCTTTCTACTGCTTAGCTAGCTAAGGTTTTTTTGATTAGATTCAGATCATACTTGGTTTGAGTTTGGTTATTTTTCGTTTCATTTTAAAAGTATTTGTATAAATTCAGTAATTCAATAAAAAAAGTAGTATATTAAGATCTACTATATAAAAAGAAAGTAGTTATTCATGAAAAAAGATAAGGTGAATTGTAAAACAAGAGAAGATGACCTGGGTCACATAGTTTTTTCCCTAATTAATAAAGAATGTGATCGTCAGACAAAAATGATTGGTTTGATTCCTTCAGAAAATCATATTTCTCCAGAGGTATCTGAGGTTTTATCAAGTTGTCTTTCTAGTAAGTATGCAGAGGGTTATCCTCATCGTAGGTACTATGAAGGTAATCAGTTTGTTGATGAAATAGAGGTTTTGGCTCAAGAAAGAATAAAAAAATTATTTGGTGTGCCTCATGTTAATGTTCAGCCATATTCTGGATCTCCAGCAAATGGAGCTATAGAGTTTGCTTTGCTAGAGCCTGGGGACACAATGATGGGTCTAGCTCTTTCTGGAGGAGGACATCTGACTCACGGCCATCCCAAGGTAACTTTCTCTGGTAAATACTTTAATTCTGTTCAGTATGGTCTAGATGAAAATGCCAGAATTGATTTTGAGCAAGTTAGAGAACTAGCCCTGAAACATAAGCCAAAATTAATAATTGCTGGAAATACAGCTTATCCCTTTGAGTTAGATTTTGCTAAGTTCAGAGAGATTGCAGATGAGGTGGGAGCTTGGTTATTGGCAGACATCTCTCATGTCACTGGTCTAGTAGTGGCAGAGGAACATCTATCTCCAGTACCATTTGCAGATGTGATTATGTCTACAACTCACAAAACTTTTAGAGGTCCTCGTGGTGCAATGATATTGGTAACTCAAAAAGGACTTGATAGAGATCCTGATCTAGGAAAGAAAATAGATAAAGCAGTTTTCCCAGCACTACAAGGTGGTCCTCATAACGCAACTACAGCTGGTATTGCTATTGCAGCTGAGGAAGCAGCTAGACCTGAATTCAAGAAATATGGACAACAGGTAAGAAAAAACGCTGATGTTTTAGCAGCATCTCTTCAAGAAAAAGGTCTCAAATTGGTAGGAGGAGGAACAGAAACTCACCTAATGCTTTTAGATCTAACTCCTTATGGAGAAGGTATGGGATTACAAGTAGCTTTTGCGATGGATGTGGCTGGTCTTTATGCCAATAGAAATACAATCCCTCATGAGCCATGCTCTCCTTTTTATCCATCTGGAATAAGACTTGGAACTCCTTTAGTAACAAGTAGAGGAATGAAAGAGAAAGAAATGGAGCAAATTGCTGACTGGATAGTTGCGGTGGTTGATGAAGTAAAAGGAGAACAATTACCAAGTGATAAAAAAGAACGTCGTCAATTCATTAAAGACTTTAGAGTAAAAGCTCTTAAAAATGAAAAGTTGCTAGCTATTCGTCATGAAGTAGAAACTTTGGCAGAAAAGTATCCATTATTTACTTGGGAATAGTAACTGGTAATAGAAAGAGAAACTCTATTTTTAGATTGGAAAAATTATGAAAAGTGCAAAAACAAAAAGAATAGGAGCTCATCTATCTACTACAGGTGGAGTAGATAAAGCCGTAGAGAGAGCTCATGCAATTGGGGCCAATGCTTTACAGATCTTTTCGGGAAGTCCTCGGATGTGGAGACGTACCTCTTTGGATAGAATCAATGTAGATAAAATATCTGCAAATAGAGATAAATATGATGTTACACCAATCTTTACTCATGCATTATATTTGGTGAATCTTGCTACAGATAAACCAGAACTAGCTCAAAAATCTATAGAGGCTTTGGAGCATGATTTACGTTTTGATAGCCATATAAAGGGGGCTGGAGTAGTAGTTCATTTGGGTAGTCATCAAGGTAGAGGATTTGATGCTACCAAAGATCTAATGGTCCAAAGAATATCCGAAGTCTTGGAAGACACACCAGAAGACTCTACTTTTATTATAGAGAATTCGGCTGGTCAAAAAGGGAAAATAGCCAGTGATCTTACAGAGATTCGTTGGTTAATGGATCAACTTAAGTCAGATAGAGTGAGTTGGTGTTTTGATACCTGTCATGGTTTTGCTGCAGGCTGGAATTTATCTGGTGAGAACTCTGTTGTAGATACAATTGAAAAGCTGGATCTACTAGATACTTTGGCTTGTGTTCATGTCAATGATAGTAGAGATACTTTTGCCTCTGGTCGTGATCGTCATGCCAACCTTGGTGAAGGAAACATTCCACCTGAAGAACTTGAGGAATTTGTTAATGATAAACGACTTAAAAACATACCTCTAGTTCTAGAAGTTCCAGGTGAAGGCAAAGGTCCTGATGCAGAAAATATTAATAAGCTAAAGAAAATGTTAAAATAACCAGATAAAATCTTAAAAAAGATATTAAAAAATGAAAACAAAAATACTTGATGGCTACCAGCTGGCTTTTTATTATCAGAAAAAACTTCTAGATGAAGCTAGAGCCTTACGTTTATCAGAAACTAAGCTGGTGATTGCTGCGATTCTTTTTCATGAGGACATTGGTAGTCAACTTTATACTAGGCTAAAAAAAGAATTAGCAGAGGATTTGGGGATAGAGTATCGGGTTTTTTCTTTCTCTGTTGTTGATGATCAGCAAAAGATTATTGATAAGCTGCAAAAGCTTAATAAACAAACAGATATCACCGGGATTATTATTCAGAAACCATGGAGAAAAACTTGGATAAAAGCTAGTGGTTATTCTATGGAAGAAGGAAAAGATAAATTTGGTAAATGGTGGAGAGAGTTAGTCTCTGTACTAGATATAAATAAAGATGTAGATGGACTTCATCCTAGTAATCTGAGTACTTTACAAGAAGGTGGCTGGAGAGCAAAAGGTAGAGTTTTACCAGCAACTTGTCAGGCAACTATTAGACTTTTGGAAAAAGCATTTGAGACAGAACATCTCTTTGCACATCTTCGTGATAACTCTCTAAAAACAGTAATTATTGGTAAGTCAGATTTATTGGGCCAACCACTTTATGCTGTTCTATCTTCAAAAAAATGTTCTGTAGAAATGATTGGTTCACAGGAATTAAAAACAAGAATTGAGGATAATATTTTCTTGAAAGATGCAGATGTAATAGTAACAGCTACAGGCAGAAAAAATCTGATAAATGGCAGTATGGTGAAAGAAGGATCAGTCATCATAGATGTAGGTGAACCCAATGGTGATGTTGATCAAGATTCTGTAATGAATATTGCCGCTGCAGTGACTCCAGTTCCTGGCGGAGTAGGGCCAATGACGGTTGTTAGTTTGATGGAGAATGCTTTTTGGTTACACCAGATGAAATCTATGATATAATCCAATCTCTTCATTGACAGTAGTTAGTGAAAATTAATAAGTATTATTAGCCCCAAATCACTTTTTACATCGTCCTGATTTGTAGTGAGAGGGGAGACACCGAATAAGAATTCGGAGAAGCAAGGACATATATGTTTATGGATTTTTCAGAATATCCAGATAAAGCTCCAGAGTACGACTTGAGAAATTTTCTTGAGGCAGGTATGCATTTTGGACACAGTAGTGCCAAATGGCATCCAAAAATGAAGGACTTCATCTACATGGAAAAAGATGGTGTTCATATTTTTGATTTAGCAAAAACAGAAGCTCAACTAAAATTAGCTTACAATTTCTTATTTGATCTAGGGAGTAAAGGTAAGAAAGTTATTTTTGTTGGTACAAAACGTCAAGCTAGAGATTTAGTTCGTGGAAAAGCTTCTGAAGCAGGTGCTTTATATATGGCTCAACGTTGGATGGGTGGAATGCTCACTAACTGGAATCAGATAAATAAATCTATCAAGAGAATGAATACTATTGCTAGTGGTCTTGAATCTGGAAAATTCGATGGATATACAAAATTTGAAAGAGTTCAGCTAGAAAAAGAACATAATCGTTTATCTCGTTTCTTTGAAGGTGTAAAAGATCTCAAAGGTAAACCTGATTGTCTCGTTGTCATTGATCCAAAAAGAGAAAAAAATGCTGTAGCAGAAGCCACTAAAGTGGGAATTCCTGTTATTGCTTTGATTGATTCCAATACTAACCCAGCTAATATAGATTTACCTATTCCTGGTAATGATGATGCTTTGAGTAGTATTGAAATTGTACTTACTGAACTTTCCAAAGCTTATGCTGAGGGAAGAAAATCTAAAAAATAAAATTTAAAGAATAAATAAAGGAGGATCATAATGGCTATTTCCATGGATGATATTAAAAAACTTAGAGAAGCAACTAGTGCTCGTATAATGGACTGTAAAAAAGCTTTGGAAAAGGCTGATGGTGATTTTGACAAGGCAGTTAAAATCGTTGAAGAAAAAGGTCTTGCAAGAGCAGAGAAGAATTCTGATCGTGAAACAAAAGAAGGCTATATAGCCAGTTATGTTCACAACACTGGTAAGGTTGCTAGTTTGGTAGAGATAGTTTGTGAAACTGATTTTGTTGCAAAAAATGAAGAGTTTACAAGTATGGCTAGTGATATTGCTATGCATGTTACTGCTATGAATCCAGCAACTGTAGAAGAGCTTTTAGAACAAGAATTTGTTCGTGATGCTAGTACTACTATTGCAATGATGATCAAAGCTTTGAGCGGTAAGATCGGTGAAAAGATGGAGTTACGAAGATTTGTACGTTTCGAGGTTGGTGCTGAGATTGCTGAGTAAATTAATTAATTTTTTAAAAAATAAGAGGCGAGTACTTAAAATAAGTACTCGCTTTTTTGTTTGCAGAAGTAGTCTTGCCTCAGAAGCAATTTCTTCTCATAATAGAAAAAGTGAAAGATTTTGCCACAAACGCCAGTTCAAAGAAGAATAAAAGAAAAAGTAAACAAGGTTTTATATCAAAACGAAGTTTCAAATATTTGAGTTTTGGATTGGGTTTATTTTTTATTGGATTAATGATCAGAAATATTCATTTTGGCGACTTTGTTAGTAACCATGCAAAGCAAACTATTCTTGTAGTTTCCAGGGAAGTAGATAGTTCACCAGCTTATCTTGTAGAAGCAGATTTTTCACAGTTATATGTTAATGTGTATCCACTCGATACTTCTGTAGAGATAGAAGTAGGTGAGTATGGTGATTATCGTTTTCAGGCTATTTATCCTTTATTGGCTTCATTCGAGAAGAAGCCATTGAATTTAGTTCGTTCTACTTATAGTTTCACTTTGGGAACAGTGGTTGATGATGTTTGGCCAGTTAGTGAGACTTTGGCTCAGTGGGATAGAAAAAATAATTTCAGAAAACTTTTATTTTCCAAAGAAATACTAGAGTTACCATCATCAATGAAAACAAAATTTTCTTGGATAGCCCTGATGAGTGATTCTAGAACAGAAGTTAATATTCATGATACTCAGAAAGATTTTCCTTTGAAAAAAAAGTTAGCTATTACTGATACTAATAGTTTTCTATGTAGTATTGCTTTGGTCAATACAACTTCGATGAGTGGTCTGGCTGGCAGAATAGACTCTGTATTAAGCCAGGATGGATTTTCAGTGATTAGAATTGGTAATGATGAAGATGTCTTGGAAAGAACTGAAATAGTAGTTAGTAGTGACCCTTTGATACAAAATAATTGCCAGAAAGCCAGAGAAAAAACAGAAAAGTTACTTCCAGGTTCTATTAGTTATAAAGAAGATGATCAGGTAGTTCAGCAATACCGGGCTGATATCGTGATAAAACTTGGTGTAGATATGGATCAGTAGTTAGATCTCTTCACCCTTATTTATTTTTTCAAGAGTATTCTCGAATTCATCTGTTTTATTTTCGTTAGTAGATTCATTATTTATGTTGATAGGAATATCTTTCTCAATAAGAAATTCTTCCTCAAGAGGAGAGATGCTTTGAATTGCAGAAGCTTTTCCAGTAGGAAACGAAAGAATATGTTTGTTCTTTGCAGAAACTCTATTTTCTTTTAAGTGAACAGAACAGCTCTTGGTAGTAATTTTATGAATAAGACAGTCATATTTATTACCTCTTTGGATTAATTTACAAAGACGGAATGATAAATCATCTGGTAAAGCTCCAACATATTTATTTTCTTCTGTTTCGATAGAAATATGTTTACCTTTGATAATTAGTGAGCATTTTTGACCAACCTGAAGTTTTTTAAGTAAATCTTTTCTGGCTAATCTATGCAGAACAGTGATTTTTGTTTTTCCAGGTTCTTCAATGAAATATGTTTGAGCCATAGAAAGGCTAGTTTTTTGTTTATTTTTAATATTTTTCAAATGTTTATTAGCAATAATATTAGACTTATCTATTTCAATAACAGCAGCGAAAGATTTTTTAGCTTTACCTGTTTCTTCTAGCTGAAGATGAGCCAAACCAATCCTATTAAGGGCTCCAACATCTTTATTATTTCTTTCTAGAAGTTCGTTATTTAACTCAAGAGCCTTCTTCCAATCTTGGCTCTTGGCTGCACTGATTGCCTCCTGTATTAAAGTGGCGTATTTTTTCATGTATCAGTCCCTTTTTTATTTTATTCTATGTTAAAAATCGTTTTGAAAAACTTCGTGAAAGGATACTGGTAAAGACTAATATTGTCAACTAATAGTGTGTAACATACAATTGCGTGGAAGGGATTATATGGCTGGACATAGCAAATGGAATAATATTAAGAAAAGAAAAGGTGCGGTTGATGCAAAGAGGGGCAAGATTTTTGGAATGATCGCTCGTCAAATTAGATCTGCTGTGAAAGAGGGAAAATCTGGTGATCCTCAGGCAAATCCTACTTTAAGAACTATTCTGGAAAAAGCTCGTTCAGAAAACATGCCTAATGAAAAAATCAAGAAAGCTATCGATGTGGGTCTGGGTAAAGGCAAAGGTGGACAAGTCCGTGAGATAGTTTATGAAGGTTTTGGTCCTGGTGGAGTTGGGATGTTAGCTGTTGTTTTTACTGATAATTCTAATAGAACTAACTCTGAAGTTAAAACTATTTTTTCAAAAGGTGGTGGATCTGTTGGTGCACCTGGATCAGCAATGTATCTTTTTTCTAGGTCAAAAGATGGAAGCTATACAGTAGCTATTCCTTTTCAAGTAGAAGACCCAACTCAGCAAGAAGCGTTACAATCATTAATAGATAACTTACGAGACAATGATGATGTAGAAGAAGTTTTTTGTAGTGGTGAATGGGAGAATAAGGAGTAAGCTAACTCTATATAAATAATAAATATGCGAAGAAGAGAAAAATTTGTTCTAGCGGCTCTATTTTTAAGTGTTGGTTTGGCTTTGGTCCAGTACACCGGTCTAGAGTGGCGTTACTATGCGATTGCAGGTTTGATGGCTGCTACATATGGAGTTTCTGCCTGGGCTCTGAGTGATGATTTACAGGTTCATGAGTGGTCAACCATATTGCCTTTTCCAGTTATTTATACAGCAGCAGTAGCTTTATTTTATTTTTTACTACCCAGTGCTTTTTTAACAAGGATAATTCTTTTACTTTTATTTGGGGTAGGAATGTATGCTTTATACCTTACTAGTAATATTTTTTCTGTTGCAAAGGGTCGAACGATCCAGCTTCTATATGCAGCACACGCTGTAGGCTTGTTTTTCACCCTTTTTACTTCAATGCTTTTGACCAATACGATTTTCTCTTTAAGACTGCCTTTTTATAGCAATGCGTTGCTTGGATCAATTGTTCATTTTCCACTCATTATGATGAGCTTATGGTCCATAAAATTAGAATCTTCTGTTAGTATTTCTATTTTTCAGAAAACCACTTTATTAACTCTTATCTTGGCAGAACTTATGGCCTTATTATCTTTATTGCCTTTCCCTGCCTGGCACAATGCCTTATTTATCATGGGGTTACTTTATATTGGCCTAGGGGTATTACAGAGTCAGATTAAAGAGCGGCTTTTTCATAATACGGCTAATGAATATACTCTGGTAGCAGTATTTCTAGGGTTTATTTTCTTTCTTTTGTTGCCTTGGAAGTAGAGAAGTCCTACTCTGTGTTTTTAACTTACCTGTTTGTTTTTATATTTAAGTGTTATTTTAGTGAAAACCTATTATTTAGAGGTAGTTTTTAGGTTTTTTGTAGTTTTTCTCTGCCTGGATACCAGGCTAAGAAAATTAACTAGAGTGGAGGGGAGTACCAGAGGTTTTCATCTGGAATACTAGATTTAGTTAGAAATGCTATTCTGAAGGCTTCAGAACAAGTTAATTATTTTTTATAAGGGCAGTTTTAATGTTTTTTTATTAATTAAATAAATTTTAAGTCGCAAAAATGGGGAAGTGCTGCTAAAAAATAGAGTAGGAGTCCAGGGTAAAAAGGGGAAAGTGATATAGTTTGATATAGTCCTATAATATTATAGTAAATTGTGGAAAACTATAAGCCTTCTCGTGAAAAAGTTATAGGATCTTTCACTTTCAGCGTTAGAGTTATTTAAGCTTATTTGCCCGAGTAGAACACTAGTATTGTCTTGTACATGATATATTTTCATTCACTTCTTTGTTCAGATACAGCATGAATTCTGCAAGAATAGATCTCTACCCCTGGAATAACTGAGTAAAAAATGTATATCTAGTCTAGATTTGAGACCTAATTTACTCGAGTAGAAGCCTGTTTATAGCCTGGTTCACCTCAAGTACAGAAAATTAGCAATAAATCTCATCAAATGAGAGTGGCTCATATAAAACCCGAATAGGTCTTTTTATAGGGGTAAAAAAAGCTTTTTAGAATATTTTGGGAAGTGGTATCAAGGTAAATAAATAATTGTTAGTCAGTTAGTTCCTTTTTACTACTTTGGAAGAGAAGAGCGAGAGCGCACTCTCTTTCAATCGTCTCACTAAAAACACCCAATAAATCTTATGTCGCACAATATAACTTTTGCGACATAAGCCAAGATTTGAAAAGAGAGTTGTTTTTAACTTTCTAATTTATTGTTTATAGTCATCTTGATATTTACACTGATACATCAGTTATTTTTCTAATATTAGTTTTCGATTCTCCTGCCTATCTATATAAATATGTCTTTAAAAATACACACAATTTTATTGTTTCTAGGGCGTTAAAGAGGTTGTTTTTTATGGTAAAAATATTTTGAACTAAAAAACTATTTAAGACTGATATATCAGTCTTATTATTATGGATGATAAGTAGTTCATCTTTGTCAAAAAAAGCCGTTTTTGAGCCTTTTAAGAGCCTTGTTTTTGTAGGTCTTTTGGATTGATTTTTGTTTTATTTATATTGTCACTAGTTTTAACAAAAATATGAATTTTTGTAGGATTGTTGTTTTTCTTTGATTCTCTATTTATTTATTTGCTATGTAGTAATTCTTAAAAAATTAATTAACAATAAACTTTATTTTTTATAACTTAGTTTCTATTAATAATTTTAAATTTTATCCCTAAAATATTTAGTTATTTTTGGGCACTTGGTAAGCTTTTAAATTATTTTTTTAGTTTTGTAGAGTAGTTTGTTTTGATATTAATCTTTTATGATAAATCTACATCTAGTATCCAGGCTAGATTATTTTTGGTATTAGTTCTCTGCTTAACGTCCTTTTTTCTTTATTAGCTATATTTAAATCTGTCTAAAGACATCAAAGTATATCATTAGTTAAAGACTGGTACATCATGGTTTTTTATATAATAATGATATTGGCAGAACAATTTGTTCTCTGCTAATGACTTATAGTATCTAGAGTTGTATAAACTTGGAAATAAATTTATTAAGCAATGAAAAATAAATATGACTCGCTGAACACTTGAGTTTGCGGTATAAATAAGCTATGGCTATTTCCACTCTACCAGCAGAATCGTTAGTTAATTTTCTAGAGTCTCTGGAAGTAGAAAAAAATTTGAGTAAGCTAACGATCCGTAATTATAATCATTACTTACGTCGTTTCAATGACTGGTTTACAAAGCAAGGTTTTAAAGATTTGACAGAGCTAGATCAAGATACATTGAGAAAATACAGGGTGTATTTGGCTAGGTATGAAGATGAGTTAGGTAGAACACTTTCAAAAAAAACTCAAAGTTACCATGTAATTTCTCTTCGTTCTTGGTTTAAGTGGTTAGTAAAGCGAGATGCAGAAGTTCTTCATCCAGAAAAAATAGAGTTACCCAAAGCAGAATCTACTCCAATGAAATTTGTTTCTGCAGAGAAGATAGATCGTTTACTGGAAGCACCAGATGTATCAAAGCATAGTGGTTTGCGGGATAGAGCTATTTTAGAGGTTTTATTCTCTACAGGCTTGCGGGTGAGTGAGTTAGTCAAGCTGGATAGAGATCAGATAGACCTCAAGAGAAAAGAATTTGGTGTAATCGGTAAAGGAAGAAGACCTCGAGTTGTGTTTCTTAGTGATAGGGCTGTTTTTTGGCTGGAGAAGTGGTTGGACACTAGGGGTGGTGATCAATGGAAACCAGTATTTATTCGTTTTTCTGGAAAAAAAGAGGCTTTATTTACAGATGGAGAAGAAATGAGGCTTACTACTAGGAGTGTTCAGCGTTTGGTTGATACTTATAGCAGGCGGGCTCATTTACCTATCAAGCTTTCTCCCCATGGGATCAGGCATAGTTTTGCTACTGATCTGTTGAGTAATGGAGCTGGACTGCGTGATGTTCAGGAGATGTTAGGTCATAAAAATATTGCTACTACTCAGATTTATACTCATGTTACTCGCCCTCAATTGCGAAAGATCCATGAGAAACATCATTCACTAAAAAAAGACTAAGTTCTATATATATAAAATGCTTAAAGAATATATAAATATATTTAGATAATGTTTGAACATACTTATATTCTTTATTTATATTAAACAATGATTTGATATATTATTTTTGAAGTAATTTTTGTCTTTTTTGTGATTTTATAGCTTATTTAATTAATTTTTTTTACTATCCTCTACTCTATTTTATTAATGCTATGTTTTTTTCTCTTAGAAATAGCTGATTTTTTCTTAAAGGTTTTTTTATTTTTATACGACTCTAATCTAGAAATGTTTTTTAGTTATCTAGAAGAATGTTTTGATATATTATTTATGGTTTTTTATCATGAGTTTTTGATTTCAAAGTATGATTGAGATCAGCCTTCTCTATTTAGAAAATTAAGTAATATTTTTAAGATGAGTTTGCGCTAGTTTTTATTTTAAATAGGATTGATCAATGAGTCTAAAATTATCTTTAGTATGTTAAAAATAGTTACAAGACATTAGCAGAGATATAAAATTACTGCTAATATAGTCATCTAGCATAAAAATGCTATATATCAGTCTATTTTATTAGTAATTAAGACAATGGAATTTATCTTTGGAGATGATACAATGCTTTTTTAAGCTCTTTTATTGATAAGTATTTTTATAAAGGGCCTGTGGCGCAGTTGGCTAGCGCGTCTGTATGGCATACAGAAGGTCAGGGGTTCGAGCCCCCTCAGGTCCACTTGGGTATAGAAAAATAAAAACACGCCGTTTTTAAGTGAATAAATGGCGTGTTTTTTTTAGTTGAATTTATTTTTGTTTAAAAATTAGAATCTATGATTACTTTTTCTTTTTTTCTTTAACTTTTTCTTGGTCTAGCTCTACAGTCAAAGCTACAGCTACAACAGAGTCACTTGGTTTTAATTTCATCAAGATAACCCCCTGAGTAGGTCTAGTAAGAGAAGGAATAGATTTTTTACTGATAGGTAAACGAATGGTCTTGCCTTCTTTTGTGCTAATAACCAGGTCTTTATGACTTTCTTCGATTATTCTAGCCGAAGCAACATTACCAGTCTTCTTGGTAATAGCAGATACTTTTACTCCAAGCCCAGATCTTTTTTGTACAGGATAGTGCTTGAGTAAAGTTCTTTTTCCAAGACCTCTTTTAGTTACCAAGAGTAATGATGTTTTATCAAGATATTCTTTTTTATCTTCAAATGTTTCTACTCCTAGGACATAATCGTCTTTTTTGAGAGTGATTCCTTTGACACCTTTGGTATCTCTTTGAGAAGATTTTACTTCTTTTTCTGTAAATCTAATGGATTTTCCTTGGTGGGTAATCAGCATAATATGATCTTCACCAGAGGTTACTCTACCCCAGACAAGTTCATCTCCATCGTTAAGAACGATAGCAACGATACCATTTTGACGGATATTTCCATATAGTTTGACGGCTGTTTTCTTGACTAAACCATTTCTAGTAGCCAAAGTTATGAATTTTTCTTGATCTTCTTCTTCATGAACAACCAGAATTGATTTTGCCTTTTCTCCAGCTTTGAGGTTAATCAAGTTAACGATAGCTGTTCCTTTTGCTTGACGTGAAGCTTCTGGAATTTCAAAAGCTCTCATTCTGAAGACTCTACCCTGGTTCGTGAAAAGCAATAGATTATCATGAGTATGACAACTGAGAACTGCTGCCAGAACATCTTCTTCTTTCATTTTGAGACCAGCACTCCCCTTTCCTCCTCTTGATTGGGATCTAAGTGCACTTGGGCTCATGCGTTTGATGTAGCCACTTTCTGTCAAAGTGATGACAGCAACTTCATTAGCTACTAGATCTTCTTCACTAAACTCGCCAACTTTACCTTTGACTAGTTTTGTTCTTCGATCATCTCCATAAAGCTTGATCATTTCTTCTGTTTCCTCGATAATTAAATCAAGAATATTTTTTGAGGAAATAAGCAAATCTAGAAGAGCATCCATTTTTTCTTTGATGGCTTTATATTCATCTTCTATTTTTTGTCTTTCAAGGGCAGCTAGTCTTTTGAGTTGCATTTCCAAAATAGCAACAGATTGTTTCTCACTAAGACCAAATTTTTTCATCAGAGATTCGCGGGCTGTATCTGTATCTTTTGATTTTCTGATAGTAGCAATGACTTCATCTAGATTTTTTAGAGCAATCATTAATCCCTCTAGGATATGAGCTCTTTCTCTTGCTTCAAGAAGTTCAAATTGACCTCTCTTCACAACAACTAGTTGTCTATGGATAATGTATTCTTTAAGAATATGTCTTAAGGTCATTAGTTGAGGAGTACCGTCACTGTCTAGGGCAACCATGTTCATTGAGAAAGTAGATTGAAGTTCTGAGTATTTAAATAGTTTATTCAAAACTACTTTTGGTCTGGCATCTTTCTTGAGTTCTACAACGACTCTCATACCAGTTCTATCTGATTCATCCCTGAGATTTCTGATACCCATGATTTTTTTATTACGGACCATGGCAGCTATCTTCATTAACATTCTTGCTTTGTTAACTTGATATGGAAGTTCTGTAACGATAATACTAAACCTGCCTTTTTTATCTTCTTCGATAGAGGCTTTGGCTCTAACAACAACCCTGCCTTTTCCTGTTCTATAGCCTTCTTTAATAGAGTTGAAGTCGTACATGATTCCAGCTGTTGGGAAATCAGGACCCTTGATGAGAGTCATTAACTCGTCGAACTCTATTTCACTAGAGAAATCTCCAGTAAGTTGTTTTGGCTCTGCAGCTAAAACAGCATCGATAGCTTTATTATCTGCAAGATCACTTTTTTTATCGATATCTTTTGATTTTAGGATTGGTGTTTCAACAACAGATTTACCATTTTTGATCATGGCTATAACTGCAGTATTAACTTCATTCAAGTTATGAGGAGGAATTTTGGTAGCCATACCAACAGCAATACCTTCTGAACCCATAAGTAAAAGATTAGGTAATCTAGTTGGCAAGACAGAAGGTTCTTTTAATGAGCCATCAAAGTTTTCTACAAAAGGAACTGTGCCCTTATTAATATCGGCAAGTAATTCTTGAGAAATTTTATCTAATCTAGCCTCTGTATAACGCATAGCAGCAGGGCTATCACCATCAACAGAACCAAAGTTTCCTTGGCCATCAACCAATGGATAACGCATACTAAAGTCTTGAGCTAAACGAACCATGGCCATGTAGACAGAAGAGTCACCGTGGGGATGATATTTACCCAAAACGTCTCCAACAATACGAGCAGATTTCTTATATGAACTACTGTGGTGAATTCCACTTTTGAACATAGAAAATAAAATACGGCGATGAACTGGTTTCATACCGTCTCTTACATCTGGTAAAGCTCTAGAAACAATAACACTCATGGCATAATCAAGATATGATTTTTCCATTTCATCAACGATAGAAATGTGTTTTACTTTTCCATATTTTGTTTCTTCAATAGTTCCAACAAGAGAATCTCCATTGAGATTTTCTGGATTAGTATTTTCTGTTTCTGGAAGTTTGTTTTCTTCGGTCATGAGTTGTGTGTTTCTTTTCTTTGTTTACTGTTGAATTGCTTTCTCAAGAGCTGGGGCAATTTCTTTTTTACGAGACATTTTTGCACCAATATCTAAAGTATTATTTAGTACTTCTCCACCAAATGCTTTGATTGCGATAGCTTCTTCTTCTTCACCAAGAATTAAAAGTTTGGTATTAACTTTTAAAATATCTGTTACAGCTACAAAAAGAAGATCGACTTTTTCTTCTGCTTTTACTTGTTTCATAGCATCTAGTAAAGACTGTTTCTTTGTTTCTACTAGAGATTTTTGTTCTACAGTTTCTAACTGGTCAACAAAAACTTTTTTACCAAAGTCAAATATTTTGTAGTCATTACGAATGATTTGTTCATCGCTAAGAGATGAAATATTAGATTTAGCTTTGAATATTTCTAGAGCAAATCCATCAAGATCTGTAATCTCTGCTAGTTCTGCTAATTCTTTACCAACTTCTTTATCTTTTTGAGTTGTAGTTGCAGATTTAAAACCAACTGTATCTGACAAAATAGCAGCTAACATAAGGCTAGCAAGAGTTTTATCTGGGGTAACATTGTTTTGTTTCATTAAGAAATAAGCAATGGTGTTGGATGACCCCCAAGACTTAAAAGTCATGAAGATTGGCTGAGAGAAATTAAGATTTGCTTTGTGGTGATCAATGATCTCAACTATTTGTTGAGGATTAATATCTGCTAACCTTTGAGACTCTTCATTATGATCAACCAAGACAATAGAATCTTCTGGAGTGATATCTTGTGCAGTTATCTGTCTAGGAGCAGTGATGCCAAATTTTTCAAAAAGAAAAGTTGTTTCAGGATTTATTTTATCTGAAATGACTGCTTCTGCATTAGGGTGACAAAAACATTTTTCTGATTCATAGAGATATTGAAGAGCCATCGCAGCTACTACAGAATCTGTATCTGGTTTTACGTGTCCAATAATATATGTTTTTGCCATAATATTTCCTTACTACTATGTATCAATTTCTGCCATTTTAGCGTGAGTTTGAATGAATTTTTTACGAGGTGGAACTTCATCTCCCATCAAAGTTGAGAAAGTTCTATCTGCTTTTTCGGCATCATCAATAGTGATTTTTTTGATGGTTCTAGTTTCTGGATTCATTGTGGTATTCCAGAGTTGTTCTGGATTCATTTCACCAAGACCCTTATATCGTTGAATACCTATTGGAGCATTTGGTTTTTCTTTACGAATCTTTGCCACATACTCATCTTTTTCTTCTTCTGAATAGACGTATTTGAAATTTTTACCAGTTGTTAGTTTATATAGCGGTGGAAGGGCAACGTATAAATAGCCTTCTCTAACTATTTCTGGTAAATGTCTGAAAAATAGAGTTAGTCCTAGAGTAGTAATGTGTTCTCCATCGACATCAGCATCGTTCATTAATATGATTCTGTGATAACGGAGTTTTTCTCTATTGAAGGTCTCCCCTATTCCGGCCCCTAGAGCAATAACCAGGTTTTTGATTTCTTCAGATGAGACTAATTTATCAAGACGAGCTCTTTCAGTATTAAGAATTTTTCCACGAAGTGGGAAAATAGCTTGAAATTTACGATCTCTTCCTTGTTTGGCACTACCACCAGCACTGTCACCCTCAACGATATAGATTTCTGATTCTTCTGGTTTTCTGCTTTGGCAATCAGCTAGTTTTCCAGGTAAAGAAGATCCTTCAAGAACTCCTTTTCTAACAACAGCATCTTTAGCTGCTCTAGCAGCAAGTCTAGCTCTAGCAGACAGCATGACTTTTCCAACGATTGTTTTTCCAGCAGATGGATTTTCTTCTAGATATGTCTTAAAAGCTTCTTTGAAAATTTTATAGACAGCAGATTGAGCTTCCCCATTATTTAGTTTAGCTTTTGTTTGAGATTCAAATTGTAAGTCATTTGCAGACATTTTTACAAAAACGACTGCAGTTAGTCCTTCTCTAAGGTCTTCTGCAGTAAATGATTCTTTTTCTTTTAGTAAACCAT
Source organism: Minisyncoccota bacterium (assembly GCA_018657765.1). Lineage (GTDB taxonomy): Bacteria > Patescibacteriota > Microgenomatia > UBA1400 > PJMF01 > CG2-30-36-39. Next base: position 51,001 of record JABHWM010000020.1, on the reverse strand, counting down.
TTTTTTCTGCATAATCTCTGACCACTCTTCCAAGCGCCAATCTAAAACCATTAACATGAGTTCCACCATCTGGTGTTCTAATAACATTGACATAACTGTCTGTTTTTTCTATGTAAGTGTCATTATATTGAAGGGCAACTTCAACACCAATTTTCTTATCTGAATTTTCATCTTCCCACTCTCCTGAAGTATAAAATACTTGGTTAAGTACTTTTTTGGAGCCATTCAAGTGTTCTACCAGAGATTGGATTCCACCTTCAAAATAGAAATGTTCTTCTGTGTTTTCTATTGAGTCAACAAATTGAAAATAGATTCCGGCCATGAGGTAAGCACGATCTTTTATGATTTGTTTGAGAGTTTTTTTACCAAATAAAGTTACAGAAAAGATTGTTGGGTCTGGAACAAACTCGACGATAGTTCCTGATTTTTGTTTGATAAAGTCAGCTGCTTTTTCTTGGAATAGTTCCAAAACTTTTGCTTCTTTAATTTTTTTCGCAGGAGCTTTAGGAATTCCTCTGTTGTAGTTTTGATAATGGTAAGCATTATCTCTTTTGACAACAACTTGCATGTAACTCGAGAGAGCATTCACAGCAGAAGAACCGACTCCATGAAGACCTCCAGAAGCTTTATATGCAGTTTCTTCAAATTTTCCTCCAGCATGGAGTTTGGTCATAACCACTTCAAGTGCAGAGACTCCAGAAGGATGCATTTCTACAGGAATTCCTCGGCCATTATCGATAACAGTTATCATCTCTGGACCGATTTCTTTAACACCTTTTTTGGCATAAGATTCTGGTGTTGCTGATCTGTACATACGAATTGTACTTCCAAAACCAGCGATAGCTTCATCGACTGCATTATCTAGAATTTCTTTTGCTAGATGGTGAAGTCCTTTGCCGTCAGTCGAACCAATATACATACCAGGTCTTTTACGAACTGGTTCTAGTCCTTCTAAAACTTTAATATCAGAGGCTTTATATGAGGGTATTTTTTCTGTCATAATCGGAATTTAGAGCCTTATTTGTATCATATTCTCAAGAGAAAATGAAGGATTGGAATTACCTTTTTATCATTATTTTATATAAATTTAATGTTTTTTAATTGCAAAAAAACAGTGTTCAATAACGAGTTTTACATTACCATTTTTTTCCCACGAATCAAGTGCTTCCCGAAGTTTATCGAGAGCAAAATGTGGTTTTTGAGATTGCTCCATGATTATATTCATAACAATTTTCAAGTCTTTTTCTTTTGTTTCAGATTTACTCCAAATAAGTGCTAAATCTATGAGTTGATGATAATGAATATTTTGAGGGTTATTACAGAAATCAATAGTTTCTTGAATATGTGGTTTTAATTTATTAGTAGGTTGATTCTTATTTTCTATTTGATTGTCGGTGTTTATTTCTAATGGAGATATTTGTCTACATCTAGAGATAATTGTTGGTAAAAGTGGATATCCTTGAGTTGTGACCAACATAAAACCAATATTTTGTGGAGGTTCTTCTATAATTTTCAATAGAGCATTTTGAGCTGGAATGCTAGCTTTTTCTATGCCACAAAGAACATATATCTGACTTTCTTTTTTTGTTCTGGCGAAACTAGTTGTGTGAATAATATTTCTAATTAAACTAATAGGTAGATTTTCTTCTGTATCATTGATAAAAATATACTGATGATTAGGGTATTTTTCTTGTAGATATTCTTCAGCTAGAACTCTATGTGTTCCACTGTCTAGTGTAGTAAGTAAAATTGATATAGAAAGGTCTGGTTCGGATCCTTTTTTTCTAATGCTCATTGTGTCATTATATGTTAAGAATTATGTCTGATACTGCCCAATCTACAAAACTGGCTTCTATTGCTGTTACTCCACAGCATTTTTTGGATGTACTAATTCAAAATAAAAAGTTGACTGAAGCTCAAGTAGGACAGTTGCGAAACGAGCAATTGCAGACAAGCACTTCTTATGAGGACTTACTTTTAGAGAAGAAATGGATCTCAGAAGTAGAACTCACTCAGGTAAAAGCTGAGTTTAATAAGATTCCTTTTATTAATATTTCAGAAACAAGTATTTTGCCAGAGGCATTAATGCTCGTTGGAGAAAGTGTTGCAAAGAGATATGAGGTTCTTCCTTTCTCTTATGATAAATCTGCAAAAATACTCAAAGTAGCTATGAAAGATCCTTTGGATCTAGATGCTATTAGTTTCTTAAAACAAAAGACTGGTTACAAAATAGAAGTTTATGCAGCTGTTCCCTCTCAGCTTGAAATAGCTTTGAGTGATAGATATTCAGAAGATATTTCTTCAGAAGTAGATCAAGCTCTAGAACAAAATAGTAACTCCTCAGATCAGGTTGTAAAGAAACAGACAGCTTCTTTACGTTCTGAAGTAGTACGAGATGCTCCTGTAAATAGAATTGTAGAGACGATTCTTGAATTTGCTATAAAAGCTCGTGCTTCTGATGTTCATATTGAACCACAACTGGGTAGAACAAGAATTCGTTATCGTATTGATGGTATTTTGACAGAAAAACTAATCTTACCTAGGAGTGTTCATGATTCAGTTATTTCTCGTATCAAGATTATTGCAAATCTCAAGATTGATGAAAGAAGAGTTCCTCAAGATGGACGGTTTAATTATGTTGCTGATTCCAAAGAGATTGATTTACGTGTTTCTACACTACCAACTATTCATGGAGAAAAAGTTGTGATGCGTCTTTTGGAAAAAAATACTGTGGTGCCCTCTTTAGAGGAGCTGGGTATTTCTGGTTTAGGTTTAAAAAATCTCAATGAAGCAATGCGAATTCCTAGAGGGATTGTCTTAGTTACTGGTCCAACTGGATCTGGTAAGACCACTACTCTCTACTCTGTGCTTCATGAAATAAATACTCCTAAAGTAAATATCATGACTATTGAAGATCCTGTTGAGTACCAGATGACTGGAATAAGCCAGGTGCAGGTTAATTCTCAGGCTGGTCTGACTTTTGCCAATGGAATGCGTTCTTTCCTTCGACAAGATCCAGATATTATTATGGTTGGAGAGGTTCGTGATACCGAGACTGCAGATCTTGCTATTCAGGCTTCCCTGACTGGTCACTTAGTCTTCTCTACTCTACATACGAATTCTGCAGCTGGAGCTATTCCCAGATTAATGGATATGGGCGCTGAATCATTTTTACTTTCTTCTACGATTACTCTAGTTATGGCTCAGCGGGTTGTAAGAAAAATTAATCCAGAATACAAGGAAGAATACATTCCAGATCAGGCAGTTATTGATGATATCAAAGCTGTTTTGGGAGAAAGATATAACCAATGGTGTTTGGCAAATAAAAAGGATCCTGAAAAAATGGTTCTGTATAAACCAAGTAAAGATAGACCAGCTACAGAACCTGACTACATAGGAAGAATTGGTATTTTTGAAGTCTTACCAATAACAGAAAAAATTAGTCACATGATTATTGAGAAAAAGCCAGATACAGATATAGAGAAAGTAGCTCTGGAAAATGGAATGTTATTAATGAAACAAGATGGTTATATAAAATCTTTAGAAGGAATGACCACAATAGAAGAAGTATTGAGGGTAGCCGAGGTATAAAGGTATATTGAATATATGCAGACAGTATCACAAAATCAGACTATGAAGGCTCTTCTAGATCTTCTTGTTTCTCAGGGAGGTTCTGATCTTCATCTATTGGTTAGTGTTGTACCAACAATCCGTGTTCAGGGAAAACTTTATCCTGTGCAGAATCTACCTCCGCTTTCTGTAGAAGAATCAAATAAAATAATTGGTTCTTTGATGAGTCAAGAACAACGGGATTATGTAGTTGCAAATAAGGAGCTTGATTTTAGTTATCAACATGCAGATGGTTCTAGATTCAGGGTTAATGTTTATCATGAAAAAGGTAATTTATCTGCAGCACTGAGGTTTATTCCATCCAAAATAAAAAGCATTGATGAGTTGGGTCTGCCTCATATATTTCATCAGTTTACTCAATATTCTCAAGGGTTGATTTTGATTACTGGGCCCACCGGGGAAGGAAAATCAACTTCTCTTGCAGCTATGATTGATGAAGTTAACAAAACTAGAGCAGAACATATTCTGACTATTGAAGATCCAGTTGAGTTTGTTTATGAATCTGATAAAAGTATTGTTTCTCAACGTGAAGTGAGTAGAGATACTAATTCTTGGGAGATGGCTTTACGTTCTGCTTTAAGAGAAGATCCAGATGTTGTTTTGGTTGGTGAAATGCGTGACTTCGAGACAATTGCTGCGGCCATTACTTTGGCAGAGACAGGACATTTAGTTCTAGCTACTCTTCATACCGCAACAGCTGCTCAGACTATTGATCGTATTGTTGACGTTTTTCCAGCTCATCAGCAGTCACAAATTAGAATGCAGTTGGCTGGAACTTTACAAGCTATTGTTTCTCAGCGGTTAGTACCCAAGATTGATGGGAATCTCTTTGCAGCCTTTGAGATAATGTTAGCAACTTCTGCTGTGAGAAGTATGATTCGTGAAGGTAAAACTCATCAGTTAGATGGAGTTATCCAGACTTCATCTCAAGATGGAATGATGCTTTTTGAGATGCATTTATCTCAGCTTATTCAACAAGGAGTTATTTCTAAAGAGGCAGCTCTAAGGAAAGCATTCCGTCCAGCTGAATTATTAAGACTTATCGGAGAGTAATAAGTTTATGGCTATTTTTTCTTATACAGCCAAAAATCCTCACGGTGAAACCGTAAAAGGTAAAGTCGAAGCTCAAGATAAGAGTCAAGCTGCGGGTGTTTTAATTAGTAGAAAATTATTGGTAATAGATATTTCTCTTTTAAGTGGTTCTGGGCTTTCTGTTCTGTCTGGTGCTCTAAATAAAGTAAAACATGAAGATCTAGTTAACTTTACTAGACAGTTATCAACCATGATTGATGCTGGTCTACCCTTGGCTACAGGGTTAAATATTCTCAAAGAACAAGATAATCCAGCAATGAAAGAAGTTGTAAGTTCTCTACTGCGAGAAGTAGAAGGTGGATCTACCTTTGCCAAATCTCTGGCAAAGCAATCCGATGTTTTTGATCGTACCTATATTCAGTTGGTAAAAGCTGGTGAATTGGGTGGTGTTTTGGATAAAGTATTGGATAAATTAGCTGAAAATTTAGAGAAAGATAAAGAGTTTAAGGCAAAAACAAAAGGGGCCATGATTTACCCTATAATTGTTTTTATCGCTATGTTGGTTGTTGGTTTTGTGATGATGATTTTTGTTATTCCGAAACTCACTGATATGTATAAAGATTTTGGGGCTGAGCTACCACTCCCTACTCTGATTTTGATGTCTGTAGCCAACTTTATGGCGAAGTATTGGTGGTTAATTCTTTCTATTATTGGTGGCGGAGTTTCTGGACTTCGAAGTTGGAACAAAACAAAAATTGGTCAAAGAAAAATAGATGGATTTTTGTTTAAAGTACCTATTATTGGAACCCTAAGGCAGAAAATAATTTTGACTAGTTTTGCTAGAACATTATCTCTTCTATTGAATTCTGGAGTTCCTTTATTGAATGCTTTGATGATCGTGACTGAGTCTATGGATAGTATTTTGTATCGAGAGGCAATGCAAAGTATTAGTAAAAAAGTAGAGAAAGGTGTTTCTTTGTCTGGAGCAGTTTCTGTATTTAGCTTATTTCCAGGAATTTTACATCAAATGCTTGCGGTAGGTGAAGAAACTGGAAAACTAGATGAAGTTTTATTAAAGCTCTCAAAGTATTTTGAATCTGAAAGTGAGCAAGCAGTCAAGAATCTTACCTCTGCTATGGAGCCATTAATTATGGTAGTACTAGGAATAGGTGTTGGGGCAATGGTGATTGCTATTATTATGCCAATATACAGTTTGACCAGTCAGTTTTAGTTTTTTTATTAAAATAGTTGTTTTGGACTGGAACACCCTTGTATTACTGTCAAGAAATAGTTTATAGTAGATATTGAAATTAAAGAAAGGAATTTAGATAATATGAAAAAGATATTTTCACTTTTAAATCAAATAAAACAGCAAGCTGGTTTTACGATGATTGAACTACTGATTGTTATCGGTATTTTAGGAATTTTGGCAGTGGCAGTTTTGGCAGCCATTAATCCTATTGAGCAGATCAACAGAGGTAGAGATACTGGAAACAGATCTGATGCAGAACAATTGATTAGTGCTATCGATCGTTACTATGCATTTAATGGATTTTATCCATGGCAAGTAGGGGCTTCTGATTCTGGAAATGTTGGTTTAGCATGGGTCCATTTTGAAGATAGTACTTTAACAGATAGTGGTGGTACTTGTCCTATTGCAGAAAAAATAGGAACAGCTTCTACTGTAGGTTGTACTGGAGCTGATGAGTTGAAACAAAGTTTCTTGGAAAGAGTTTCTCAGACAACTTATAATTACCTCTATCTTTATAATTCTGGGACTCAAGGAGCTAGTACTTATGCTTGTTTTGCACCAAAATCAAATGCTTTTGTGCAAGAGGTAGATACAAGACTTGATCCAGATGGAGATGATACTCTAGATAACTATCCAGCTGATTATCCAGCTGCTAGTGCTATCGGTAACACTGCTCAATGTGGTGCTATTGGTAACTGTGTCTGTCTCCCATAATTTTGTAAAAAATAATTATTGAAGATACTACTCCCCTGTTTTTACAGGGGAGTTTTTGTTGGGGTTGAAGTGATTATTAAGTTGTTTGTCAGTTTATTGTGAGATAAACCCCTTTAGGGGTGTGGGCAGTTTTTTTGTATTTATTTTAGCCAAGATTGACATCCTATAACTTTTAATATATAATGATTGAGTTCTTTCAAAATTAAATGCTATAAGCTAAATTTAATTTTTTTGATATTGGATTTTACTAATGCAGTAAATATTCAGTAGATAAATTTAAATAAAGTTTTTTAGCACCTCTACCCTATTTTTCTTGTAATTTTAATAGAGATATGGGCTTGAAAGAGTGATTCTAGATTAAATCCTGAATTGTTGTTTCAAGCTCGTAAAACTAAACTTTATCTTTAAAAAGATAACTTGAAATTATTGGAGAGAAAAATGCTATTTAGTGAAAAAGAGAAAGGTCAAGGGCTCGTAGAGTCGGCTTTGATGATTTTAGTTTTAGTAATAATCCTTTCTGGGATTAGTTACTTTATTAAAATCGAAACAGGTTTGTCCATCTTAGGATGGATGAACTATTTGGCGGATTATTTTATTTGGATAATGGAAAATGCATTATCCTTTTAAACTTTATTCTAGGGAGGTAAATTTAAAGAACAAAAAAGCGGTCATCATGGCCGCTTTTTTACTGCTTATTTCTTATTTTTACAGTTTTATTCTTGTCTCACAAAAAATATTTTTAAATACCACCCATAATCTCAACCATGTATACTCAAAGACATGAACTTTTTTGAGATCATGGGTATTCTAGTTTTTTTCTTTGGAACTGCTGTTGGTAGTTTTCTAAATGTCTTGATTTATAGATCTATGCGTGGTCAGGATTGGGTACGAGCTCGTTCTGTTTGTGAACACTGTAAAAAGAAGATCCCATGGTATGAAAATATTCCTTTGTTTTCCTATTTATTTCTGAAGGGAAAATGTTCCAAATGTCAGGCAAAAATAGGTCTTGTTCATCCTCTGGTAGAGGGAATGACTGGTATTTTATTTTTATGGTGGTACTTTGCAGGGTTTGTTTTTTTCAAGATCACTGCCGCTCCTCTACTCTATGTGCAACCAGCCTTTTGGTTATTTGTTGCAGTTATTTTTGTGGTTATTTTTATTACAGACCTCAAGTATATGATTATTCCTGATTGGACGGTTGCTCTTCTTACAATAGGAACTTTGGCTTATAGGTTCGCCCTACTCTATAAAGGTGAGATGCAGTTTAGAGATTTTGGATTTAGTTTGTTATGGACTTTTTGTCTAGTAAGTTTCTTTTTTTCCTTGTGGTTTTTTACTAAAGGCAAAGGGTTTGGTTTTGGAGATGTAAAACTGGCTATACCGTTGGGGCTTTTACTTGGATCATGGCAAAGAATTTTAGTCGCTATTTTTGGATCATTTGTAATAGGGGCTTTGGTAGGAGTATTTTTGATTTTAATAAAGAAAAAAAAGTTTGGACAAACTCTGCCTTTTGGTCCATTTCTCCTGCTTTCTACAGGTCTTAGTTTAGTCTGGGGATATGCAGTTTGGGCAGAATATGTCAAGATATTAGTTAGCTGATTTACTGGCTAATTTATGCGAGTTCTAAAGATATTTTTTACTGCCACTTTCTTTATATTTATTCTCTTTTTTCTAGGAGGTTTTATTAGTCGGGAGATTCTTCTTTCTACAGGGCTAAGACAGCTCAAAAGTGATGTCCGATACCTTTCTAAGCTTCAGACTCCTCACGACCTTGTCAAAGATTGCTTGGAGTATGGTGGTGCTTTTACTGATGATGGCATTTTGGTAAGAAATCAGCTTCGTTTTATTTCTGATAGAGAGTATGTTTTGGAATCTGTTTGTCAGGTTTCTGAAGATCTTCGTAATGTTATCAAGAGGAAAACCTTACCAGCTTTGGTAAGAAGAGGAAAAGGTCAGTCTGGTTTTATTCAAGGTCAATATCTTCATGGCCTAGAGCTTTCTATTTTTGGTAGAACTGGAATTGTTTATGAAGATGAGTCAGTTATTGTGAGTTCTAGCAAAGTCGATGCAGATCTAAGTGTGGTTTTGAATGAAGGTCCAGCTACCGTTTGTGGTGGATATGGCTATACTTGCTGTGAAAGCACCTATCAATCTGGTCAAGACTTTCAACAGACAGATGCTCTTGATTGCCCTAGATCTTGTTATTCTAGTTGTAGTGAAAAACCAGTAGTTTTGACATTTAATTCTGAGCCAGCTGTTAGTTCTGAATCTAGAGTTGTTTTTCTAAAATCTGGAGATTTTATGGAGTTTATTTATACAGTTAGTGATGTCAAAGGAGATGTCTTTGCCCAAGAAACTATTTTTGGAGAGTCTGAGATGGAACTGCGTTGGGATGATAAATTAATAAGAATTTTGAATAAGTATGCAGAAAAAAATTCAGAAGAAGATCAGGTTAATAAGGTAACTATTAATTTTGGTGATGGGAAAATAGAAGATTTACTAGATCTAAATGGCAGGGTTCAACATACATATACTTGTACTGGTGGATCTAGGTGTATTTATAATGTTATTCTTCAGGCAGAGACAAAGCAGGGTGTAAAAAGTAGCCTGGAAGGACTTTCTAGAATACAAGTTCAAGTAAGTCCATAAAAAACTAGTCGAGAAAAATTAAAAATGGTTTAAATAACCATAAAGGCACATAAAATGAAAAAAAAACAAAAAGGTTTTAGTCTATTAGAACTATTGGTAGTGATCTCTATCATGGGAATCTTGATTGCTTTGGGAACAGTGGCATTTATTACGGTACAGAAAAAAGGTAGAGATAGTAGAAGACGGGGTGATATAAAAGCTATGCAGGATGCTTTTGAGCAATATAAAGCAGATAATACTTCTTATGAAGCATGTAGTACTATGGCGGCTTATGACTCTGGATCTGGTGCAATCATGCCTGGAGGTTTGCCAAGCGATCCCAAAAACTCTGGTAGTTTTATCTATAACACTGCTGATGGTTGTGACGCTACCGGATATTGTGTCTGTGCTTATTTGGAAGGTAGTATAGGAAATTCTTCTGCACCTTCTGGAGTTACTTGTGACTATACTTCAGGTGATTATTATTGTTTGACAAACTTACAGTAAAGTTTATGAAAAGTAATAGAAAGTATTAATCTCATATTATGAAAATAAAAAACAACAATCATGGATTTTCAATGATCGAGATCCTTGTGGTTTCTACAATCATGATTATTCTTACAACTATAGCTCTGGTTAGTTACAGGCAGGCTACTCAAAGTAGTCGTAATGCCAAAAGAAAGTCAGATATTTTGTCTGTTCAGCAGCAGCTTGTTTTGTATCGTAGTGATAATGGTTGTTATCCAGCAGATGTTACTTATTTGGCAATGTTGACTACTATTGATGGCTATACAAATGAAATTCCTTTTGATCCTTTGGGTAGTGAGGCAAATCCTTTATATACCTATGTCCCATCTGGAACGTGTAATACAACTGAGGCATCCGGATTTACTCTAGAGGCTGCTTTAGAACCAGATGACACTGCTTATTCTGTACAGAATCCGTAGTTTTATTTTACAAAAGATGTTAATTAATAAAAAACTTACCAACAAAAAAAAGCAAGGATTTACCTTAATAGAGTTGTTAGTGGCAGTAGCTATTAGTTTGATTTTAATGAGTAGTATTATTGGAACTTTTTTAAATTATCTAGATAAAAGAAAAGTCAGTAATTCTGTAGACGAGTTAAAGACGTTTTTTCAAAGAGCTCAGGCAGAAGCTAGCTCTGGTGATCTTGGTGGTTGTGATCAGCTAAGTGGTTATAGAGTAATGACTTATCAAGTTGGAGAAATAACAGAGCTTTCTTTACAAGCAACTTGTAGTATTGGAACAGCCGATGCTGCAGAGACCTATGAGTTTGCTAGAAGAGTAAATATTAGTCCTACTATTGATTATAATTTTAATGTTTTACATGCTGGGGTTGATCTGACTGGAGGAGCAGCTAGTGAGGCTATTAATGTTTCTAATGAAACAAATAGTTTTACTTTTACTATTTATAGAGAAGGTAGGTTTAGCGAAGGAGACTGGCAGTAATGAGTAAATTTGTATTACAAAAAGGTTCTAGTCTTATCGAGATTATTGTAGCTGTAGGTGTTATGGCTTTAGTTTTGACGGCTATTGTAGCTAGTTTGACTTTATCACTGAAGACAAATGCGGAGTCAGAATACAGGTCTCAGGCAGTAAAGAGAGCTCAAATAGCAATGGAGGCATTTCGTAGAGAAAGAACTTTATTGGGTTGGGAAGGTTTTTCAGATTCCTTGAGAGATAATACTACTTATTGTTTTCAAACTATCCCCGCTCCTAAAGAAGCTTTTGTGGCTGGTGCTTGTGAGGCTACAGATACAATTGTTATATCCAGTCAAGAGTTTTTTAGAGAAGCAGAGGTTGTTGTTGATGAAACAGTACCGAGTGAGCCACAGATAAGAGTGAAAATTACTGTTTCATGGTCCACTAATGATAGTGTAAAAGATGTAGAGCTTGTTCAGACTTTTCGTAAATGGGATTAGTGATTTTTGCAGTTTACAAGTTTAATGATTTCTAAGGGTTATTCCAGTCTGAAAATTCTCAATAGCTGTCTCTTTATCACTTGATAGTCCAGAACCGATTTTGAGGTCAAACGAGACTCCTACATAGTAAGAATTCTCTTCTCCTGTCAGACAAGTAAACTGTAAATTTGAAAGAGTTGTTTCATCTGAGGTTATATAGTAGTAATCATTAATAGCCGAAGAATATGAGGCAATTTGTCCATTTTCCAAAGGATATGTCTGAAGAGTAGTTACATAGCCGTCTAGTCCTTGAATAGCAATATCTGTCATAGGTGTTTCTGCATCATTACTACAGATAGTAGAACCGTCCAGTCCAGCCACCAGTTTTTGGGAGTTCCGTAAAACGAACTCTATTTTTGATAAAGCATTATTACCTTCATTATTAACTTTTTGCTTGATGCTAGATTTTTTTGAAGTAATGATAAAAGTAAGTAACATTGCAGTAACGGTCATCATAACCATAACAGTAATTGTCGAGACGATGAGTAGTTCTATCAGAGTAAAGCCAGCTTGTTGATTTTGTTTACAAGATTTTTCTTTACTATTTTTATGCTGGTTTATTATATTTTTTATGTTCATATTTTTTCAATTATTAAGTGAGTTTTGTTATATTTTTATTGTAATAGTTTTGGTTGTAGTTCTCTGAGGTAAAAATGAGCAGCTTTCATGTTCTTGGGAGTATTAACTAGAAAATCTGGACGGAAAATAAAGACTTCTGCTGGACTAATATTATTCAAAGAATTGTTCCCTGGTGTAGCAAAGCTTCTTTGGAGTTGTACCCCATCCCAACTTACAAAGGTTCCAGCACCAATAAATTTTTTATCTTGAGTATCAGCTGTTCCTTGAATTTGAATTTTACCATCAGCTATAAAGACTCCTTCTACTAGTGGAATATTTGCTGAGTGTGGATCAGTCATAATATCTGTGTAGCCCACGTTAGGAGAGATAATAATATCTTCCTGAACAATAAATGATAGAAATCCATCTCCACCCTTCTCTACTGTGATTATGCGTTGCTCACCACTAGTATCATCAATCAGTAAGTTCCCAGTGATAAAAACAATTATTTGTTCTGTATTTAACACCTGCCAGGAGTTTTGATCATTAATTGTTAGATCTCCAGAATGGAGATATATCCCTGGATTTTCTGTTGGAACTGGTTTTTGAGAACTAGGTAAAGCAACACTTTCTTGTTTCATTTTTTTGTAAAAAAAGTCATATTTTTCTTCTGGAAGATCAGAAGTTAAGGCAAAAGCTTGGAGGGCATTTGTTCTACTTTGACTTGTATGTAGAAAGGATGATCCTGGGATTTGGCTTGTAGAAATAGAGCCATCTAGAGTAAAGGCAAACCCGGGACTCTCTAGGGTTAGTGTAGGATTTGTATCTATCAAAGCAGGAATACATCCAGGTGTAGTATTACAGTATCCAGGTAGTTCAGAGTTTGGAATGAGGCTTTGGATATTTTGTTTGGAGAATATATTTCCACCTAGGACTTGCCACCATGAATTGTTATTGGCATTGGCTCGTTTTATAAAAAAATTTAAGGATGATAAATCAGTAGGATCTTGATTGGTAAAAATACATTGGTATGGATCTAGTGGATTTGCATTACAAGCACATTGCCAGGCATTAGCGGGATCTGCTGGAGGATAAGGCATATCTATGGTGACTGTATAGTCTAGGTTATTTGTTCCAGTAGTAATGGTATAAGTAGCTCCCATGAAGGTGCCGTAGTCTGTTTCTCCGGTCCTAAGTGCTTTTGCTCTGAAGCCAGCTCCTACAACAGGTGTTTCAAGACTTCCCTCACAGCGGTTATCTGTCCCTCCAAAACCAATTGTATTGGCATCAGGATCTTCATAAAGTTGACCAGAAAAACTATTAGCAGAAACTGGTGAAAAAGACACCAAAAAAAGAAAGGTTAGTAGAAAAATAAATAGCATATTTTTAATTTATACCAGGTTAGAAACTAGGTTCTACTTCTCTCCAGGTCATTTGAGCAGATTTTATTGCTTTTGGAGTATTTACCAAGAAGTCTGGTCTAAAGATAAATGTTTCTGTAGCTTCATCATCATTGAGAGTTGGGCTTGCTCCATCATCAAAGTTACGTCCCAAAGCTATTCCACTCCAGCCTACAAAAGTACCAGCACCGATGAATTTACGATCTGTAGTGCTATCTGTTCCAGCAATGGTTAGGGTTCCATCTGCAATGAAAACACCTTCTAGATTTGAGATATCTGCAGTGGTTGGATCTGTGGCAATATTACTGTAACCAACATCCGCTGTAACAGTTATATCTCCACTAGAAATAAACATTAGGTAGGCATTACCGCCAGTGGCTACAGTAGTAATTCTATTTTCACCAGCGACTGTATCATCAATAGTTATATCTCCATCTACAAAGACAATAATTCTTTCTGTATTTGTTAAGTTCCATGGATTATTTTCATCAATGACTAGGTTACCTGTATGTTGATAGATTCCCAGTTCAGTTCCTACTATTGGCTTGGCAGCAGTAGCAAGAGTTTCAGCTTGGTCCCCTACTTTATCAAAGAAGTAATCATAGTTCTCTGTAGGAACAGATACACCTGTGGCTTGTGCTTGAACAGCAGTTGTTCTATCTGTTGCTTCATGAATATAGTTATCACCACTGATACTAGTTGAGACACTTCCAGACTCTGTAAGAGGGAATCCGGCACTATCAGAATTACCAGCTGGATCACTAGATATTAATGCTGGAGAACAGCTAGGTGGTGTACAGGTACTAGTTGGTATGAGTGATTCAATATTATTTGCTGCCCAAGAGCTACCCCCTAGAGTCTGGAACCAAGCTGCATCTGCAATATTGGCTTGTTTGAGGAAGAAGTTAGCAACAGCAAAGTCAGAAGGAGTCTGATTTGTATAAAGACAGCGATATGGGTCACCAGGATCTGCATTACAAGCACACTGCCAGGCATTGTCTGGATCTGGTGGTGGGAATGGAAGTTGGAGAGCTACGGTGTAGTCAGAGTTGGAGGTGTTGGTGGTGATGGAGTAATAGGCTGTATCTGCTAATACAGATTGTGACTCTCCACCAGTTCTAGTAGCAGAGACTTCTGAGCCAGGCATGTAAATAGCTGGAACTATAGGAGCTGTGGTAAGTCCTGTACAGAGATTATCTGTACCTCCTATACCGGTTGTTGTAGCATCTGCATCTTCGTAGAAGTTTCCTTGGAAGGTACGAGGGCCTGGGGTGGGTGTGGGAGTGACTCCAGGTGGTGAGGTTGGTCCTGGTCCAGAGGTAGGGGTTGGTCCTGCAGCACAACCAGCAGAGCAGTAGACATCTACGTTATTTATGAAACAAGCTCCTCCGTCATTAGAAGTTATACAATGTTGATCGTCAATACAGCCATCATTTACTCCACCCTCAAAACAGACTCCATCCCAGGCACCTGGAAGATTACAGCCAGCATCAGGATCATTGGCATCACAGTCAGGACAACTACAAGTATCATAAGGATCAGTTGGATCTGGTGTACAACCACATGGTTCACATGCAGCTGGGCAATCGGCTGAATCTGGACATGGAACAGTTGTTGCAGCGTCAGGACTTTGACAATAGTCTGGATCATATGTACAGGTGAGGGTTGAAGATCCATCATCAAAGGTACCTGTATATTGTAATGATTCTACTCCACAGCCATCAGATGAACAGCTACTGTTACCAGGGCAAGCAGCATAAACTTTATTTGAAAATTTTTTTCTAGGTAAAGATGTAATTACTAGGAAAAATACGCTTAGAAAAATAGTAAAAAATAATTTTAATTGTTTCATATATTACTAGCAGCCTACTATAATTAATTTTTGAATAGCATTGGTTTTATTTATATCGAATATTTGTTTGAGTTGAAGAATAATATAATGATCTTTTTTCAAAAATATTTCTAATTGATCCAAAGGTATGATTTTTTCTGTTGGCATTATTACATCTCTACCATCTGGTTCCACAAATATTTGTAGCGATTGAACTTCCACTGGTCCATTTTTACTAGAGATTGTATCTGGCCAGCAATAGAATTGAGTTATCTCTTTGGTACTAGTTTCTAACAGTTGTAGAGTAGTACTTCTTACTAGCTTATTTTTTAATTTAAATATTTGCTGACTAGGATCATAACTATCAGAATATCCCTGAAGAACTTTACCAATAGATTGAGTGTCATCTTGAGCCAAATCTAAGTCAGTAAGGACTATGTTTTTTGGATTTTCTGTAGTTTTGATAATCTCAGAGTTAGGTGATTTCTTTTCAAAGAACTCCGTTTCTGGTCGTTCTATCCGGGTAGGTTTAGTTGTTATAGTTTTATTCTTTTTAAGAAAAAGAAATATATATAAAGATAAAACACCGACAAAAAATATCAGAGTTATAATAAAAAAAGATAATACCTGTTTTTGCTTTGGATCAGTTAGAGTTTTAATATTTTCATTTTCCACAAGTTCATTTTAGCAATAAATGACCCTGAGAAGCAAGGGAATAAAAAATATTAGGTCTATCTTTTTGGAGATGCTATTCTAAAAGCATATGACACTGCTAGTTTATATTGTTTTGCAAAATCTATAATCTCTTGTTCAGAGCTAAATGAGAACATTGTAAGAAACTCTTCTGGACCAAAAATTCCCTGATTTCCTTGTAATACAGGAACTCCCCCGCCTTCATTATGTGACACTATTGGAACATGATGTTCTATAAGTACAGCAAATTCATCTTTCCCGTTCATTCCAAAATTATCAGTAGTTCCATAAGATTTTGTCTGAAAATCAGTTGATCCATCTGGAGAGTAAGTAATATTTAAAGTACTAATAGGGTTAACTTGTTTTGTTTTAACAGAAAACATTACTTCACCTGTCTCTGGGCTGAAAGTAAGATTATAAAAGTCATTACTATCTATTTGATAAAATGCTATATCACTTTCGGATCTGTTAACACCTGGTTTTAATCCACCAGCTAAAGGATAATCTTCTTCTGGAGTTCCAACTACAAATCCAGGTAAAAATACAGAATCATCTTTGACACTATCTGTTCTGCTTAGAAAAATAGGATTTGATTCTGCTGGTGCTTTTTCTATTAAAGCGTCTACTAATTTAGTACCAAATTCTTCATTATTCATTGCAGCTATCTCTTTTAGTGAAATTTCTCCAAATCCAGGTAAAAAGACTGTTCCTGGAAAGGTCATTTCTACTCCAGTTTCTGGGTCTTTTATTATAAAGTTACCATCATCTGTCTCTATTGTATCCGCTACCATACCACCAAAACTTTCACCAGTTTTATCAAGTTGATTTGTATTACCTTCATTTTCATACTCCCATTTATTTGTTGTGGGATTCCAGTAAACAGAAGGATCTGTTGGATTTGTATTAAGTACTACATCAGGATCGGGAATTATTTCTAATAGACCAGTGAAACCATTATTTATTTCATTTGTGAATGAAGCTGTGTGTTCCCATCTTTGCTCAATACTCATCTCAAAGTAATCTTTTTCTATAACCACAGCATTTGGAGCTTTATCTTTCCCCCCAAGGATATACGAGGTAGTACCATCTTCGTTATATTTTATATACCCCACAACATTTCCATTGCTATCTACAGCAACAGGCTTTCCGTCAGCACCTATTTCAAAACTAGCTACTTCTACTCCTAGTTGTTCACTAGCATAACTAGTTGTCATAAATAGTAGCTCTCCTGGTTTAAAAGGAGATTCCATTACATGAGTTCCTTCAGGCCAACCCTCACCAATTATTTTGAGGATAAGACCTCTAGGATTATTTGAAATGTCTGCAACTTCATAGTTAGAAATTAAGGCCACACTTCCAAATTGTCCAAGAGCTTCACCAGATAGACTAGCTGGCCAGTTGTTTGCAACAAAAACTTGTGCTTCCAATTCGTACCCTGAGTATTGTGAAGAGTAAGTCAGATTAACATCTGACATAGGGATACTAGTAGCTATAGCAGGGGCCGGAGCTTTTTCTGTAGGAGGTTTTACTGCTGTTGGAGGTACCTCTGCTACTATTGTTACTCCAGGCTTTACATCTGGCTCTTCTGTTGCAGTAGCTTCACCACCACAAGCAGATAAAATAAAAGCAAAGGTTAAAATAGGAGCAGCTAATTTGTAGACAAGTTTTGGTTCTAGAGTATCTCCAATTTTCTCTATAATTGATGCAAACTTCGAAAAAAGCCTATTTGGTTTTTCACTATTTGCAGCAGCACTTAATTCTGCTGGAGTTATTCCAGCCTCTTCAGCTTTTTTGGCAACTCTCCGTGCAGCTTCCCAAGTTAATTGAGCTTTTGCTTTACTTAATCTTGCAGATTCCATTGCAGCAAAGTTTTCTTCTAAAGTATTTAAAACCTGATCTACTAATCTTGGGTCTGCATAAAGATGAACCTTCTTATATCCAGGCAAACTTTCCACAGATTCTTGAGCTTGTCTAGATTTTTCCATAGAGCGAACATTAGCTCTTGTTTTTAAACGGGCGTCTCTACCTCTACCACCGAAGGCAGCTAGTAGTTCACGATCAGTTGGTTTTCCTGGGGATCTATCAAAAAAAATTTTAGACATGTTTTGTATTTTTTCTAACAAGTTACCTGAGTTTTCAAATAAAACTTGTTTGTAATTTCACTACTTTTTGATATCCAGTAGTGCTTACTTATAATTATTTGTACAAATCTCCAAACTATATAAAACAATATATTTCAGAGTCTAAAGAAGTATTATAAATCCAAAAGTAGGTTTTTGCAAGTATTTTCTATACTTTTTAGTATCATTGGTATAAAAAATATGGGACTTCAACTTATTTTTATTTAATCAATAAACATCTAATTAAAGCCAATTTTTTATTAAAAAATAAGAGTCCTTGTAAATTTTCTATTATGAGCTTGATTTTTCTTTTTTTTAACGTTACAATTCTTCTTTTCAGTTATTGAAGTAAAATATAATATCTGTAGTAAAATATAGATAGAACTCAAATTTTCTAAATATAGAAATACAACGACTGGCTTTTGAAAAAGCAAAGAAAGAAATTATGGGAGCAGTACCAAAAAATAAAATCACTAGTGTAGAACGCGGTAAACGTCGTGCTGGAAACAGACCAAAACTAAAAAAAGACGTTCGTGTTACAAAAGTACCTCTTCATAAAAGAGGCTTAATGGCTAGTTTTTCAAAGCTTTTTTCAAGCAAGAAAAATCAAAATAAAAAAACTGCAACTAAATAATCTCTAAACTTATTTTGGGATAGAGTTTAATTAGTTATTGATTTTTAGAAAATACTCCCCTACTCTAATCATAGAAATTGAGTGCTAATTGTGTTTGTAATTAGAAACTTGTAGTCTACAGTTACTAGGTTATTTTTTATTTTCAAAATACAGAAAAAACGTAAGATATATATGACAGATAAAATAGATAAGATTGATCCAAGACATGAGAAAAGAGCGCAGCTCATGCAGACTATTTTTGCGATTACGTTCTCAGGAGAAGAAGTTCAGGATCTTCCTAAACTTTCTTACTTAGAAGAAGCTCGTGAGGTTATCGCAAAAGCAGAGATTCTTGATAAAGAGATAGCTTTACATGCCCCGGAGAGACCTCTTACAGAGATTAATCAGGTAGATCTATCTGTTATGCGCTTGATTATTCATGAATCACAAACAAAAAAAACACCCAAAAAAGTCTTGATTGATGAAGCTATTGAGTTGGCCAAGGAATATGGCTCAGATAGCTCACCGAAGTTTGTAAATGGAGTTTTAGGAAAAGTACTAATGGAGGAAACCAGTGGAAAATAAAGTAGAAGATAACCAAGAAAACGAAGTATTCAAGAAACTCAGAGAGCTACTGGCTTTTGCAACGGGTCATTCTGTTGAAGAGATTTTTACAACTTCCCTATTAGAAGAAGACTTGGGAATTAATCTAGAAGAAGATTTTCCTAGACTTATTGCAGTTATCAATCAATCCTTCGAGATTGAACTAGAAATTTATCATGTTCTTAATGAGCTAGAAGAAGCAGAAGATTCTGTAGAACAATTAGCAAAATTAGTTGAGGAAGAAGTAGAGTTAGGATAAATATGTTACCTTCATTCAAAAACGAAGCTTTGTTGACAACAGCTCTTTCTCACAGGAGTTCTCTTAATGAGTCAAGTTCTGGGACCACTTCTTCAGAGTCATATGAAAGACTAGAATTTTTGGGTGATGCAGTTCTTGAGCTGGCTACAACAGAGTTTTTATTTGAAGAACATCCTACAGAACCAGAAGGTGTTCTTACCTCTTATAGAAGTGCTTTGGTAAAAACAACTACTTTGGCAAATGTCTCTAGAGAATTAAAACTTGGTGAAAAAATGTACATGAGTAAAGGTGAAGAAGCTACTGGTGGTAGAGAAAATGATGGTTTACTTGCTGATGTTTGTGAATCTGTCATTGGAGCTATTTATTTAGATCAGGGTTTTGACGCAGTAAAGAAATTTTTACATAAATACTTATTTCCCAAATTTGCAGAAATAAAAGAAAAGAAATTATATAAAGATAGTAAAAGCTTGTTGCAAGAAATTGTTCAGGCCAAAGGTTTATTAACTCCTGACTATGAGGTGATTAGTGAAGAAGGTCCAGATCATAACAAGGTTTTTACTGTCCAAGTTTTGGTTGATAAAAAGGTTATGGGTGAAGGAACAGGTAAGACAAAACAACTTGCTCAACAAGAGGCTGCTTTTCAGGCTTTAGAAGATTTTGACAAATCTTGACATCTGTCTTGAGAATTTTACAAAAAAAGGGTACAATCCTCTCCTATGATATTTATGTTCCTTTCTCTGGAGCATAATGAACTTAGCAGGCTTAATAAATATTAATAAACACTCTTATAAATAAGAAGAGTAAAAATATCATCAAGATAATCAAAGAATCTAGAAGATATAAAAAAAGAAAATAAAAATATGTTGAAAATAAAACTTGCTCGTTTTGGAAAAAGAAAACAGCCACATTATCGTATAGTAATCAACGAAGCTAGAGATAAGAGAGATGGAAAATACACTGCTCAAGTGGGTCGTTATGCTCCAATGCAGGAACCAAAAATATTGGAATTCAATGTAGAAGCATATAAAGATTGGCTTACCAAAGGTGCACAACCTACTGATACAGTAGCTGCTCTTTTTACTCGTTTTGAATCTGGTAATCCTTTTCCTCCAAAGAAAGCAAAGCTTTCTCGTAAAGCAAAAACAAAGTTAGCTGCAGCAAAAGAAGCCGCAGAAGAAGCAAAGAATAATCCTGTAGAAGAGAAACCAGCAGAAGCTGTTGAAGTTAAAGAAGCTGCTCCAGAAGCAACTCCAGTAACTGATGCTCCTGTTAAGGAAAAAACTGCAGAGGTTAAAACAGAAGAAAAAGCAGAAGCTCCTGCAAAATAATTGAAGAATTATTTATTTTTCTCTATTCTTTTGAGAAAAAATACTTTACTATAAAAAAACAATCAAGAATATAAAAGGAAATCATGAAGAATTTTGTTGAATATTTATTAGTACGTTTAATTGATTATCCTGAGGAACTTCAGGTCTCAGAAGAAGAAAATGAAAATGGCTTGTTATTACAGATTACTGTAAATCAAGAAGACATGGGTAGAGTTATCGGCAAAGGTGGTAAAGTCATCAAAGCAATCAGAAAACTAGTTCAAGTCAAAGCAGCTCAAGAAGACCTTCAAGTAAGAGTCGAGATTGTTGAGTAATTTCTCTATTTATTTTATTTTTTAATTTTATTCTGTAAAAGTTAATTCTTTTTCTATTTGTTTTTCTAGATCACTAACAGCTAATCCATCTATTCCAAATAAGTCTGTGTTGTTCCCGCCAATAATCTGAGTCTGACTCTCTACTTCTGGAGGGGTAAAGTCTAGAATTTCTTGAAAAATATCTTTTTCTTCTACAGTGATATCTGGTAATGCAGAAGACAGAGTCGAAGAAATAGGCTTTGTGTAGTAATAAGTATTAAGAAACAGGTCAGCTCTGGTAAGTTGCTGGTCCTCTGTAGTAAAACTAGTTGTTTTTCTATCTATAGTCAGGCTAGTAATAGTTGTTAACGGGGATACACGTTCTATCAGATTCATAAACTCTTTTACTTGATTTAGCTCCCCTAGAATACTAAGTTCTAGATTTAATTGGTCGTATTCTGCTGATTGCTTTTTTTTCACCAATACCTTGGTTTTTCCTTCTTCTTCAGTAATGATTTCACCTGGGTTTATCTGAAATTCAGTAATAGAAACATTTGTTTTATTGGCAACAGAATTTAGATTATTGAGAAGCTCTAGTAGTGGTTTATATGAAGGTAAAACTTCACTCATTCTACTTGCTTGAGCATATTCTGGTGTGAATTTTAGTTGTTGTAACTCTGTAGTTTTTGCATTTAATTGATCAACTTTTTTTTGGGTAATCTCTATTTTTCTTCTTGTTTCAAAAATAGCTGTTATTTGGGTATAAGTTAGAATCAAGAGAATAAAGCTAGTTATTCCAAGGGAGATAGCAGTGACTAGTTTTTTTCTAGTACTCATAATCAAAGAAAAATTAATGGAATTAAGATTATTAAGTGTTGCCATCACTCTCCTCTTCTTTAATTTCTCCTTGTTTTAGTAATTCTATAGCAATATCAAGGTTGTAGCTTCCATTATTATCTCTTCTCAGGCCACTTTTAGTGACGGATGAAAAAGAGTTTTTTACATTTTCTGAATCCAATGTATTTAGAATTTTTTCTAAAGCAAAGACATTTTCACTAGTTAATCTTAGAGAGAGTTCATTAGTGTCTCCCCCATAGTTCATTCCAGATAAAAATACCTGGTTACCAAAAAGGTTTGAAAAATAATCAATAGCTTGTTGTTTATTACTTCTATTTTGATAAAGTTTTTTGACAGTTTTTAATTTATGGGCAAAGACAAGGTATGTAAGTTCAGTTGATTCTTCACCAGCTATTTGTTTTGTAAAGAGTTCTTCACTGGTATTAATTTTTTTGAGTTGTTGGGTGAAAAAAATATTAAATCCTGCAGCGATAGAAAAAAGTAGTAAGACTCCTCCAAATACCCAAGAACTATATTTTTGGTAGACAACATCTTTTTCTTCAACTTTTGTCAAAGTGAGTCTTCGCTGGCTGAGAAAATTAATCTCTAGCATATCTTTAGACTTCCCTCATCAATAATCCTAAACAAACAGATAGTGTTTGTTGATTTTCTGTTGGAACTTCACCAGTAGCTGTCGCAAAAGGGGCTGCAAAAAGTATCTCGATACCTAGAGTTTCTGATATGTGTTCTACCAATCCTGGTAGTTGGGATGATCCACCAGTTACTACTATCCTAGATAGTTTATGTTGAGGAAACTGACTGACAAAGTATCTTTGTGCTTTTTGGATTTCACTGACTAGTGTATTAACAGTTGGTAGTAGAGCATTTCTTACTCTTCCTTCAAATTGATTGGGATCTAGTCCATAAGAGCGTTTATATTGCTCTGCTTGCTGAAGGTCAAGACCAAGAATTTGTTGGAGTGTTTTTGTAAGTAAGGCACCAACTCCTGTGTGAGTGAAAACAAATTGAATTTCTCCTTTGAAAACAACAGCAACATCCATATTAGTTGCTCCCATGTTAAGAACCATTGTAGGTGGTTCTTCTGGAGTTATATCTAGAGATCTTAGGATGGAGAGAACATGAGTTTCTAGAATAGTTGGTTCTATTCCCATCGAGATAAACATGTTTACATATTTTTCTACAATAGATTTTCTAGTTCCGATGAGAAGGACTCTCATAGGGGTTTGAGTATCTCCTTTTTCTGGTCTGAACAAGATTCTATATTGCAAGGAAAGATCTTCTTTTTGAATAGGAATATGTTGCTCTGCTTGCCAGCCTATGGCAGAAGCTAACTCTGCATCAGTAAGAGGTGGAATAGAAATTATTTTTGAGGAAACCATTGACTCTGGTAAGCTCAATCTAACATCGTTATGAGGTATCTTATTATCAAAAATAAGATTATTTACAAGCTCTCCTATTTGTTCTATTTGTAAATCATCAGTAGGAAGAGATGTCCCAAATGGGTTTATTACCTCAACAACTCTATGAATATTAGGTTGTTTTCCAGGATCAGCAGTGATGACTTTGACGGCGTAAGTGCCGATATCTATAGCTGTGGCAGGCATTTTATTTTCTAGTTTTTAATAATAGAGCTTCCACTAACCACGGCATACTCCATGAATGCCGGTGCAGTAGAAAGAGTTCTTTTTACTTCGAATGTTCTAGTTTCTTCTCCGGCCAAAGAGTTTTGAGCCTGAGAGTTAATGGTAAATTGACTGACAGCAGGTGAACCAACTATTTTTATATCGGTATCACTGTAGACAGGTTTCACTCTAACAAAAACATCATTTGCAGATGTAAAAAGAGTGTATGCATATTGATATGGGGCAGGTCCTGCTGAGTTGGCTATAAAGTTATCTCCTCTGGTACTAGCTCCGGTACAATCTCCAACAGCATAATGTCTAGCAGTTACATCAGAGCCATCATCTGCATAGATTGAAAGTAGAATAGAAGCGGTATCTTCACAACTGAGTTCTGTTGCCCAGTAGAAACTAATACTACCTGCTGCAGGCACTTGCAGTTCTGTGCTAGTTCCTTGCTTTAGGTGAGTTTCTAGGATATTACTTTTAGTAATGTTGTAGTTGATATCAGAGTTACTTTCTAATAAATCTAAAGATGAAATATCTTCAGAAATACCATCAACATCACCAGCTTCTTCATGTTGGTAAATATTTGCTAAGGCTGCTTCTACTCCAGATTCAGCAGCGTTAAACACACGGGTTGTATCTTCTTGTTGGATAGCTATTTCTGCTTGTTGTGATGTTCTAGTAGCTAGAGATAGTCCTAACGAAAGAATCACCACCATGATGAGTAAAATAATTAGGCCTACCTGACCAGAATTACTATGATTATAAAACCTCAGAAATCTTTTCATATTAATACCATGATACGGATAATTTTCTCAAGAAACAAGACTGAAAAACTCAATTATTTGTAGGTGTCTGCTCTTTTCTAGAAAAGACAAAAAGAGGTTTCCAGGTTGTATCTTTTAATTGTTGAAAAAAAGTATGAGCAGATTTTATTAATTCTATATTTGTCCAAGAGGCAAAACGTAAAGAATCAAAACCATGTTGTTGAAATCCAAAAAGGTCACCTGCTCCTCTATTACTGAGATCTTTTTCTGCTAGCTTCAACCCATTTGTTTCTTGTGTGAATATCTTAAGTCTATTTTTTGTCTCTGGAGCAGATGAGTTACTAAATAATAAGCAGAAACTTTCTTGCCCAGCACGTCCTACTCTTCCTCTTAGCTGATGCAAACTAGCTAGACCAAATCTTTCGGCAGCTTCGATGACAATGATATTGGCTTTTGGTAGGTCTACTCCTACTTCAACAACTGGAGTTGTGACTAGAATATCTATCGAGTGATCGAATATTTCTTTGATTACTTGCTGCTTTTCTTTAGCGGGAAGTTTCCCATGTAACAACCCTACTTTAAATTCTGGAGCATTTTTTGCATAGTATTTTTTTGTGGATTTGAATAAGTCTTTTGCGGCAGCTACAGCAGATAATGTTTCTTGAGAAGATGGCTCGATAAAAGGACAGACGATAAGTGCTTGACCTTTTGTTTCTTGTAAAGTCTTGGTAATCCAAGCAAGAGAGTCTTGTTTTTTACTGTCTTTAATGAGCCATGATTTAGTAGGAATTCTACCTGGTGGCATTTTATCAATTACACTCAGACTTAGATGGGAAAAAAGAGTGAGCATCAAACTACGAGGGATAGGTGTAGCAGAAAGAGTCATGATGTGAGGTGTACCGTGACTCATGAGTGGGACAGATCTTTGTTTTACACCAAACCTGTGTTGTTCATCGTAAGCAATAAAAACAGGATCGATTTCTTCTAGTTTATTTAATACAGCATGTGTTCCAACATAAAGAGTTGGTTTTTTATTTACTGTGAATTTTTTTGTTTCTTTTGTTGTGAGAAGTTGGATAGAAAGTGATGGGAATAGTTTTTCTAGTGATTTAATATGTTGTTGAGCTAGGATTTGTGTAGGAGCCACAATCACAGCATTTTTTTTATTAAGTTCTACTGCTGCAAAACACCCAATACCGACAACCACTGTTTTTCCAGAACCAACATCACCGATTAATAATCTATTCATTGGAATATCATTTTGCAGATCTTCTAGTAATTCATGAGTAGATCTATCTTGAGCCTGAGTTAGTGAAAACGGAAGTTTGTCTGGCAACCAACTCTCGAAATCTTTTGTATTTTCATCTGGAAGTTTTATAGGAAATGAACTGTGTTTATCTTTCCACTCTGCTTTTATTTTATGAGAGTGTTGAATCAGACTGAGTAATTCTTCTAGAGCTAATCTTTCTCTAGCAGCTGGGACATCTTCTGTATTTTCTGGGAAATGAAGAGTTCTAAGCGATTTGGATAAAGATAAAGTTTTTTCTGGTAGATTTTCTTTATTTTCATTTAAAAGAGTATCTAAACTTTGAGTAGGATCATCTAGCCTATCGGTAATTTCTTTGACTATTCTACGGAAGGTGCCTATCTTCATATGTTCACCAATTACAGAATATAAAGGGACCAGCCTGCCAGTATGAATAGTTTCATTTGATATTTTTTCTACAGTTGCTTGGGTAATAGTTCTTTTTTCGTTTAGTTTTCCAGAAAAATACCACTCACTACCCTTTTTTAGCTGGGATCCTATGTAGCGGTTATTGAACCAAAAAGCAGTGACTTTCCCAGTTGTGTCCTGAAGAGTAGCTCTAGCCATCACTCTTCTGCCACGATATGAGGTAGATATACTAATTACATGAGCTCTAAAAGTAGCCAACTCCCCTATTTCCAGCTGATCAATAGTGACCATTTGAGATCTATCTTCATAACGAAATGGCAGGCGTAATAATAAATCCAAGATAGTAAAGATATCTTTTTTATTCAGATCTTTAGCCAAAGTTGGGCCAACACCTTTGACTACATTGATGGATTCATCGAAACGGTACATTAGTTGCTAGTGTAACAAAAATTAGTAATCTTTACAGATAAAAGAATAAGCTAGCAATACTACTGACAATCATGCCGATAATAGCTACTATCGCAAATGTTTTAATCATTTTCTCTCTTTTTTTGCGAGACATTTTATCCTTATTTATAGTTTTTAAATCTAGTTTTTCTAAACTAATGTATAGAAACGTCTTTTACCTATCTTAAGCCCAGTTACCGTAGATAAATCTACCACAGCTTGAGGATCAGTGATCTTCTCTTCTTTTGGAAGTAAAGTAAAAGCTCCTTGTTCTATAAGTCTTCTAGATTGACTGTTACTTTCTTTAGTTAACATAGAGACTATTTCTAAAACGGTTTTATTCTCAAGCTCATTTTTTTGTATTTTTTCACTAGCTTCAGAGACTGTTTTGTTTTGAATAGTATCTTCAAAATGAGTTTGAGCTTTATTTGCTTCATCTTCTGAGTGATAGATATTAGTTATTTCCCAGGCTAGTTTCTTTTTCCAGAGCATTGGATTACCGTTAGCAGAAATGTCTGCTTGGATTTCATCTAATTCTTCTTGATGAATATCAGTTAATAAAGTGAAGTATTCGATAATCATTTCATCAGCAATTCTCATAAGCTTACCGTACATATTGATTGGATCTTCAGTTATAGCAATGTAGTTGCCGTATGACTTACTCATTTTACGACCATCTAGGCCATTAATAATCGGTGTAGTAAGGACCCATTTTTCTTTATTGTTGTAAACTTTTTGTAAAGTTCTACCAACCATCATGTTGAACATTTGATCCGAACCACCTATCTCGAGATCCACATCCATAACAACAGAATCATATCCTTGGAGCATTGGGTACATAATTTCATGTCCATGAATAGGTAGACCATTTTTGAGACGTTCCTGGAACATATCTCGTTCTAGAAGTTGTTGAACAGTGACTTTGGCCATTAGTTTAATAACATCTGGCATGGTCATTTTGTCTAGCCAGTCACCATTGTGTCTGATCGTTATTTTGTCAAAATTTAGAACCTTGCTGGCTTGTGCTTTCCAGTTTTTAAAGTTTTCATTGATTTGTTCATCGGTTAGTTCTGGTCTAGTACTATCTTTACCAGTAGGATCACCAATCTTTACTGTACCGTTACCAATAAGCATAATTACTTCATGACCAAGATCTGCAAACTGCTGGATTTTTCGTAAAACTACAGCATGTCCTAGTGTAAGAGAACTACCTGTTGGGTCTATTCCAAGGTAGAGACGAATTTTCCCTTTATTTATTTTTTCTTCAAAAGTTTTTTTATTTGGTAGAATTTCTGCTACTCCACGGGAGAGTACTTCTTCTGTAGGGAATGTTGTTTTTTTCATATTATTATTGTTCTCTTTTATTTAATTACAGCGATTGTTACGCTTCTTATTTTATACTAACCTCTTTGATTTCGTCAGGAGGTTTTTCTGTTACAATAGAAGCCTATGGAGATAAATTTTACAGCTATAGCAGATAAAGGTAGAGCTTATTATAAAAAGCTTACTAGAAAACTTCGTGTTCATATTATCCGTATGTCCAGAGGTAAAATGAAAAAATCACGACTTTCTAAAGTTCAACAAGATCTTTTGAAGGCCAAAAAAATGAGACTAATTGCTATCTTTTCTATGATTGGAGTTGTAGTGGGTATAGTTGGCTTTTTGGCAATGTTTGCTTGGTACTCCAAAGATCTTCCTAAACCTGGTGAAGTCATTCGTAGAGAAGGTTTTAGTACCAAGCTTTTTGATCGTGAGGGCTTACTTCTTTATGATCTTTATGACACAGAACGAAGAAATCCTATTACTTTAGAGCAAGTTCCAGAGTATTTAAAACAAGCTACCGTTGCTATTGAAGATAAAGATTTTTATAAGCACAGCGGATTTGATTTTCTCACTGTTGTTCGTATTCCTTACAACATGGTTTTTAAAAGAAGAGTTGTCGGTGGTTCTACTTTGACACAACAACTAGTAAAAAATGCTCTTTTAACAAACGAGAGAACTATCTCTCGTAAATTCAAGGAGTTGGTTCTATCTGTTCAAATAGAAAGAACTTTTACAAAAGATCAAATTTTGGAAATGTATCTCAATGAAGCTCCTTATGGTGGTACTGCCTGGGGCGTTGGTACAGCTGCAGAATTATATTTCAGTAAACAAACAGTAGATTTATCTTTGGTGGAATCAGCTTTTTTGGCTGGATTGCCACAAAGGCCTAGTGTCTATTCTCCTTTTGCAGGTAAGAAAAATGATGAAGGAACTCCATATTGGAGGATTCGAACAGAGAGTGTTTTACGTGCAATGGAGAAAAATAGTAATATTACAAAACTCCAAATGGAAGAAGCAATAGCTTCTCTTGATTCCCTAGAATTCAACTCTACAGATACAGATATCAAAGCTCCTCATTTTGTGTTTTATGTTCGTGACTTATTAGAAGAAATGTTTGGTGAGGATCTAGTAGAAAAAGGTGGTCTTAAAGTTACTACTTCACTTGATCTAGGTCTACATGAAGAAGCTCAAGCAATCGTTACCGAAGAAGTAGAGGGTGTGGAAAGTTTTAATATTACTAATGGTTCTGCAGTTGTAATGAATCCACAGACTGGTGAGATTCTTAGTATGGTAGGTAGTAAAGATTTTTTTGATAAAGATATTGATGGACAATTCAATGTGGCTGCAGATGGATTGAGGCAGCCAGGTTCATCTATTAAGCCTGTTACCTATCTAGGACTTTTCAGGAGAGGTTATGGTCCAGCATCAATGATCTCTGATGTAGAAACGGTATTTAGACCAAATGAATCTGCTGATGAATACAAACCCAAAAACTATGATGGTGAGTTTCGTGGTCCGGTTAGTTTGAGAAATAGTCTTGGTAGTTCCTTGAATATTCCGGCTGTTAAAGGAGTCGCTATTGTAGGAGTAAAAGATTTTTTACAGATAGCTTATGACATGGGTTTTGTAACTTTGGAACCAACTGATGACAACATGAAAAGATTTGGTCTAGCTGTAACTTTGGGTGGTGCAGAAGTTCATCTTTTGGATACTGTGACGGCATATAGTTCTTTTGCAAATACAGGTCTTAGGGTTAATCCAGTTGCTATTTTGAAAGTAGAAGACAGAGATGGTAGAGTTCTATTTGAACATAAAGCTGTTGAAGGACAACGAGTGATGACTACTGGAGAATCATTCTTGATTAATGATATCTTGTCAGATAATAATGCTAGGTTACTGGCTTTTGGAGCTAATTCTCTTTTGAATACAGGTAGACCAATCGCTGTAAAAACTGGTACTACAAACGATCAACGAGATAACTGGACTATTGGTTGGAGTCAAGAAATAATGGTCGGGACTTGGGTAGGAAATAATGATAATAGTCCTATGACCAAGGTGGCTTCTGGTATTACTGGTGCCTCCCCTATCTGGCGCAGAATTATTTTTGCAGCTCTTGATGATGGTTATGGCGCTCCAGCTTGGGAGATACCTGAAGATGTTGAACAGATAGAAGTAGATAGTCTTTCTGGATATCCCAAACATGATGATTTTCCTAGTAGATCAGATTACTTTTTGAAGGGAACGGTCCCCTCTTTACCAGATCCTATTCATTCAAAATTGAAGATGTGTAAGGGTGATGAAGGTAAATTGGCTACAGAAGCTAAGATAAGCGCTAATGATTATTCTGATAGAGAGTTTATTATCTTGAAAGAAAGTGATCCTTTCAGTCAGGATGGTCAGAATAGATGGCAAGAATCAATCCAGAGCTGGATTAATGGACAGGATGATTCTCGTTTTAAGATACCAACAGAGTATTGTGGAGATGCTAGTGAAGTTTATGTTCATGTCTCAAAACCAGAGAATGAAAAAAGCTATGGAGAGAATGATATTGAAGTGAATATAGAGGCTGGTAGTGATGCTGGGATAGATAAAATAGAGATTTTTGTTGATGGTGAAAAGAAAGAGACTATTAATGATAGAAGCTATAAAGGAAACATTAATTTCTCAACAGGCAAGCATGAAATTTATGCCAAAGCTTTTTCTAGAGATGGTAAAGAATCTAAGAGTAATACTATCAAGATAGGTGCTGGTGGGGCTGATTGGAAAGATCCAGAGCCTACTGATATACCACCTTCCCCTACTCCAGAACCTAGTTCAACTCCAACTCCAACTCCTACAGATACACCATAAGTATGAGCATGTAATTACCTATCCACTGAGTAAGAAAATAATGATCTAAGCTGACTATTGGTAGCAAAACAAACAAAGTAAGCAGTGATACGTGTTTCCTTATTTGTTTTTGTAAAACAGCTATTAGAGCAATCCCTAGCAGACCTGTTTCTGTTAACCAAAGTAAAAAGATATTGTGAGCTGGTTGAAGAAAACGAACTATTTCTGAAGTATTAATTGTTTTTAAAGAGTATAGAAAATTATTTAGACCAGTTCCCCAAAGAATATTCTCTGTAAAAGATAAAATTGCTTGCTGGTTTAGAAAAACTCTTCTATCAATAGAAATAAAAGAAGTTTTTTGGGATAATAAAAACAGCATAATAGGTATTGTTAGCGCTGTTATAAAGAATAGTAGATATGAAAGTTTTTTTACTAATTTTGGGAATGTTTTTAAAGTTATAAAAACTATGAAACTAATAATAGCGCTGTAGGATTGAGTCAAGAATAAAGTCCAACTAATTAGAGAAATTCCGAGCCAACCTACTAAGTATTTTTGTATTATTTTTTTATTTTTTATTTCATTTCTGGTAACTTCAATAGTTGTTTTAACAATAGAATTTTTTTGAATTAATCTTGTCAAAATAATTATCATAATTACTAGGTATCCAGCCAGGATATTGGGGTGGGCAGTACTGCCATAGGGGGCAACATAAATTCCTTTTTTAAAGAACAATTTTGCGATATTTAATGAGCCAGTTAGATTTGTCTCTCCAGATACAAAGTAAGGAAAGAGATTCTTTTGGGAAAAAAATTGGTAGTTTGCCAGAGATACCTGTAATAAAATACTTATAGTTATAGCGATATAAATTATTTTTTGAGAAATATACTTAATATTATTTTTTATAAATAAGCCGAATAAAAATAATTCACTGAGTCTTAAAGTAATTAGTAAACTACTTAAAGAATTTATGGAAAATAACTGTCGTAAGAAAAAAGCTAATAATAGACTTACAAATAGTTTATTATTTTTTATGTTTAGTAATATTTCTGAAATAGTTTTGGACTTTTTAGAATTTGAGGCAGTAATAAATTTTCTTAGATAATCTATCACCCATATAAATAAGGTAAGTAAAATAGGTATCTCTACAAGCCAAATTTTGGGAATTAGGTAGTCACTTAGAATACCGTTTATATAGGCAGAGTTTTCTGACCATTTGTAAAATAAATTGAATGGTGCCAAGAAAATAATAATAGCTACTAGCCAGTTGTAGACTATATTTTTTTGTTTTAAAAATAAGCCAATCACCATTTTAAATTCTTTTTTAATTTTTTATATTTTACCAACTAATTTTGCTGAGTAATCTTTTTCTATAGTTTTAACTATTTTTTCTCTCAATGGTTTGATTAGTTCATTGGAAAGGTTTTTCTTTTCATTCCAATATTCAATACTAAAAGTATGGTTAGCTTGGTAAACATCATCTAGAGTTACTTGCTTTATGTTTCCATCAATTTCTCTGATTGTTTGGAGCACCGGTCCAATCTGAGTTTTGGCTGGTAACGTAAAAGTAAGTTGTTCTTTTATACTAGCTGTTTTTGGTAAAGCTTTGTAAGCCGGATGAGTTTTGATTAATGGTAGTAATGCTTTCATTTCTATCTCAATGCAAGTCATTTTTTTACCTGTACCCTTGAGGGTATCTATCCATATTTTGCCGATTTCTATTTTCCCTACTAATATTTTTCCTCTATTTTCATCTGTTTTTTGTTTTACCTCAAAATCAGTAATATAAAATTTTTGTAGTAGTGAAGATAAGTCTCCTTTTGTTTTTCTGAGTGATTTTTGGGAAACCATTCCCAGGTAAAGTGTCTCTAATGGAAGTTGATCTGTTCTAGGATGATAAACATTAGCTAGTTCAAACACAGAAAGATTCTCTTCTTGAGGGTTTTTTTCTATCATCTCTTCTAATGAAGGAATTAATGATCGACGGAGATAAACTTTGTCTTCTGTAAGTGAGTTGGCTAGCTTCAAGTGTTCTTCTATTTTATAAGCAGAGTTTTTTGCTAGCTGTTCACTGACCATAGAATAGCTATAAATCTCGAACCAACCAGTATCTGCCAAGAAGTGTTTGGTTTTTTCTTCTGCCTCGAAATTAACATCTTTAGGTTTATTTAGAGGAATTCTTGTTGGCATTAAAACACTTGGTAAATTATGGTATCCATAAATACGAGCAATTTCTTCAACGATATCTGCTGGAATAGTTAGATCTTTTCTAAAAGATGGAGGTGTGACATGTAACGTATTTTTAACTGCATTTACCTGACATTCTAGTTTTTCTAAGATACTAACAACCTGTGATTTTTCGATAGAAATACCCAAATAATCTTGGATTTTCTTGAGATCAATAATAATAGTAGCCAGTTTTTCTTCTTTAGAAAAATCATCATAAACTTCACTAGCAATCTGGACATCACAGAGCTCCTGATAGAGTTGAACTGCTTTTACTAAAGTGGGTTCAGCCAGGTGTGAGTCTATTCCTTTTTCTGATAATTGAGCAGCAACAGTGCGAATAGCATGAGTCATAGAAGCAAAACGGACTTTACTAGGATGTATAGCTTCAATCCATAACAAGATATTTTTTGTTGAGTCATTGATAGAAGTATTTGAAGTACCTTTAATTGATGGTAAATCAATAATTACTCCCTCAGGATTTTTGAAGACCACTTCCCCACCAACACAAGTATATGATTCTCCATCCAAAGTAGTGAACTCATCACCTTTCTTGGCTTCCGTAATATTTATTTCACCACCAAGTTTCATGACTTGATCATAATCAAAAGCATGAATAGGATGACCTAGTTCATGAGTTACATAGTTAGTAATATCTATAGCACTTTCATGAACATTTAGTTCTATCTGGGACAACCTATCTGCCATCCATTTAGGAGTAGCAGTTCTCTGGACATCTCTTAGAACAACACACATAGTTCTTCTACAGAGTTTTTTTTGATCAATTATTTTTGGTAGCTGGAGAGTTTTGGTTGAATCAGTTGGTTTAGGAATATCTTTCTTCAATAGTGATTGTGAAACTAGTTTTGCCGGAACATCAAATTGCTCTAGAATAACAGCTGCTTCTCTGGCAATTCCTCTGACAGACATGCTATCTACCCTATTGGTAGTTATCTCAATGTCATAAACTTCATCGTTGCCTCTTTGATAGATTCTTTCGACAGATGGTCCACAAAGGGAAACAAATTCTTGAATTTTTTCAGGTTTGAGAGTTGTTTCTAGTTGTTCCAAAAGCCATTTATTGGGAATAAGTATGTTCATGATCTCTTTCTAAAATTGTTTTAAGAATCTGGATTCACCAGAATAAAAATACCTAATATCATCAATATTTAAGCCTTCTTTAAGGGTATAAGTTCTTTCTACACCCCAACCAAAAGCAAAACCTGTATATTCTTGTGGATCAATACCACCAGCTTTCAAGACATTTGGATGAACCATTCCAGCTCCACCAACTTCATGCCAACCAGATTTACAGAAACTACATTTATTTTTATCTCCATGCTCATCAGTAATTAAGCCAGTTCCCTTGCAAATATGGCAACTGAAATCTACTTCAAAAGAAGGTTCTGTGAATTGAAAATGAAAAGGTCTAATACGACTTTTAGTTCCTGGACCATAGAATTTTTCAGCGAAGTAATCAAGAGTTCCTTTGAGATGTTGAATAGTAATCCCCTTATCTACAACCAGTCCTTCGAACTGATGAAACATTTGAGTGTGAGTTACATCTTGCTGACGGCGGTAACAACGAGCCACATTAATCATTCTGATAGGTGGCTTACTCTTTAGTCTTTCCATCTCTCTAACTTGGCCGTTAGAAGTATGCGGTGTAAGAACCATTTTTCCCATTTTTTTATTTTGGGGAGTTTTGACAAAGAAAGTTTCCCACTCATCTCTTGCTGGATGATCAGAAGGCATATTGAGAGCTTCAAAAGCATAAAAATCCCAATCAACTTCTGGATATCTTACTCTGGTAAAACCTATTTTTTGAAAAATATCAGAGATTTCTTCTATTGCTTGAGAGATAGGATGAATATGACCTTTTTTTTGTTTAATTCCAGGTAATGTTAGGTCAGTCCATTCAGTTTTTTGTTGAGAATTATCTACAAGATTTTTTTGTAAATATTGTTTTAACTCATTTAGAAGTTTTCCAGCTTCTCTTTTATTTTCATTAGAAACATTTTTTATTTCTTTAGACAATTCATTAAAAGATCCTTTTTTGCCAAGGTAAGCTGTTTTTTTAGCATCTAAGTCTAGGTCTTCGTTATCAAATTGAGTACGTAGTTTAGTGATAGCTTGTTTTAAATTGTTGATAGAATTATCTGACATAATTGGTTTATTGTACCAGGCTAAAGAAAATTATTAAAAGCCATTTATTTTTTAAATGAGTTAATAATGAGACTAGTTTTTCCTTTCTTGTGGAGAAATCTTCTTTTGAATTTTATTTCCTAACATAGCCTTTTGAGCTTTTTCTAAAATACCAGCAACTCTCCAATCTCCAGCTGCCAGGTGGCGGCTGAACTGGTGTTGACTAGCTAAGTGTGAGAAATAAAACATTCTTTCTCGCATGATTCCTTTCTGAAACACAAAAAGCCCCGCTTCTAGGAGCGGGGTTGTGGTTCTTTTTATTACTTTTTCAACGCATCTATACCACTACCCCACTACCCTTTTGAATAAACAAAAAGGAGCAATAAGAGTGGTTGGTACGGACACGAAGTTTATTCATGATATTTTTACAATAACAAATTTTCTAAGCTTTTTCAACTTTTTCTAAAATAGCTTTGAAAGCTGGCATATCTTTGATAGCTAGCTGAGAAAGCATTTTTCTATTTAAAGAAATATTAGCTTTTTTAAGACCATTAATGAATCTAGAGTAATTAAGGGAGTGGCCCAATTGAGAGAGAGCTCCATTAATTCTGACAATCCATAGTTTACGCATATCTCTTTTTCTTAGTTTTCTACCAATGTATGCATATTGACCTGCATGTAAATCAGCTTCAATAGCTCTCTTGATAAGACGACTGTTAGTTCCGCGGAAACCTTTGTTTCTTGCTAAAACTTTTTTATGAGCTCTACGACGTATAACTCCTGTTTTTACTCTTGGCATATATATCCTCTATTTATTTTAATTTTAAGCTATTCCTAGCATTCTTTTGACTTTTCTAGCCCATTTTCCTTTTACTTCTACCATTAAACGTTTAGTTCTTTTATTTTTTTTGCTTTTATTTCTGAGTAAGTGACGAGAATCTTGTTTTCTACGCATCACTTTTCCGCTACCAGTGATCTTGAATCTTCTGACAGCACCTTTTCTAGTTTTTTGTTTAATTTTTTGCATTATTTTTTGTTCCTGTTAATGACTTTATTTATGATTTAACTTCTTCTGTTTTTTTATTTTCTGATTTTTTTTCTGGTGTGAGCTGAGCAATTAGTTTTTTTCCTAAAAGCTTGGGCGCTATCTCTATTTTTGCTATATCTTGAGTGCGCTCTATAACTCTGTTGAAGATTCCGAAACCAGCTTCTTTTTTAGTAATAGAACGTCCTTTGAATAACAGGCTTAAGCGAACTTTATTGCCTTTTTCCAAAAAAGTAATTACTCTTCTTAGTCTGGTTTCAAAGTCTCCGTCACCCATAAATGGGGTGAACCGAAGTTCTTTGAGTTCTTGAGTTTTTGCACTCTTTCTTTGTTCTGCTTTTTTTTGTTGTAGCTGGTATTTATATTTTGATAACTCAATAATCTTGACTACTGGTGGTTTTGCTTTTTCAGTTACCACAACTAGATCTTTTTCAGCAGCCATAGCTTTTTGCAAAGCTTCTTGAGAGGACATTATTCCCAAAGATTCTCCTCTTTCGGCTAGAACTCTTACTTCAGGGAAGCGAATATGGTGGTTCGCTTGGATAAAGTTTTTTCTTTTACCGAATCGGTTTTGTTTGTTATAAGGTCTTCTAATCACTAGTTTATCAATCAATTTATACTATTTTGTTCAAATGTGTTTGGTAACACTTTTGAACGATGCTACCTGAGAAAAAATCCCGTAACAACGAACAGTAATTATATCATTTTCTTTGTGATTGTGTATTGTAGTTTGGTTGGGTATAATTCACCCTCGTATTCTTAATATTTTAAACATGATTTATTCGTGTTTTATGCGAGCTCGTAGCTCAGTTGGTTAGAGCGCTTCGTTGACATCGAAGAGGTCAGAGGTTCGAGTCCCCTCGAGCTCACAAATGGTTGTTTTACCTATGCAACAATGTTTTTTTATCATAAACAGCTAAGTTTAAGAAGATAAATTGACAAATTTTGTTTTTCATAATTTTTAATACTTGTGTCGCACATTGGTAGTTGTATGGATATAAAAATATTAGCCTGCACGAACCTGGATTATTCCAATGTTATAAGTGTTGGGTTTTGCTATTTTAATTTGTTAATACTTAAAATAATCCACAAATCCTTGATACTCCCCTGACCCAGTAAAAATCTCTCGATCAAATTCCTGCAACTCCCAATGTAAAAGAATTGATTCTCTAAGTGGTTTTAAAAGTTCAAGCTCTGTAGCTCCTGGTTCATAAATATAGAATTACTCTTTATAGAGATATTCTTTTTAATAGGTTAGCTTTATCTAGTAAATATAGTTATTTATTATTTTTTTTAATATAAATTTTTTTAAAAATATTAACGATTAGTTCAATTATTTGTTTATTAGTATTTTGTCTATCTTCAGATACTAGTAACGTTAGATCGGCTAGATCAATCCAGGTGTGAATCTTTGAATTATATTGATTTAGTTCAAAAAATAAATCTGTTAGAATAACAGCCATTCGTTTATTTCCATTTAAAAATACTTGACTTCTAGCTAGCTTTACGTAGTAGGTTGCACCAATGTGATGTATATCATGGGAGAGTAAATATGATTTTAATTTGACTGACCCAATAAGGGATTCCAGTTTTTCAGGATATCTAGTATTTAGAGGTGGTAGTTGTTCTCCTAAAGAATTTTTAGCTTGATAGTTTCTGAACTTTTTGTAAATAGCTTCGCACAGAGGTATGCTGAGCCAAATCTTTGGATTTTTTGATTTCTCTTGTGTCATATTTATCTAGTTTGATTAAAGTATTAGCTCTATTTTTAATAATGTTTTGAAATGCTTTTTCCACATTATTTTTATTATAGCCAGTAAATATAGACTTAAAGTCGTTAAAAAAAGTTGAAAATAGTTTCATATGATTAATCCTAATGTTAATTATACATAGGTTGAGTGACAGATGCATTACTTAAAAATAATTTATAAAAAATGATAATTTAAAAAATTACCCAGGATTAAAAGCACTAGACTTCTCATGATGCATGAGGTCTTGAACGTACTTAGTTTCTCCTGGATTAGTGGTTGCTCCCCCACCTCTACGTTTAGCCATTTTCTTTTTGCGAGAGTTTGTTTGTTTTGCCCAAGTACGAGCACTTTTTACTTTTTGTCTAAGCAATAAAATAAAACTACGGAGTTTTGCAAAAAAATTCTTATAATAAGTACCCTGTTCTCCAGGGTCAACAATTTGTGTCATGAGGGTTAACTCAGCTTCTTTTTCTAGTGATCCAAGATCAGCCATTAATAAAGCAATATCTGTTTTAAGTTGTTCTATTTCTTTGTTCTCTCTTTCTTTTCTAGCAGCAAAAATTTCATGATTATCAACAGGGTTGATCTGGTCATGAAGCTTTTTGCGAAGAGCTTCGCGCTCTTGCTTCATTTTCATTTCTTCTTGTTGTTTTTTTGAAATATCTTTTTGAGATGAATTTGCACTAGAACTATCTACTTTTCCACCAGTTTTCGATAGAGCTTCACTCAAGAGCTCACTATCACTCTTGGTGTTTTGCTTTGTCTTATTTGTTTGGGATTCAGTCTCCACCAATGCCTTAGCAAACGGATTTATACCGGAAGATTTGACAGCTGGTTTTTTAGTTTGCCCTTGATTTTGCATTTTATATTTTATGGTTTATTAATAACCTATTATTATAGGACAAAATAACCCATTTTGTCAAGTAATCTTTTCTGGACAGGAAAAAGATACTTTTTATAGTTCTATTTTACGCAAGACTGAGTAAGTGGTCTACTACCTTTTGCTTTAGTAGATTAGTTTCTAAGTGACTCATATGATGAACATCATTTTTCATTTGTTCTCTCATTTTTTCGTCTTTAATAGTTTCTAGGTATGCATCTTTATCTTTTTGAGAGACTACCAGTTTTTTTTCTTTAGCTATTGCTCCAAGAACTAAGTCTAGTTGTAATCTACTTACTGTAGAAACAGCTAACTCTTGAGAAAGTTGATCCATAGTCATGTTTCTGCGTTTTAGATAATCTTCAACAGACATGTTTAGTTGTTTCAATTGTTTAGAAATATGCTCGAATTCATGTTGTGTCTCATGCTTGAGTAGTAATTCTGGAACTTTTGGTTTTAATTGTGTAACCATTTCTCTAAAGATGTGTTGTAGTTTTGTTTCTTTTTCTTGTTCTGGAGTTAAAGGAGTTACCTTTTTTTCTTCTTTATCATCTTTTGATTTTGTTTTTTCTTTGGCTTCTTTTTTGCTTTCAGCTAGCGCTTTTTTTGCATTTTTTGCTCCAGCTTTGACATGAGTTTCATATTTTTTGATGGATACTTCAGGTAGTTCTGCAAAATGAGCTTCTAGAATCCAGTCTTTACCGATTTCTGTAGAAGTTACAGAGAACTCTGGTCTGGTAATAGGAGCTTTTTTACTATCAGCAACAGTTTTCTTATATGCGTCAGGAACTAGTTCTTCTAATACATATTCTATTATTTTTGCTTGACCAATATGTTCTTCAGCAATTTTTATAGGGACAGCTCCTTTTCTGAAACCATCTAGTTTTATTTTTTTAGAAAGGCTTTTTAGAACTTCATTATATTTCTTTTTTACAACTTCTTTTTTAAGGGTAATTGTGATTGAAGTATTTGGAGAAAGGAGTGAGTTTTCTGGTTTTTCAGTTTCTTTTTTTGTATCCCGGGGCACCTTCTCTTGCTTCGCAATTCTCCTTGTATTTTTTTTACTTGGTTTTGGGGTAGAAGTAGTTTTATTCATGGGGCGATTATATCGTAGATTGCAAGATATACCATGCTTGGTACAATGAAGCCCTTATATAACAAGTTATTTAAATAAATAATTTAGTTTAAGTTAGGAAAAAGCAATGTCTCAAGAAAAGAAATTACTTCATGTTGTTTGTGATTATAAAGCTGGTGGAATGGAATTTGGGGAGATCAATACTAATATTTTCAATACTTTGGATAATCCAGATAAAGTTCTAGTGCATACCACAGAAGTTCCTCCTTTGGACACAACTGCTTTGGGGTTTGTAACAGCTCAATATGCACTTTTACCTTTTGAAGGAAAAAGAATAGTTTATGGAAATGCAGCTCCTCGTAGAGATAAGTCAAAAGCCAAAAAAAATAATGTTGGAGAAGGTATTAAATATGCTCGCCTCAGAAATGGAACAGAGGTAATTAATGTATATTCTGAATATGCTTTTGGTTTTATGAAAGATGAAATCGTAGAGTTTAGAGATATCGATTGTCCTACAGGTGGTTCTCAATTTCGTTCAAGAGATTTCTTCCCTGAAAGAGTGGCCAAGATTATGAATGGTGATCATTCTGTTCTGACAACAGAACTCAATATTGCTTCTATTCCAGATGTATCTCCTAATAAGGTGGCTTGGACAGATGGTTTTGGAAACATCAAAACTACAACTAGAGCATCTCATCTACAAAATATGGGTTTAAAGCCTGGACAGAAAGTTCAAATTACTCTTAATGGAGTAACGATGGTTGGGATAGTTGCGATTGGTGGTTTTGGGGTTGATCGTGGAGTGTTGGCTATTAATTTTGGTTCATCTGGATATGATGACCCATTTGTAGAGCTCTTTTTGAGAGTTCACCACATGAGTGAGAAAACAGCTGCTGTCCGCTTTGGTTATCCAGTAGGTGGCACAGAGTTTTCTATAAAACCTTTATAAAAAGCTTATTTTTTTTTAAAGTTGAGCTAACTGCTCTACTAATCTATTGCAGTAACCCCATTCATTGTCATACCAGCTAATAACTTTGACTAAGTTCCCACCAATCACATTAGTGAGTTCCAGGTCAACAATAGATGATTCTGGTCTACCCACAATATCTGAAGATACAATTGGGTCATTAGTTACTGCTAAGATACCTTTCCATCGATCTTGTTTACTAGCATCGATAAAGGCTTTATTTATTTCTTCTTTAGTGACATCTTTTTTGGTGATAAAGACCATGTCAGACAAAGAACCTGTTGGGGTTGGAACTCTTATAGCGATACCGTCAAAAATTCCTTTTAACTCTGGGATTATTCCGGTCGTAGCTTTTGCAGCACCAGTTGAGGTAGGAATTATATTTTCTGCAGCTGCTCTAGCTCTTCTCATATCTTTTTTATGTGAGTTATCTAAAGTATTTTGGTTATCAGTATAAGCATGGATAGTTGTGAGAGTTGCTTTTTCTACTCCAAAAACACTAGTCATTATTTGTACTACAGGTGCTACACAGTTTGTTGTACATGAAGCATTTGAAAAAACTTTTGCAGATTTATCATTATCGTTTACACCTAGTACACTAGTACTAACATTTCCGCCTTTTGCTGGAGCTGAAAGAAGAACTTTTTTTGCTCCACCTTCAAAATGACCTGAAGCTTTTTCTTCATTATTGAATACTCCTGTAGCTTCAAGAACAGTTTCTACACCGTATTTTCCCCATGGAATTTTTTTTGGATCTCGTTGAGCAGTAACAGTTATTTCATGATTATCTATTTTTATAGTTCCTAAGACTGGATTCTCGTCTGTTACTTCATCTTTTGATTGAGTTTTTTCTACAGTGACTTGTTCAGAGAATCGTCCATAAATAGAGTCATATTTTATTAGGTGAGCCCATTGATCAATATCCATTGATCCAGAAGTATTGATGGCTTTGAGATCTAGATTATTTCTATCTTTTTCCCACCAAACTCTCAATGTATTTCTACCAATTCTTCCAAATCCATTAATGCCGAATGTTTTTTTTGCCATATTAAAAATATCTTTCTATATTTTTACTAAAACTTTTCTATTTTTTATTTTTAAAGTATTAATCAGCAAGTTCTGTTTTTACTTTGTTATCAACATAGGTTCCGATGTCTTCACCATTAATAGCTTTTTGTAAGTTATTGTTTTCAAAAAGTTTGAAGACCATTACTGGCATATTATTTTCTTTACTCATAGTTTGTATAATTTAATATACTACTTTTTATTTTTATAAACCAATTTTTTTACGTAATCTAAGAAATTTCCAGCGAAGTTTGTCTACTTTTCTGAATAAAGGATACATCGTTGGATCTAAGACAAGGTCGTACGTACCAATAAATTCTCTTAGTTGTCCTCCATAACCTTTTTTGAATCTATGAAAACCAAACCAAGGGTTCTTTGGATCTGGTTTTGGTCCTAGAGATCCCCACATATCGAATGATTTACAGTTTTCTTTTTTTCCAAAACGAATCATTTCCCACATCATTAGATTACTAGCCATGACATCCCGATTTTCTCTTCTAGAGGCTCCATAGGGGTAATATAAAACTCCATCAAAGAGAAAGACAATCCAAGAAACGAGAACTTTCTCTTCATAGACAGCATTAAAGATTTTCATCATGCCACTATCTT
Source organism: Minisyncoccota bacterium (assembly GCA_018657765.1). Lineage (GTDB taxonomy): Bacteria > Patescibacteriota > Microgenomatia > UBA1400 > PJMF01 > CG2-30-36-39. The sequence goes on along the minus strand of JABHWM010000020.1, from coordinate 8,780 downwards.
TGAGTTCTTGCCACATATTGCGGAAGTAATCTGGAGTATGAGCATAGAAACCTTGTCTGGTAGTTGTTTCTTTGAGAATTTCTATATATGTTTCAAGTCCTTCATCAGAAGAATTTTCAAAAATCTGGACTCCTTTTTTTGAGGCTAGTCTAACATTATATCTAGTTTTATTAGAAAGTTTTGCAAATAATTCTTCTTCGGATCTTTGTAGGTCTAGTTCAAAGGTGTGTTTTGTAAATAATGGTTTCCCTGGCTGACATCCATGAGTTTGTAAAAATTTTCTTATTTCACTATGTCCAGACACAGCTGTCTCTGCTGGCTGAGATACATTTGGTTCTAGTTTTATGAAAAGGGCATTTTGTTCTTTTCCAAGCCTTTTTAGAGCGGCTATCTGGTTTTCATTAGGCATAAAGCCTTTTGGTAGATATCCAGCAGTTTTGCCGATTATTGGTAAAGGATGAAAAGTAACTTGGAGGCTTTGTTGTAGTTTTTCATTTTCAAAAAAACCAAGTCTTTCAACAACAACATTAGTTTTCTTTCGGAATTCTCCCCATTCCCAAGTTTGTAACGGGTGATGAACAGCAGTGTTATATAACTTTTGTTCACCTTTTCTAAAAGATCTAATCAACATATTGGTATCCAATTATATGATTTTTTATAATGCTTGTCAGGAGAAATTTTTATGAATTTAAAAAGTCTTTAATATTCATTTCCCCATCCAAAAGAGCATCTAAAGTATCATCGTTTATTACTTTTCTTTCTGGTTTGTAAGAGTTTGCTGCTGATTTTTTTCTAAATGAATCTGAGTTTTTTGAAATACCGACTTCTTTGATCAAGCTGGGTTTAATATCAGATAAAAATCTACTTCTAGTGCTGTGAGTTATTTTTCCAAAGTTCCACCTTTTTTGAGCGTAAGTGCAGAAAAGTTTTTTACGAGCTCTAGTGATCCCCACATAGCATAATCGGCGTTCTTCTTCCATTTGTTCTTTATCCCAAAGAGATTGTTGGTGAGGTAATAACCCCTCTTCCATTCCAACCATAAATACTACAGGAAACTCTAATCCTTTGGCAGCATGGAGACTCATCATGGTGACTCCCCCCTCTGTAGCTGCATCTTGAACATCATGAAAAATTCCATCTTGAACAAGAGCAATATTCTCTAAAAATAGGGTCATATCTGTGAATTTTGAAGCAGTATTCATTAGTTCTTGAATATTTTCTATACGAGAAGCATCCTGGGGATCATTACTATCTAATGTCCCTATATAGTCAGTTGCTTTGAGTGCTTTTTCAATGATTTCTAAGGGACTTAGAGTAGCAATACTTTCTTGTTGTTTTTCTTTCCACGCAATCAACTTATTAAGGCGACGCTTACCTTTTTTTTCTGCTCTATTAAAGCTTATTTCATCTGCAGGATTCAGTAAAACTCTGATGTAAGCTAGTACATCTTTTATTTCTCTTCTATCATAAAAACGAGTTCCACCAACTATTTTATATGGTATTTTTCTTCTGACAAAAACTTCTTCGAAAGCTCTGGATTGAGCATTAGTTCGGTAAAGAATAGCAAAATCTTTATAAGAGAAGTCCACTTCTTGTTGAATATATTGAGCTACTTTCTCGGCTTCCAGAGATTCATCGGTTACCTCTACAACATGGATTGGTTCTGAGAGACTATTTTCAGTCCATAGTTCAAGAATAGGATGAGAACTATTTTTTGAGATTATCTGAGTAGCAGCATCAAGAATGGTTTGGGTAGAACGATAATTTTGTTCTAGACGATACTCTTTTATGTCTGTGAAATCCTGACTTAGTCTCATGAGATTTCTATAGTCAGCACCTCTCCAGGCATAAATGCTTTGAGAAAAATCACCAACAACATATAAATTATTGTGTGGTTGGGCAAAGAACTTGGTTAAAAAATATTGAGCCTTGTTTGTATCTTGATATTCATCAACCAGAACATGTTTAATAGTTTCCTGATATATACCAAGAATATCTTTGTTTTTTTGGAAAAGATTGACAGTTTCCAGTAGTAAGTCATCAAAATCAAAAGCATTTAGTTTTTTAAGTGATAACTGATATATTTGGAAAACTTTAGCAGCAAATTCTTGGGCTGAGTCATGAGCTAAAGCTTTATACTCTTCTGGTGTCAGCATTTCGTTTTTTGCTTGTGAAATGATTGATTTTATGAATTTTGGTTTATATTTTTTTGGGTCAAAACCTCTATCTTTATAGATATGTTTTATTAATGCTAATTGATCATTACTATCATAGATAGTAAAGGACATATCTCTTCCAGCAGAGCTAGCATGAGTTCTGAGAATTTTGGCACAAAGGCTATGGAAAGTGCCAGAATACTGAAGTTTTTTTCCAGTAAGTTCTAGAACTCTCTTGTTCATTTCCCCAGCAGCTTTATTAGTAAAAGTAACTAAGAGGATTTCTTCTGGATTTAAGTTTTCTTGATCCAAAAGATGAGCTACTCTGGTTGTAAGGACTCTAGTTTTACCACTACCAGCACCAGCCAATACAACAGCTGGTCCCTTTATATGGGCAACTGCTTCTTTCTGTTGTTCATTTAATTCATCAAGATAACTAGTCATGTCAGTCATACTATCATGCTATTGGGACTTATGACCTGTATAAAAGTAACTAGTCATTATTTACAGCTGATCTTGTATGGAAGTTATATATTTTATATAGTTATATGTATATGAATACAAAAAAAATTATTTTTGGAAATCTAAAATCAAATAAATCAAGTAATCAAATGAGAGAATGGTTTGTTGATTTTAAGGATATTCTTGCTAAAGATTCTAAGAAGTCTGTCTCAGGAGAGAAACCTTTTTCAAAAATAGATGCAGTTCTTGCCCCAGCTTATCCTTTTTTACATTTAGTTAACGAGAACAGTACTGAGACAGGTTTAGTTTTAGGTATTCAAGATATTAGTTCTTATCCAGCAGGATCATATACAGGAGCTATCTCTGTGCAGAATCTAGTTGGATTAGGTGTGAAATATACTTTGGTAGGACATTCTGAAAGAAGAAAATATTTTTCTGAAACAAATGAAATAGTTGCTAAAAAAATCACTCAAGCACTTTCTGCTGATATTATCCCGATTGTTTGTGTTGATGAAGGTAGTCTTGATGATCTGGCTGTAAAAGTATCAGCAGAAGATATGGCTAGTTGTATGGTGGCTTATGAACCTAGTGGAGCTATTGGCTCTGGAGAAAATGCAGCTTTGAGCGATGTAAAAAGTTTTGGAAAAAAAGTCAGGACTCTTTTTGGAGATGTTCCTTATTTATATGGTGGAAGTGTAGATGAATCTTCTGCTGCAGAGTATCTTTTAGTGACAGACGGAGTTATTATAGGAACAGCATCACTCGATGCTAAACAATTTGTATCATTATTGAAATCTGCCCAAGGGGAAAATCCCGTTGGTTTATGAGATATCTTTTTTCTTTACCTTATAGTTTTGCAGTTTTTGCTGTAGTTATCTTTTCTTTGATTGTTCGTTTATTTAATCTCGGCATCCCAGCAGAATATATTTTTGATGAGCGTTATCATGTGCCAGCTATCAGGTTAATAGCAGAAAAAGATGTGAGAGCTTTTGAGTGGTGGCATACACCAATTTATGGTGAAGATAATCATGATTGGTTACATCCCCCACTAGCCAAGTATATCCAGGCAGGTATTTATAATTTGGGAGGTAAATCTGTTGTTAGTTGGAGAATGGGCTCTGTCATTTTTGGAATTTTTGGAATTATCTTAGTTTATGTTTTTGCTAGTTTGTTGACAAAAAATAGATTGACTGGAATTTTAGCTGCCTTGTTTTTGAGTTTGGATGGTTTATGGCTTGTTCAATCTAGAGTGGCTATGAATGATGTTTTTTTGGCGGTTTGGTTGTTGCTAGCAGCAATTACGTATCTTGTTTTTAAAGAGAAAAGAAATATTGATAGTTCTGGATGGTTGTTATTAACAGGAATATTTTTGGGCTTAGCTATTGCTACAAAATGGACTGGTTTGTTTTTTATAGTAGGATTTTTACACTATGAAACAATGCTTATTTTTAGAAAAAAACAGTGGAGATTATTTCCGTGGAGAGTTTTTTCTTTAGTTATTTTACCTATTTTTATTTATGTTCTCAGTTATGTTCCTCTTTTTTTCTATGGTAAAGATTTTTCTTTTATATTTAATCTTCATAAAAATATTTTGTGGTATCAAATTCATCGGGATACAGTTCATTCTTATCAATCAGTTCCAGTACAATGGATTGGGAATTTACAAGCTGTCTGGTATTGGAAGGGTTCAGCTACAGAAAATATTTATGCAGTCAATAATCCACTGTTAGTTATTTTTAGTAATATTGCTTTAATATTTTCTTTATACAGAATATTTTTTATTAAAAAATCTAGAAAAGTTTTTTCATATTTAGTTTTTTTCTATGCATGGAGTTTTGTACCTTGGATTTTAAGCCCTAGAATTCTTTTTTACTATCACTACACTCCGGCACTCCCCTTTTTGGCAACAATGTTAGCTGTCTTAGTCAAAAAAATATATTTTACATATAATAAAAAAATAGGATTTTGGAGTAGTTCAATTAATATTTCACTTTTTATGTTTACAATTTTTTCTTTGGTTGGTATATTTTGGATTTACTATTCTGGATGGATTGGTTTTTTAGTACCCAGAGATTTTAAAGAAATAGTATACTTTTAGAGTAAATATGAAAAAACTTTCTTCACTATCTGTTTTTTTTCCTTGTTTTAATGAAGAGAAAAATATTCCTTTTTTTGTAAAAGAGTCTTTGGCTTTTTTACCACAGGTAGCAAATAAATTTGAGATTATTATTATCGATGATGGAAGTACTGATGGAACGAAAAAAGTAGTTAATGATTTAGAAAAAAAACATAAGCAAGTAAAGGTTGTTAGTCATTCAGAAAATAAAGGTTATGGAGCTGCTTTAAGAACTGGTTTTTCTACTGCAAAGTTTGATTGGATATTTTTTACAGATGGGGATCTTCAATTTCGTTTGAATCAGCTAGCTAAATTTATTCCTTATACAGAGAAAAACCATGTCATTATTGGTTATAGAGCTAATAGAGCAGAAGGAAGAATCAGGGCTTTTAATGCTAGGTTATTTAAGGTTTATATTGATTTGTTATTTAGAATTGGTGTTAAAGATATAGATTGTGCCTTCAAGTTATTTCATAGAGAGACTCTGCAGTCTTTACATCTAGAGTCTACCGGTGCTTTTACTAGCTCTGAGGTTTTATATAAACTTAAAAAAAGAGGTGAAAAATTTATTCAGTTACCTGTTCAGCATAGAAAAAGAAGGTACGGTTCTCCAACAGGTAATAACTTAAAGGTGATTATCAAGGCAGGGATTGAAGCTTTGAGTTTATATCTAAAAATAAAAATCGGGAGTTTAGTTAAGCTATGAAAAAGAAAGTAGCTGTTATTGGTGCTGGATTTGCTGGTTTATCTGCTGCTTGGGATATTCTGCAAGCTGGTCATAGGGTAGAAGTTTTTGAAGCAGAAAAATTACCAGGAGGATTAGCTTCTGGATTACAAACAAAGAACTGGAATTGGTCAGCGGAGCATCATTATCATCATGTTTTCAAGACAGACGCAGATATTGCTAATTTATTGAATGAAATGGGTTTGGCAGAAAATCTTTTTTTCATGAATGTTAATACTCGTTCTTACTTTGCTGACAAAGCTTGGTCCGTAGACTCTCCAATAGGCTTATTAAAGTTTTCTCCATTATCTTTTTTTGAGAGATTAAGAGCTGGAGTTGTGTTAGCTTTTTTGAAGTTTTTACCCAATGGTAGTTTTCTAGAAAAGTATACGGCGGCAGATTTTCTTCAAAAAACTATGGGAAAGAAGACTTGGGATATTTTATGGAAGCCATTATTTACTGGCAAGTTTGGTGATTTTGTAGAAGACATTAACATGGCTTGGTTTTGGGCTCGAATCTCTGCTCGTTCACAACAGCTTGGATATTATAAAGGTGGATTTTTACAGTTAGCCAAAGATATGGTTAATGTTCTAGAAAAAAAAGGAGTTGTTTTTCACTTCTCTACCCCAATTAAAAAGATTCAAAAAAAATCCAAGAAAAATAAAAAAATAAACTTGAATTTAGGAAAAAATAAAAATAAATTATTTGATAGTGTTTTAGTAACTGCTCCATCTACTGTTTTAGAGAAAATAATGCCTACAGAAAAAAGTGATCTACAGTATTTATCTGCTAGAACACTTTTACTAGAACTTAAAAAACCATTTTTTAAAGACAAAACATATTGGCTCAGTATTCATGAAAAAGATTGGCCATTTCTGGCTGTTATCGAGCATACTAATTTAGTTAGTTCTTCAAAATATGGAAAAAAGCATTTATTGTATGTAGGTAAATATCTAGATAAAAAAAATCATTTTTATAAACTAAGTAAACAAGAAATAATTAAGAAATACAAACCTTTTTTGAATAAGTTGTCACCAAGATTTTCTAAAAATATAGAAAAATCATGGGTCTTTGATGCTGATTTTGCTCAGCCATTAGTTTTTCAGAATCATTCTAAATTTTTGCCTAAAATAAAAACATCTATTAATGGAGTTTTTTGGATAAGCATGCAACATATTTATCCATGGGATAGAGGAATAAATTATGCAGTTCGTTTTGGTAGAAAAGCTGGAAATACTTTAAATAAATATTTTTAGTTTTTGTTTATTAGATTTTTAAATATGAAAAATAAATTTATTAAAAAACTTTTTTCAGATATTAGACGCAAGTATTTTTTAAATAAATATTTTTTTATCTTTACTATTTTTTTTATTTTTAGTTTTATTTTTTTTCAATCAACCTTTTGGTATGAAGATGATTCTTTTTTTATAAAAGCAAAATTGTGGAGTGATTTTGCTGCTCACATACCAATGATTAGATCATTCAGTATGGGTAGTAATTTACCCCCAGAGTATCCTTTTTTTGCTGGTGAAAAAATGACTTATCATTTCTTGTTTTATTTGATTGTTGCTGGTCTAGAAAATCTAGGTATGCAGATAGATTTTGCTTTTAATTTTTTGAGTGCATTCGGTAGTGCCCTTTTATTAACAACTATTGTTTATCTTGGTGAGCTATTTTTTAGTTTTTTTGCTGGATTATTGGCTGTGTTCCTTTTTTTATTTAATGGTTCATTTTCATTTATTAAGTTTTTTGAAAAAAATATATATACAGGGTTTGGTTCAGTTATTCAAAAAATTATTTCACAAAGAGAGTTTGTTAGTTTCGGCCCATGGGATGGAGGAATAGTTAGTGCATTTTGGAACTTAAATATTTTTACTAATCAAAGACATTTGGGTTTAGGAATAGCTGTTTTTTTATTTTTAGCTGGTTTTTTTGAAAAAAAATTTTTAACTAAAGAAAATAAAAAATTATTTTTTTCTAAAAAAGAAATGTTTTTTATTGGTTTTCTGATTATTATTTTACCTATTCTGCATCAGGCTTCATTTGCTGCCTTAGGGGTTTATTTTTTAGTTAGTCTTTTTTCAAATAGAAAAAAGTTATCTTTTAGATCAATTACTTTTATAGGTTTAGCAGGTTTACTTTCTTTGTACATCTATTATTTTTTTGGAAGTTCATTCACTCCTATATTAGAGCTAGGGTTTTTGGCAAAAGAAAAAACTATTTTTGGAATATTAAATTATTGGTTTTATAATTTTGGATTGTATATATTTTTTATTCCAGTTTTATCTTATTTAATTTTATTTAATAAAAACTTTTCTAAACATAAAAAAAATACTGGTTATAAAAATATATTTTTTACCGGACTAATTATTTTTATTATTGCTAATATTTTTCGTTTCTCTATGGACATGATTAATAATCATAAATTTATTACTATTTTTCTTATTATTATGAATATTGGTGTTGCTGGATTATTAGCCCAGGTATTCCTGGGTTCTACTTTATGGAAAAAGATATTGGGTTTATTCATTTTATTTACTCTTACTTTTTCTGGTTTTATTGACTTATTCCCTATTCTGAATGATTCAATAGTTGGTAAAAAAGATTATAACCAAACAGAGCTTGGCAGATGGGCTGTGACGACAGAACTCAAGTCCTCTTTTTTAGTTAATGAATATTTATATAATCCTATTTCTCTAGCAGGTAGAAAATTATATTTGGATTATGGATATTTTTCTTGGTCTATGGGTTATCCTGATAAAGAGCGTAGAAGAAAACAATTTTTTATCTTTAATAAAGATATTTCTCAAATAAAATGGTGTGAAGTTGTAAAACATGAAGGTATAGATTATCTTGCTTTGTCTATGCGGCATCATGAAGTTTTAGATGAGTATAACTCTCAAGAAGCTGCTTTTCTTAATTTTATTACCCCTCAGATATTTGATAAATCATTAAATGGTCTTGGTACTCATGTTTATAGTGTGAAAGAGATATGTCAATAAAAAAACCGATTAGAGTGGGTTTTGATATGGATGGGGTGTTACTTTATAACCCAGCTCGTATAGTTAGACCTTTAGTTTCTATCTTAAAAAAGAAAAAAATTATTCATAGAAAAGAATTACAGTTCTTTGTTCCAGAAACAATTTGGCAAAAAACATTCTGGAAGTTTTTTCATAAAAGTAGTTTATTTGTTTCCCCAGGAATGAAACAAATAGAACAATTAGTGAAAGATGGAAAAATAGAAGCTTATGTCGTCACTGGTAGATTTGGACATTTAGAGAAAGATACAAATAAGTGGTTCAAAAAATTCAATAAAAATAAT
>JABHWM010000019.1 GCA_018657765.1 Minisyncoccota bacterium | reverse complement strand
TTTAGAGGCTTCTACATCCACTATGAAGTGGTGCAGGATTTTTCCGGTTTTATATCCACTTATTTTTCCGTGCCATATCTGGAGTTTCATGCTTTTATTCTAGCATTTTATCAGTTTATCTGGGCAAGAACCTTATTTTTTAAAGAAATACTCACTTCTTCACAGTACCGATAAAAAAACTTTTTGAAAAGTAGCTGTTTTATTCTATTTAGAAAAATCTATATATTGATAGAAATCTCCATCAGAAAAACCTTTTTTTCTATAATATTCTTTAGTACCTATTGCAGAGATAACCGATAGTTTTTTATAACCTTTTTCTTGAGCTCTTTTTAGAGCTTCTTCTATAAGTTTTGTCCCAAAACCAAAATGCTGTGCATGGTTTTTACCTTTTTTACCAATCTCCAAAGCCCTGCCATAGACATGAATTTCACGGATCATAGCACTGTCTTTTAACTCTTCCAAGAAATTTTCTTTGGGAAAGCTCAATCTCAAAAATGCTAAAAGTTTTTCTCCTGACTCCGTCTCTACAACATACTGTAAAAATTCCTCATCAGCTACAGAAGTAGAATAGAGCTCTGTTTTTAATTCTGCTTTTTCTGCATCAAATGTTTCATAGCGAATCTCTCTAGCTCTAATATTCTTGGAACTGATTCCTTTTTTCTCTATGGATTGCTCTGCTATTTGTCTAAAATTAGTTTTTTTATTACCTGTCACAATATCTGGTGATGGAATATCTCTAATAATTCTAGTTAATCTACAATAGGGTGGAGTAGTTAATAAAACATGTTCTAAGACAGATAATAACTCTTCATGAGAATATGGTTTCCACAAACCCTTTTTGTAGTACTGCATCAGTTCAGCACTTTCTATTAATGAACATGGATAAACTTTGAGCTCATCAGGATAAAAATCTTCATCAGAAAATAATTTATCAAAATCTTTGTTGTCTGCCTCGGCATTAGATCCATATAAATTAGCCATCCAATGAGCGTGAATCTTGAAACCAGCTTGTCTGAGTAAACGGAATGCTTTTTTAGTAACTGCCACATCGTGTCCTCGATGATTTTTTTCTAAAACATCATCACTTGTACTCTGTAAACCAATCTGTGTTTTTGTGCACCCAAGTTTTCTGATTCTAATTACTTCTGCTTCAGAGATATTATCTGGGCGAGTCTCTATTACCAAGCCAACATCACGAATAACAGCCGTTTCATTTATTTTATGTTCCTTGAATAATTCTTCCCAGTTGGCGGTTTGAATAACATCTATTCCTAGTTTTTTTTCTGGAGCAACATAGAGCTCTGCAATAGTTTCATTATATTTTTTATCTAAATTCTCTCCATCTATCAAAAGATCTGAAAAACGCTTCTTGTTTTCCTTTGGACTGTCACTCAAAACATGTTTTTTATCTTTTTCTAATTTCTGCTGAATTGTTTTATATTTTTCACGAATTTTATCCCTATCATCATTAGTATTAAATTCGTTCAGTGCTCTAAAACATTCTTTAATAAACCAAATCTGATAACTCTCTGGATAATATGACCAAGTTCCACCAAGAATGATTAACTCTACTTTATCTACTGTGTGACCCATGGCCTGCAATGCATCCAATCTATTGTAGGTCTGCATGTATGGATCAAAGTAATTTCTTTCAGCTCGCTGAGCACCAGGTTCATCACTAAGATAGCTTTTAGGCATTCTTACATCACTTGGACAAAAAATGCATTTTCCAGGACAAGGAAATGGCTTTGTCAAAACAGTTACTGGAGCTACACCTGAGATAGTTCTTACTGGCTTCATCATTATCTTCTTAACTATCTTTTGATTAAAAGGAGCTAAGCCGTGCTTGCCAGCTAAGCCTGTGTAAGCTCTGATAATATTAGTTTTTGATAATAATGAACCATTTTTTAGAGGATGCTTCTTGGCTAGCTGAGATAATCTTTTAGAACTCAAATTAGGTGCTTTCTCTATTTTTTTTAAGAGCGGTAGCACTTGCTCAAGATGATCGGTATAATGGAAAAGTTTTCTCACAATAAAACATATTATACCAATGAAACAAGCAACTATCCTCCAGCTTAATGATCTCAATCAACACTTCTATAAAGTGACAGCTGAAGAATTCAGTAAAACTAGAAGTTTTTACTGGAAAGGGTGGGGAGAGCTAATAGAACCACTCAAAGAAATAGGTAAAAATCACCCACAACTGAAAGTTCTTGATATTGGTTGCGGCAATGGAAGATTTGGAGAGTTTCTATGGAAAAAAAGTATTCATAAAAAACTTGTTTACCATGGGGGAGATAATAGTCAGGAATTGCTAGATTTTGCCCAACAAAGACTAGGAGAACATTCATTTGAAAAAAATCTATTCTATCTTGATTTAATAAATGCATTAATTAAAGATAATTTGTCTGAAGTTTTGCCACAAAAAAAATATCAGGTTATTACTCTTTTTGGAGTACTTCATCACATACCTTCTCAAAAATTACGAAAAAAACTATTTTCTGCTATTGAAGATCACCTCACAAATGGAGGAATTTTTGTTTTTACTGCTTGGAGATTCCTGAATGAAAAACGTTTTGAAAAAAAACAACTCCATCCTGGATTAGTAAAGATAGATCCGGACGAATTAGAGGAAAATGATTTCATTCTGGACTGGCAAAGAGGATTAACAGCTTATAGATACTGTCACTACACAAGCGATAAGGAAGTCAAAGAGCTCACTAAAAATACTTCATTTACCCTCGAAAAAGAGTACACTGCTGACGGAAAATCTGGAAATCTAAACTCGTACCAAATCCTAAGAAAGCCTTGAGAAAAACAACGTTTAGAGATAGAATTACACAGTTCTAATAGATTTTTAAAAATTTTTAGAAATTTGCCCGATCGTCTAATGGCAGGACAGTGGCCTTTGAAGCCATCAATCTTGGTTCGAATCCAAGTCGGGCATCATGATTAAAAAACATCCTTTTGGATGTTTTTTTGTCATTATGTTCATAAGCTAGTTTCAACTACTGTTCGACCGCCAAGTTGCGTAGCAACCTGGGTAATGCATGCGAAGTGAGTAAAACGAGCGAAGTCGTGAATCCAAGTCGGGCATCATATAAAAATACCAGCTTTATGCTGGTTTTTTTATTTGAAGTTCTGGCAATTGGTGAGAAGCATCTGGTTCGCGACGGAGAGTACATAACAAAGTGGAGTACCCTCCTAGTGCATGTGGAGTGAGTGAAACGAACGGAATCGTGAATCCGACTGAGTTTATACGAAGAAGTGTCTGGAGCAGAAGGTGAATTGCGAAGCAAGAGAAGCTACCCTGGGGTATGAGCGGAAGACCAAGTCGGGCATCAGCATTTTTAACTCAAGTGATTTTATACCACACTTGTACACCTAAATTATGACTTGGAGATAGTTCTAACCTGCTATAATTTCAGTATATGTCTAACTTTAAACTGATCTTTGTTCATGGTTATACAGCCTCCCATTTAGCAGACTGGTATCCCAACATCACCCCAATGCTAGAAAATAAAGATGTTGATTTTTCCATACCTGATTTGCCAGGAAGCAAAAAACCTCATAGCGCAAATTGGCTGAAAATCATAGATCAGGAATATAAAAAAACTAAGGCTCTTGCCCAGATAAAAATCTAAGCTAGCCTTTCTTTTTTTGTTTACTTTGTAACTTAATATGTTTATTTAGCATCAATTTTAGTTTTTTTTCTAAGTTTTTCTTATCTCTATTATACCGCCATTCACACTCTTTA
>JABHWM010000018.1 GCA_018657765.1 Minisyncoccota bacterium | reverse complement strand
TTTCAATGAAACAACTCCGGCAGAAATTTGCTCCTATCAGGAAGTCACTTGAAAAGGGAGAGAGTTTTTTGCTTATGTATCGCTCAAAGCCACTGGGAGTTATCAGACCATACAATCCTGATGAAGATATTCATTTACTTTACCCAGGTGAAACACCTGCTCTACCAGAAGCAAAAAAGCTTAGAACTCTTCCAGAACCCACAAAAATTGCTTTGGAGCCAAGTGACACACCTCAACTTTCGACTACAAAACAAGAATCTTTGCCAGATCCATTACAGAAAAAAGAATTTTCTCTACCAAAAGTTACTAAAAAAAATCCAAACCAAATAAATATTCAATCTAAAAACCAGCAAAAAAAAGAAAATCCACTCAATAGACTTGGGTTTAAAAAAGCTTTTACTTAAAATTAAAATTATCTAGAAAAAATTAATTATCTTCTGTTTCTTTAGAAACCATTATAATTATCCCTAAAGGAGAACCACTATATCCTGGTATTGGAACAATATCAACTTTCCCTTTTTTCATTAAACGACTAACCACTAAAGAGGTACTATCAAATGCTAAATCCTCAATTTTATTTTTGGTTTTTAATATCCACATTTCTTGTTTTTCAGAAGCTGCTGAAAACTCTAATATGCATTTTTGTTTTTTTACAAGAATATCTACCTGTTGACCTAATTTAATTTCATCTAATAAAACATCTTCTATAGCGATCCTTTTTTCTCTATGTTTTCCAAAAAATTCAGCCATATTTTTCTTTCTTACTTAATCTAATACTTTATTAAAGTAATATAACATTTTTTTTCATTTAGATAATGAAAAATAAAATACTATAAAATTAATTTTTATGCTCAATATTAAAGAAGCTAAAACTACTCTGAGGAATTCGTAAATACCCAGGAGCTCTTAGATTAAAACTCTCTTTGAATTCACTCCCAGCAATAGAAATGGTTCCTCTATTGGTATTAACTGACACTGTGGCTGTCTGCCCACTGCCATTATGACTTACAGAGACAGATGAGATACTAGTTACTGCCCCACCAGAGCCATTTGCTTTATCACGAAGCTCAGATAATGAATAAGGATCTCCACCCTGACCACCAATATTACATTCATTAATAGTTACTGGAGTAATTCTATTTACATCAGCTCCATTAGGATTTTTACGAACTACCCAAGCATTAATAATGTCAGAGAACTCTTCTTGGGAAAGCCATGGATGCGCTCTACCACAATTTGCCCCACTAGAAGAATATCCAGATCTATACCAAGATTTATAAAACCAAGGACTGCTTCCCTTATTTTCCCAAGCTCTAGTAGACCAATCTCCAGAATTTGATTTATCTGTTGTGTCCCAGCCACTAGTATTACTGTAACCACCATGAGTAGAAGCATATTGAGTAGAAACTGGATTTCCACCTCCATCTACTAAGACCCATTTCTTAGTATCATTAACTGCCGTCTGCCAATTTCCTCCTTTTGGAGAATTCTTAAAAACTTGACAACTCTCCGTTGTACAAATAGTTCCAGAACCGTTATTAGTATATTTGATAGCAAAAGTTCTAGCCGCGATTGCTTGTGCCTTCAAAGCATTCACATGCCAGCTAGCTGGCATTTCATAAATACCTTGTAAATATGTATCTTCAAAAGAAATCGATCCATAACCCTCTACATTAATAGAGCCCATTTCTGGATAATCTTTATTAATAGTTGTTCCTGGATAGTAGGCTGCCAAAATTTCTTCTACAGACTGCCCTTCTTTAGCCCTAGCATTAGCTCCATACTGACTCATTCCATTTCTATGGGTATATGCTCCAAAACTAAAGACTGCAAAAGAATTACCTGGAGCTGAAGCTTTATAACCAATAGAAGCATTAAAGTCGTCTGCCAAAGGAACCTCGCCAACAGAAGTTGTGTATGTCCCAGAACGAGCGTTAATAATAGCCTGCTGTTGTGCAGAAAGTGTGGCTATTTGACCAGCTAGATCATTCTGATAATTTCTTGCTTTACCTATTTCTACTTGAAAAAAATTAGCCTGAATACCCAGTTGTTTCTCAAGAGAAGCTAATGTTACCTGATCATTTTCTAGTTTTTGTTTATCTAACTCAAGAGAGGTAATCTCATCAGTCAAAGACCTTATTAACCTATTATCCTGTGCTTGAACAGAAGTACTGTATGCCAAAGTTTTTGTTAACTTACTAGCGGTACCACTATTAAAAAACAACATTAATGGAGAAAAAGTACGAGAGCGTTTATATTGTTGAGCAATTCTATTGGTAAAAATAATATATTGAACAACCAAATCCTCTTCCCTATTGTTAATATCACCTTCTAATTCTTTTGTTTGATTTTGAGCAGCAGCTATTCCCAGTTGAGCTGAAGAAATTTTCTTCTCTAAAGAGTCCAGTTCATTTTCTAAAGGATCTGTAGCCTGCTCTGATAATTGTTTTAATTTCTCTAAATCATCTATTTGTTGCTGTAAAGCTTCTACAGGATCCTGAGCCTTGACGAAAAATGAGTTTGAAAAACTATCAAAAAAAGAAGTAAAAGAGGTAATAGAAAAACTACCACCAACTAACAGGAAGAACAACGCAAAAGCTAGAATTCTTTTTCGTCTTAACACAATTAACATCATTATATATAGACCTGCAACTAAATCGAGGTGTGGTTTTCAACTAAGATGCGACTAGCTGAAGCCATGTGAGCCATGATAAAATACAGGCCTATCTGGATTATGTTTATTCAGATAAATAGACATATTTATGAAAAATATATTTAAGTTTTTAGCTGATTCAACTTCTCGTAATATACGAATAGTTTTTTTGAGCATTTTTATCTTTCTAGCTGCAACAACCCAGACTCAAGCTGTCGGCTCCTGTAGGGGAGTTCAAGCTGGAACAGGTGTAACTCTTCCAAAATGGGAAAAGGGAGATACTCATACTATAAAAATCGATATGAGTGGTAATTTTGATCCAGATACTAAATATTATCTTAAGATAAAAGGTGGCACTAATAGTGATGATGAAGCTCAAACTGAGAGATTTGAAATAAACAAAAATGGAACTTATACAGGAGGAGATGGAACAGTTACACTTACAGTTCAAAATGGAATTGTTACTTGGGTAGTTGATGAAAAAGAAGCTTTAGCTAACGCTACAGCATCTGGAGAAAATGATACTCATTATGTTTTTCTCTATGAAGTTAATGTTTCTCTTAAGAAGAATAAATTATGTGAGGTGGGTACCTACCAAACCACAAAAAATAACACCGGTGGAGACTGTAAATTATTTATATCCCAAAACAGACGAGGTGACACCTGTTATGTGCCTGGTTGTTCTGAAGCTGGAGATACAACAACTACTATAGAAGCTGAAGGTCTAGCTGATGGTAATGGCGACCCATTTACAGGTAAAGTTCGATTTGTTATCGGAACAGATGGCTGGCCTGTTGCAGATGATGATACTGTATCTGCTTCTGGTGGTAAAGCTACTGGAACTTTCAAAGCAGACCCAGCAGGAACATACTCTATATTTGTAGAAGAAGTTAGAGGTGGCGCAAACTATAAATTCCCTGACTGTGAAGCTTCTTTTCAAGTCGAAGATTACTGTGACGATCGTTGTGAAGAAACAAAAACAGATGTCTCTTCTGGAGCAGTTTTTGTAGATTTTGCATTATGCGAACAAATACCTGATGGAGAAAGAGGAGATTGTGAAGCTTGTCTTGAAGGTGGAGTTGATGGCATACAAGGGATCTGGACAGCTATTGGCTGTATCCCTGCAAATCCAGAAAGTATTATAAAAACTTTCATGACATTAGGACTTAGTGTTGGAGGTGGAGCTACATTATTACTTATTCTAGCTGGAGCTTTCCGCTTATCAGTCTCACAGGGAGATGCCCAAGCTACCAAAGATGCTCAAGAACAAATTACTTCTGCAATCATTGGTTTGGTATTTATAATTCTATCTATTACTATGTTAAGATTTATAGGAGTAAGTCTATTCCAGATTCCTGGATTTGGCGGATAAATTACTTTAATAAAAAAGGAAGTAAGTGAACATAAAAAAAGAAATAAAAAAAGCAACTAGTCTGAAAAATATTTTCAACTTTGTCTTTTTAGTTATCCTTTCTATCTTTATTCTAAAAACTCCAAGTAACGTTTTTGCTCAGAATACTGGCTTACCTGATCCAGATACTTTTGAGGTTACAGGGGATGTCCTAGACAACTTTGACCCATTACTCACAGAGAACTCACCCCACGCAGCAGAGCTTTCTACTCCTGGTGGAATAATTTCTAGAGCACTAACTTTTGCTTTTCCACTAGCTGGATTAGTTCTTTTTGTGATGATTGTTGCAGGAGGATTACAGATTCTAGGTGGAGCTGCTAACTCGAAATCTCTTCAAGAAGGACAGAAAAGAGTCACAATGGCTATTGTTGGATTCTTAGTTTTATTCTCTTCTTACTGGATTACTCAAATTCTTGAAGCAATCTTTGGAATTTCAATTTTATAAATTTTCCCTAAAACTTTAAAACTTTTTAGCTCATTGAGAATTAAAAAAATCCATACAAAAATCATTCTTTATTTCGGGGTATAATAAGTTTACGTGAAACTCAAATTTTCTATTACATTACTAGCTATTTTTTCTTTCTTTCTGTTTTTCATTGGGAAAAACTCTCTAGTAAACGCTGCATCTAGTGATGATGCTGTTAACTATACTCGTAAAGATCCAGAGGTTTATAACTATCTACCTCTTGTTTTAGATGATAAATATTCAATAGGAGATACTGACGAACTCCAAGATATTATCACCTACCAAATGGCCTACGACCAAGGTTATGAAGTTCAGTGCGCAAAACCAAAATGGTGGATTAGCGGACAAGTCAGTGGATCAATCAGACAATACTTTGAAGAATATGAAAAACCAGTTAGATTAACAGCCGGTGCTAGTTATGAAGGAAAATTTGCAGAAGGGAAGATTCCCCTATTCCAAGGTGATGAAGATTTTCCAGATACTACAAAGATTTCTTCATACGAAGGTTATTTTGGTGCAAATAATCTAAAAACTTCTTCAGATGAATTAAACTCTTCTGGAGTTGCCACTGCACTTATGTCTAGAGAACAACAGTGTGTTGTAAAGTACAACAATCTTTATAGTGTCTATAATAGATACTTTTGTGACAAATTCGAAAATGGTGGGCCCTGTTATGTAAACCAGGTAGGAGCTCCTGGCTCTGAGTTTGGAGCCTTTGGTCTCTTTGAAACAACAAGAGCTCTATTCAAAAGAAAAAGTAAATTAAATCCAGATAAAAACTTTAGCTGTAGTGATCTTATGAGCGGATGGAATCCAGATATGCAGGAAGAATTTGGAATTAGTCAATCAGAATTCAAAAAAGACATAGAACCAATAGAAGAAGCTATTACCAAAATGCCGCTTAATATAGATGGCTTATATAGATTGGCTTTTTTGGTAGTTTCCATAAAACAAAATGTTATGGAAGGAAATGAAAAAGTTAACCCAAGTTTATTTGATTCAAATAAAGATATTTTTGACTTCTTACAAATACAAAAACCAGCTCCAGTATGGGGAGCAACTCATGAGAGAATGCCTATCAAAAAACATGCTCCTATAGTTATTGGTTTTAAAGTACCAATAACAGCCACTAATATGATTTTCTCTTTACCCAATCTTACAGATTCGGCCAAAATAACAAGCTATTTACTAAGTCCTGCAGAAAGAATAGAAAAACACCTTGATGACATCAAAAAAGAAAGAGCCGAATATATAGGAGATATTGCATTCAAACTGAGACCAGAAAATAGAGATGAACTTATTATAAACTGTGGAGCACTTCCCCAATGTATTCTCTCTCCTAGTAAACCAGAAAGTTATTTACTCAGATCTCTTATAGACCAAATAAATGGAGCAGGACAAAGCTGTGGAGGCTTTGAAGGATCTTATGAAATAGTAAGTGAGCTAGGATCTAACGCTATTGTTAATGAAGACAATCAACGAGAATTTCGTGATCCTTTTTTCTCTAGGGTGATTCCTTCAGATGATAATTATGGTTTTGACTGGAATATTATTGTCAAAGATACTGAAGTGAATGGTGCCCTTGATCTTGATCCAATAGCAGTTAGAGCTCACCTAGTTACTCCATATGGCTCTGATATGGATTATATTAATAAAACTCTCCAACAAATGTTTACTACAGAAGAATTCAAAAATATTGTAGAGAATAACTGTGTAGAAGATTTTGATGGAAAATGTGGCATCATCCCAGAAAATCTTACATTCATTGAAACTAGTGCAAATCTGAAAAGTGAATCAGATACTTTCAGTTTTATTTATCACCAACCACCTGGCTGTGTAGAACATTGTCCCAAAAAAAATGAAGATGGTTACAGCCCTTATTGTGAACAATGCCCTACAAAAGAATTTACAGGGAGTGTTGCAGAAAATCCCCAGGAACCAATGAGAATTCTTGGAGGAGAGCTTGGTTGGACTATTAGAAAAATACAAGAAACACTCAGAGGAATTGGTACCAAAGCCCATGACTATATAAAAGACTGTAAAAGAACAGAAGATCTCTTTCTAGGAAGATGTCAGGGATATGACCCAGATAATATAGATGATCCAAATGCAGAAGAAAAATCATGCACAGATCTAAAAGCTTTGACAGTAAACCTACCAACAATGAATGAACTCATGAGATTAACTTGCAGTACTGCTGGTAATGATCCTAATGATGCTCAGTTACTTTGGGGATTATTACAAATAGAAGCCAGCCCGATGCTACGAAAAATATTAGCTGGAGAAAAAAGCATGAGTTGTGGAGATATTATCGTTAATGATTGTGGAGCTTCACAAATAACAGGTGTCTTGATTCCTCAATGTATTGATAAAGATGGTTGTCCTCAAGCTGATGAATTTATAACTGATACGACAGACCCATGGATCAAAGAATCTAGAGAAAATCCAGATGTAGCTTGTGATATAAAAACTCAGCTAGATTATACTTTGCGAAAAAGAAAATCAGAAAGAGGCTGGCTTGTAGAACAATATAAAACTGCTAATGGCTCTACCCCATCTACAGAACAACTTTACTACATGATGGCTGGTAGAAACTATGGAGTTCCTCTAGAAAACCTTGTTCAACCAGCTTGTGGAGACTATGAAGAAGTAGATGGTTGTGGCGGAGCTAATTACTGTGTCTGTACTATGGATACTTTTACAATGGATTGTGGGAACATTAAATAAATAGAATTCAATCTATTTATTAAACTCTAAACTTATATTTTTATACTTTGAAAAATCTTTTCCATTTACTTTTTTGAAACGGTTATTTTTGCTGCAGTTTTTGTAGAAGATTTCTTCAAAACTTTTTTTATCTTCCTACGAACTATTTTTTTCTTTTCTGCTGTCAAAGTAATAGTCGGAGATTCTTTTCTTTTGATTCTTCTAGCTCCTGCTCGTAGTAACTTTGCAACACTATCAAAAGTTTCTGCTGTAGTAGTTAAAGACTGTAGATTTTTCGTAGCAGTCTCAAGACCCATCAATAACGAAGTGGCCATTGGTTCATTAAGACTCATACCCAGACTTTCCAAGATATCAATAACTCCCTCACTCATGCTACTGGCACCAGATAAATCAAACTGAGTAGTTCCTATTTCTGGTTTGAAAGTATGAAAGGTCACTACATAGCTATTTTCATATAATGATTCATAACCAAAATATAATTGATCTAGAGTTTCTAGATCATGAACACCTATTAAGAAAATAAGATCTATGTCTGCCCCAGCATAAGAAAAATCAACTGTTTTTGGATCCAAAGGAATATTTCCTTTTTTTGGTTTTATAGTGAGATAAAACTTCTTTGTTTCTTCTCCGATATGATAACTAACTTTATCAACAGCTTGTTCATCATAGTCAAAGGACATAACTAAGTTTTGTTTACCAAGTTCTGTCTGTATGTTTTCTAAAGATTCAAAATGTTCATCTTTAATTTTTTTGGGGGAATATAAGCCGACATCTTTTTGAAGAGATTTACAACCTTCAAAAACTGCACTAGCAAGAGCAATTTGATCTACTGATGGTTTTGCACCCAAAACAACAGCTATTGTTTCTGCTGATTCAAAATATTCTTTGAGAGAATTAACTTGTTCTAGCGCTATCATGTAAGAGATAGTATAGACTATATTTGTACTATTTTGTAGTATTCAATCGAGTGTTTTTACCTTTTTGCAGGTTTGCCTTTTATTGTTCTTGACGTACAATAATCACTACAATGAAGCATCTCACCCGGGTCGCTATTTTCTTTGTTTTCCTTATAGTAAGTTCTTTTGCTGCAGCAAAACCGGCTAGAGCTGTCCCTTTTTGGGAATTATTCAAAAAAAATAAAAGTATAGAAAAAAATACAAATAGTCTTATTGAAAGCTTAAAAGATCCAAATTCTACAGACCTAGAAAAACATCTTCCAAAAACATCAGAAATACTTCAGGCAGATGGACTATTAACTGTTGCTGGCCCATCTACAACTGCCATGATGAATGCAACAGATGAAGAAAAAAGACTCGTTTATGAAAAATATGGTAATGGCGGACTAATTGGCCAAACAACTCAGGCAATAGCCATGCTCTACACTCCTGCTGCTTCTGGAACTACCTATGTAGCAGGACTTTTACAAGATGCACATATTATCCCCAGAGCTCAAGCTCAAGGTTTGGGTTTTGCATCATTAGATCCAGTACTAGAAACCTGGAAAGTATTCAGAAATGTTGCTTACTTCTTCTTTGTAGCAATCTTTTTGATTATTGGTTTTATGATTATGTTCCGCCAGAAAATTGATGGACAAGCTGTTGTTACTGCTCAGCAAGCTATTCCTGGAATAGTTGTTGCCCTAGTCTTTGTTACTTTCTCGTATGCTATTGCTGGATTTTTGATAGACCTTATGTACTTACTAATGTATCTGATGATTGGTTTGTTCAAACCAGAAGGCGGGACAGAACTGATGAGTAAAACCTTCATCCAAATAGGCTGGGATCTTGTTACTGGAGTAAATAATAATGGAGCTTTTGCTAATATGAATGAAGCTGTAAAAGAATTTGCAGCATCTATTAACACTAGTGCCATTGGTGACGTTCTTGGATGGATTGGTGGCCTTACGTTGGGGCTTATTATCTCTATAGCTATTTTGATCGGAGTTTTCAAATTATTTTTCGAACTACTCAAGATTTACATTACTATTATTATTGCTATTGTTATGGCTCCGATTCTACTGATGATGGGAGCTATCCCTGGTAAAGCAAATGTTGGATATTGGATGAAATTAGTTTTTGGTAATCTATTGGCTTTCCCTATGGTTTTATTTTCTCTTATTCTCTATGAGATGTTTACCAAGGGTGACCTCAGTACTGGTGGTTTTATGCCTCCTTATCTTATAGGTAGAGGATCTGGTAGTGTCATTATGAGTCTTGTTGGTATTGGTATTATTCTTATAATCCCAGAACTTATAGCAGAGATGAAAAAAGCTATGAAGATAGATGGTGGTATCTGGGAAACGTTGGCTATGAAGGCAGTAAGTCAAGCTAAAGAAGGTGTTCCTCTTGGAACAAGAGGGGTAGCATTGGGTCTTGGTGGTGTTAGAGGTGCAGCTGGTATGGCTAATGAATTTTATAAAGCGAAAAGAGGTGGCGCATCTATGGGTCAATCTATAGAGGCAGCTATCCCAACTGACCCTGAAAAAATAAAAGAAGCAAAAGCAAATAAAACTGGCGCATATGCAGGAAGAAAATGGGCTGAACCAGCATTTAAAGCAGCTGACTATATAAGTCGTAAAACAAATGCTAATCAGCCAGATATATTAAATTTAGCAACTGATCCATTAGATAAAAGATATAATCCTGAAGGACATAAGAGAAAAGTAAGAATGGAAGATTTTGAAGATGTTGTGGAAAGATTAGATGGTGGTGGAGGAAATGTTATTCATGACCATGATAATGAATAAATTTAAAACAAATAATTAAAAAAGCTATTTTAAAACTTAAAACAACTTTATAATAATAAAAATCTGTATAGAATTATTTTTCATCCTCTAAAGGAGTATCTGATAAAACTGAATCTATGAGAGCTTCCCTACGGGCTGCTTCTCTTGTAATTTTAATAGGGTTTCTTAAACCAGTATCCTCAGCTATTGCAAACTTACCAAATACACTTCCTGTTGCTGTAGAGAAAAAATCAGAAATATGTTGAGAATTTTCATATCTTTTAAAAATATTTCCCAAATAATTTGCAACTACTCTTATTAGAGTATTTGGAATTACAAATTCTTCCATAGCTATTTCACTAACAAAAAATTCTCTAAAAGTTAATTTACCATACTTAGTAAGCCCCTTCATTGATTTATAATCAATGCTTTTAGCTAACTGATTAAATATATTTTTTGTAATAATAAGCAAAGATTGTTGAATCATTTTTCTAAAAACAATTCCTCTTGTAGTGTCTTCTGGCATCAAACCAAAAAATGCTTTGAATGGAGATATTTTTCTTGCTAAAGAGTTTATTTTCTGTTTAGCTTCTGTTGGAGTTTTTACATTTATTGGCAACTGAATTTCTTTTAAGAATTTCGCAAAATAAGTATAAGCTTCATTAAATAGTTTAAACGTTTCTTTATTATAAGAATCATTCTCTAGATTATTTGGATCTACTAGATCACTAAACATTACATCACAAGGCATACTTAATATAAATAAATCTGAGGGAAGCCTTACTGGGGTAATAGCTGTTTCTTCAATTGTAAAATTAGTCCTAACATGATCTCTAACTTCAATAGCTCTTTCAACATTATCATTATCAACAGCCGTATCAGGATCATTTTTATATGATTCTCCATCTGCTTTTAACTTAGCATTTTTAGGAAGAAACTCTCCGTCTAGAGCATTAAATTTATAATCAAGTAAATTGTCTTCAGTTAAATCTCCTTTTCTATATGGAAATAATTTTTTATCTTTTGTTGGATACTTAACTTCTTCAGTTAATGCATGATCAAGATCTTTTTCTGGTAAACGAAATATTTGCCACAGTAACCTGAACTCTTTTGTTACTCTTCCATAAGCTCTTATTGCATATAAAATCCTAGACATTGGAGCATGAACTTCTAGTGGTCTAGTATCAAAAGTAGAATCAGGAGATTTTAGATATCTAGAATAGTATTCAGCAAAAAACTTCAATCTAAATTCTCCAATTACTGTAATCATAAAAACAACACCCATTATATGATTTGGCACATCAGGAAATTTTTGTTTCAAGTATTCTTCAGTAGACATTGTCCCAAAAGAAGAAGTTGCTTCTTTTGGTTCTCCATTTTGGGTGTAATTATATTTTATTTCTTTAGCAAAATCAGGAATATCCTGCCCAGGAATAACTTCTACTAGTTTTTTTTCAAAACCATCTAATGATTTTTTCAAAGAACTGAGTAATTCTTCTTCTAAATCTTTAATTTTCGATTCTATCTCAGCTGCTTCTTCGTCATCAATTAAAGGATCTTCTAACTGCTCTTTCAAAGATGAAATTTTTTCTTTGGCAGAATCTTTAATTTTTTTAGCATCTATACTATCTGGATGATAATTATCACCATCTTTTTCAAAAGTTACATAATAAGTAACTAGACCCTTTCTTAAAAGAGATATCATCTCTTCTAAAACAGGAAAAACTTCAGGCCTTCTACCCAAAGCTTCTATTTGTGAAAAATCTGTATGACCTGCAGCTGCTTCTCTAGAATCAATAACATTTTTCCAAGATAATTGCTTTGCATCTAGTCCTTTGGAAGCTCCTTCTGCAAAACCATTTAAAACATCAAAAATCATTTCCCAGCGTTTTTTATCTGGTCCATCTAAAAATTCAATAACTAAGTCATTAATACCAGCTTCTTTTATTTTCTCTTCAGAAAGACCTTTTAAAGGAGCTGTCATCCTCTGATCATTGTTATCATTTCCTTTTATTGGTTGTTCAGACCAAACAATTTCAGTAAAAAGTCTTTCTATTCTATCTATAGCAATTGGCTTTAACTTTTCTTTTAACTTTTCTTTAGAAGCTTCATCCAGATTTTCCTCATCTTCTGGATACTCCCCAGATATCGAAAAACCAGTTTCATTAAAAAATTCATTCTGTAAATATTCTTGATCTATTTTTTCCAAAATAGCACTTATATCAACTAAATAGGAAAAAATTAATCCTTTAAAAATATCTTCTGACTCAGTCACTTTAAGAATATCTGTTTCTGGAGTTATTCCAGGATAAGATTCGCCTGACATGCTTTTTTGAGCAAAAGATGTTTTTAAATTATCTAACTCACTCCACAATTTAACTAGAGTTTTTATTGCTACGTCAAGAATATTTCTATCTTTAATAGCTTCATTTACTTTACCCTCTTTAAAAGAAAAATTCTCAAAACCATTAAATAAGTTTTTAAAAAGCTTACTATTCTCTGATGGTATAGAAAGTTGATCTAGATCAAGAACTCCGTCTGGTAAATTTTCAGCTATTTCTTCAAACGAATGATAATTATTTTCTATAGGCATATACTTTAATATATTTTACCATTTTTCCTTCAAAAAAACCTCTATAAAGACATCTCATAGTTTTTTTATTATAAACATCTATTTTTATCATTTTTATATAGACACCCCTCCCTCCTCTATGCTATAAATCACTTACCACTCGGAAGTCCAGTTAGATCCTGGGACTGTGCCGCAACGGTAACGCTTTTACTAGATAAATTTTCTCTAGAAAAAGACAAGTCCGGTCAGAGTGCTACCTTCGTTTTTTTATAAAAAAATGAAGTAGAAAGAATTAAAAAAAATTCTTTCCGACGAGCATCGGGCATATTTTTTTGCAAAAAACTGCATAGAAACAATAAACTTGCCTCCCGATGCTCCTCTAAATAGAGGAGCTTTTGTGTTACATGAACCAATAATTTTTGACCAACCATCAAACTCAGTCTTGCCGACAGGTTCTATTCCTGCAGCTTTTTTTAGAGAAATCTTCCCTACTCCAGTAGAAAAATCTATCTCAAGAAAACCAGCGACTTCTTCAAAATATAAGCTAGAGAATACTTCTTTACTTACTAATTTACAAAAACAAACAGAAAAAGAAAAACAGACCACACTCATCCCAGAAATTCCCAACCCTTCCCAAGACAAACTCATTGTTATCCTCAACTTTATCATCAGAGAAGTAATACCCCTCAATAACAGACAAGAACAAAAAGACCTCTTAGTATATTTCTTCCGCTCTATTCTTTCAGAAACACAAAAACTACCCATAACTCACCTGGCTTATGATATTTCTCAAAAACCAGCTGGAAATCTAGCTCTTTATGATGATTTATATAAACTCCGTCCTGATTTACTCCAAATTTGTGAAGAAGCTGTAGAATCTATAGCTATCAACCAAGCAGAAAAAGCCAGATATGGTTTGGAAAAAAAGCAGATAGAAAACCTTCTCCAAGCTTTACAGAGTATTTTTTCTAATTCTCCACATGCCCTAATTTCTCTTTTGGCAAAAAATCAGTCAGAAATTGATTCAACACCTTCAAAGAACTTAAAAGAAAACAGAACTCTCCCCCACTCTGCAGAACAAACAACTCAAGAGCTAGAAAGCAAAGGCTGGAAAACTCTTTCTCCAACAAAATCTTTTACTTTCATCCAACCAGATGTCCGTAAAAAAATGGGAATAGAAAATCACGCTGGTTCTATTTCTCTAGGCCCCAAATATCTCTATGTCATGCCCCAATCTGCTATTCATGAAGGAAATCTCAGTATTATCGTCATCGCTCAACCAGTTTTTATCCCAGAATTAAATAGATTTATCCTCCTTCATGATCAACACATGGCTCCTAAAGGATGGGATGATCATACAAAACTTTTCAGATCTCTTGGTAAAAAAACTCCTAGTAACTTTGAAAATCTAGAATTTGCAAAAAAAGAAGAATTTATAATGAACACACTCATTACTCTTCCAGAAAACCTTCATACAAAAACAGCTTCAGAAACTTTCTTCACTCTTTTCCCAGAAAAAAAATTCTTCAAAAGACTCCAACAAAAAATCACCAGAAATAAAATCAAAAAAATGGAATCTTCTCTAGAAGAATATGCTGAGTTATTACTAGATGTGGTAGAAAAAGAAACAACACCAGGGCAACAAACAAGCCCTTCTTCTGTGCAAAAGTTAGAAAACTTTATGAAAAGAGTTGTTCTGGCCGGTATTCTGGATACAAAAAAAATATCTACAAAAAAACGTTTTTCTTTATTTGAACATTTCAAAAAATTTGGCAACCTAGATGAAGAAGCCTTTGCTTTATCTTTATCCAGTAGTCTTGGTTTTTCCTCTGCTATAAAAGCTTTTGATACTTCTCTGGTGGAATGTGTGGCTCTCAGTCCTTTTAGTAGTGTCCAGCAATTGGCTAACTTACAAGCCAATGGAGCTTTAAATCCAGCTAGCTTATCTAGAATGGATTTATCCAATTTTATTGGTAATGATAGAGCTAAAGAATGGAAAATGGGAAGCTGTCTAAAATGTGGCACTGATAATACTTGGATCGGAGAATGCAGCTGGTGTCTTAATTGTGAGATGAATTATGATTCTTCTGGAGCCGGAACTCCTTCTACAAAAAAATTCAAAAACAATTCTCTTTCTGAAAAAAAACCTCCAACAAAAGATATTCCAACATCTGTAGGCCTTGGTTCATTTGTTGCTGGACTGATATAGAAAAATCAAAAACCTGTCTACCACTACCCCGTGCGTTTATCTCTAGCAGAAGCTATAATAAAAAAAGATGTCTGATAGATCACAAAAAACTAGCAGTGGCCCATTTGTTCTAAAAAAAGCCAGAACACCCCTAACAAAAGATAATATTAAGCGTTTTTTGGATATTCTTAATAGAAGTAATCTTCAACAAAATTATTCCAGAATAGATTATCCTTTTTCTAGTATTTTTGAAAATATAAAAAATGAAGCTTCATCTACTCTTTACTTTACAACAAATGATAGATCCCAATTAGAAGAAGGAGAAAATCCAGATTTCTTTTTATATAAAAGTGACATAGCCTTCTTTTTCTTTAAAATAGTAAAGTCTTTCTTGGCAGTAAATAGCTCTGACATAAATAGTTTTATTACTAATTACCAAAAAAAAGAAAATAAAAAAACTAGTGATGATATCACTAATCAGTTATCTGCTATTCTCCTCTACTGTGATGGCTCTAATTTTGATGACAAAATCACAGATTCTCAAGATAAAGATCTTAATGGGCTTCTCACAAACTATATAAAACCGATTACTACTTTTTTCCTTAATGATGTTTTTGGGGAAGATACTGAAGATGATGGTGAAGAAAAAACAGATGAAGATAGCACTGATGAAAAAGAAACTATAGATCTAAGCTTTGAAGAAGATTCAAAAAAAACATCTCCCGGTAAAAAATCTTCAGATTCTCCTGCAGATGGAGATGATATAGATGAAACAAAAACCACAGAAACACCCAAAGATAAAGATTCAGTAAAACGCCTAGACCCTCTAGAAACAAAAAAGCTTCTATTTAGTAAAGAACTTAGAGACCAATCAATTCTTTTTAGTCAAATAGCACTTGTTCAGCTAGAAAAACAAAATGGATTACCACCTGGAACTTTACAAAATTCTCAAGAACTAAGAGAGGCCTTATCAAAAAAGACAATGGGCTTTTTCTCATCTGTAATAGGTAAAGGAAACCTAGATAAACTAACAAGTCCAGAAACTAGACTAACACTAATGGGTGAATATCTTGGTTTGATATATAACGATTCTTCAGCACTAAATATTGTCAACAAACATATTGTTAACACTCTAGAAACAACAACAGATTCAAAAGTAAAAGAACAAATAGAAAAAGCAATTACTGAGGCAGAAAAACAAACTAGTGTAAAACCTCTTATCAAAGAATTAGCTAGTAATCCAGAGATACAGGAACAACTAAAACCTATTTTAGAGTCTTTAGCCAAAGAAAAAATAGTAAAGAATGACACTAACTACCTTACTAAAGAAAGTGATGAATTTTTAGAAAAAGAACTCAAAAGAATAGGTGTATCTGCAGATAAAATTGCTTTAGCAAAGCTAAATGTAACAAATATTATAGATTCTGCAGCAGGAGGAATAAGACTTCCAGAAGAGGTTTTTGAACACCTTGACGAAAAATCATTTAAAATTCTTTTTGGAGATGATATTCCATATAATAAAGAGTTTTTACTTTCACTCAAAAAAGTAAATTCTCTTAGAAAATCAGTTTTAGCAAGAGATACAGGTAATGTTCTTTTACTCAATGAACAACTTTTTGTTTTACAGGAGACTCTAGCACTTTTAGAAAATAAAGAAGGTTTCCTTTCAAAAGAAGAGCACCATGAGTTTGTTAAAACCTCTGTTGTAAGACCAATAATAGCTTTTCAAAAAAAATCCAAAGACATTCATTCTTCACCTAGAGAAGTTGTGGGCTTTATTCATGGAAAAGAATCTCCTACAAATAGAGAAAAAGCAGAACTTTTCCGAAGTAAACAATGGGAAGTAATACCAGAAAAAAATAGAATACTCATTCTCAATAGACTTGGATATAGTGATGATCCTAAAGTCTTACAAAACATCGCAACAGACACAACTTTTGTTCCTAGAGACCTTAGTCTCGCCCTAACTGGAGGAACATATGACCAATCTCATGATAATGGAGTTTCCTCTTCTATTATTTCTCCACATTTGCAAATAAAAAATCCTGTGTCTGGTGTTCGTAATTTTCAAAAAAATGCCAAAAGAAAAACTAAAGCTTTAAAAAAAGCTGCAAAGGGTTTGAAGTCTAAATTTGGGAAAAAAGCCAAAGAAAAGGTTGCTCAAGAAATAGCAGAAAAGGGAGTTAGTAAGGCAACCACCCTTGCAGCAGGGTCTATAAACCCAGCTCTTGGTATCATCGCAAAACTAGCCTCCACAAAAAAAGGCAGAAAACTACTTATAGCTGGTGGAGCTGCTGGATTAATGTCACTTATTGTTCCTCTTATGTCCTGGGGAGGAAGAATTGGAGCCGCTGCTGGTGGAATAATTGGAGGATTAGTAGGTGGCCCAGGTGGAGCTGTTGCAGGATCTATTGCTGGTGGATGGACTGGCTATGGTCTAGAACAAGGTCTCTCAAAACTTTTTGGTGGTGGTGCTAGCAGACCTAATATTATTCAACCTAGAGGAAAGCTTGGTTTTCCAGGAACAGAAGCTTTCAAAGGAGCTCCAACTGGAGCTGAAACAGGGTTGGCAAAAGCTGGCCTTGGAACTACATTTCAACCAACTGATTTTTTAGGAGAAACACTAACACACATTGGGGCCAATCATATTGCTGGTCAAGCTATTCTTGGTACAGTTGCTGTACTTGCTGGTGGAAACATGATGATGAGAGCTATAGAGACAGGTGCTTTATTGGCAGATTTTCCTGTGGTAGATCCGTTAGCTACAGCCTCTTTAGGGCCAGAAGGAAAACTTTCTGAATATGTGACTATAGAAAAAAGAGCTTTTGCTGTTGGTTGTCCAGAAAATAAATGTGAAACTCCATCTTTTCCTCTAGAAGTAGAATATACTATTGTTATTAAACCAAAAGGAAACTATACAATTCAGATATTAAATGCCCAAGATACTCTCAAAGTAAATCACAGTAAAAAAGCTTGGGAAGAAAAAGGTAAACCAGTTCCTAATATTCCAGATAGAGTAAAAGAAATACTAGATTTTACAGAACTCTATGAAGGAATGATTTTAGAACCAGGTGATGAAGTATCTTTAAGTTACTCAGAGAGTTTTGATGAGAAATATAATGATGCATCTATACTAAATAGTTTCCAGCTAGAAGTGTTTGGAAAAGATCCAGAAACAGGTAAAGAAGGTACTGATACTGCTGTTACAGGAGAGGTTATTTATGTTGGTGACTATTCACAGGGAGAAGGTTGCTGGCCTGCTAGTGGAGTAATGCTACAACTACCTTTCAATCAGGGCTCTGGATCTACCCATAAAATATGGGATGCTTTCGATATTGTTAATGCAGAAGGAACTCCTATATATACTCCATTTGAAGGAACTGCCTGTCCAGGAACTAGAGACTCTAGTATTTATGGAATACACGTCATGTTAGATGCTGGAGATAAAGGAACTTTTCAGTTCTCTCATATGCATGCAACAAATGGCATAGATAGTGGTTGTAAAGAAGTTTCTCCAGGAGATGTCATTGGCTTTATGGGAACAACAGGAATGGGAGGAGTTCATTTAGACTGGGCCAAATATGGAAGGAACTCATCTCCTTCTGGGCTAGCTCCAATGATGCCAGATGGACTAAGTATAAAACCAGGCGATCCTGTAAGGAGTTGTTATGATGAATAAAAATAATTGGAAAAAGAAATTACTAATAGTTTCTATTATTAGTTTTATTATTGTTATTTTTATAAGATTAATAACTCCACAAGAAAGTGTTGTTGAAAAAACAACTTTTATTAATACTAACAGAGATAATGAAAAGACAACTTTTTCTCAAATATATTTTGTAGGTCAATCAATAAAAACACCCAAAAAGATATCTTCACTTGGCGTGCAATTTAGTAGTACAACTGTCGATGATATCAAAGACAATTTAATTCAAAAATATCAATTAAAAAGACATCCTTCATTAAATACTCTTTGGACTGGAGAAAGCTACTCACTTTCTTATAATAATATAAATGATGAGTACACTTTTTCCAAAAAAAGTTATATTAAACCCAATTTAGTTACTGATGTTAATAAAGCTATTAAAAGTGCTGAAACATTTATTTCTGAAGTTTTTCCAAATATTGAAACTAAAACTCTTAGTAAGAACATAAGGTATCTACATGGTGAAATAGAAATGCATCTTGGTGAAAGAAATGAGGCTAATGCTGTAGAAATACCTTTTACTTACTCCATTAACTCTATTCCTGTTTTTATTGATCATAAACCAGCTCCTTTATTCTCGGTTATTGTTAATGCAGAATATGAAGTTCAAAAAATTGTTTTTCAATCTGATTTATTAGCTGTTTTTCCAACAGATAATAGTTTATCTACTATCTCTATAGAAAAAGCTATAGAAAATATAAACAACGAACAAGCAGTTATTATTAACTCTTATAGTGATGATGGAGCTTTATATAGCATTAAAGATATTAAATCTGGAGATTTAGAAAAAGTTAGTTTTGAATATAGAGTAGATACCAAAGAAGCCATCGGTTATCCTTTCTACCGTTTTTCTGGAGAACTAGTAAATAATGAAGGTAAAACAATCCAAGCAGAAATAATAACTCCAGCAGTAAAAATTTCAGAGTAGAAAAGTTATTAAAAATAAAAATACTCTTTTAAGAGTACTATTAACTATAAATAAGCTAAATTAAAAAATTCTATCGGGACTAGAAACCACCACTCAGAAACGCTAAGATAAACACAGTATGCGTGAACATCCTATTCCTACCGATGTTGTAGGATATAAATTCCATATTGTCGGAAACATGACCCTCAAGCAATTTGCCTTTATTGCTGTGGGAGTAATCATTGGTGTCATTATTTACAGCACTAATCTTATTGGAATTATAAAATGGACTCTTATTATTTTATCAGCTGGATTTGGGGTAATGGTGGCTTTTGTTCCTATTGAAGAAAGACCATTAGATCACTGGATTTCTGTTTTTTTCAAAAGAATTTATAGCCCTACAAAATTTTACTGGAAAAAAGAAACCTCTATTCCTTTTGCTTTTACTCACAAAAAAAGACAAGAAACAAAAGAGGAAGAAGAAGCTGTTAATATAGATCTTTCTCCAGCAAGAAGACAAAGAATCAAAGAATATCTCAGTTCTGTTAATAACCCTAAAAAAATAAACCAGATGGATAGTGCAGAACAAATAAGAATGCAAGAAATTCTATCTATGTATGAGGAAGTTGAAGTTGATAAAGTTAAATCAACTCCTCAAAAAGTAAAACCAAACCTTACTCCAAAAGTAAGAAATCTGGCAAAAAAAGAAAATTTAAAAAAATCTAATAGAGAAAATATTGTTTTTCAACAACAGCAACAACAAACATTAAAAGTAAAAAATAAACGGAAACTAACTCCAGAACAACCTATTAATAATAAAGAATCCTTAAATATTGCAACACCAGCTGTTGCTGTAGAAAAATCAAACCAGCAGAGTTATGTTGTTCCAGACAAAAAAGTAGATACTAGTAATTCTCTCCCCTTTCCAAAACAACCAGATAAACCCAATGTTCTTGTAGGAATGGTTTTAACAACTAATAATAAATTAGTAGATCAAGCTACTATCCAAATTAAAAATACTCAGGGTAAAGTTATTCATGCTTTAAAAACAAACTTGCTTGGTCAATTTTCTATAAGTACTGCTCTACCAAATGGTAGTTATATTGTTTCTGTACAAAAACAAAATCTTAGTTTTGAAGAAAAAACTATCTCTCTTAGTGGAAAAATAGTAGAACCTCTAGAATTAAGGTCTACATAAAAAAACAAAAAATTCCTAAATAAGTTTACACATTGCGACTTACTCTAGTTTTCTAGTACCATAGATATAAATATGCCAGACGTTAATGAAATTTCTTCTACTACCCAAAAATTCTTAGATATTTTTGATATTACTAGCGATGTAGTGATCCTAAAAGATGGTACTATCTCAATGATTTTGGTAGTTAGTGCTATGAATTTTGGCCTTTTAGCAGAACAAGAACAAGATGCTATTATCTATGCTTATGCCTCTTTATTAAACTCATTGAATTTTCCTATTCAAATTATTATTAGTTCAAAGACCAAAGATGCTACTGCTTACCTTCACCTATTAGATGAACAAGCAGAAAAAGCATCAACTAATAATAAAAAAGAATTAATTAAAAGATATCAAGGATTTGTTGGAAAACTCATTAAAGAAAGAAATGTTCTTGATAAGAAATTCTATGTAGTCATTCCAGCAAACCCTGGCGAAGTAGGTATGATTACTCCACAAAGTGTTTTACCTGGAAAAAGTGTCCCCGATTTAACTAGAGAACAAAAAACAGCTATTTTGGAAAAAGGAATAGGTGTTTTAGAACCAAGAAGAGATCACCTTATTGCTCAATTTAATAGAATTGGTCTTTATGCTAGACAAATATTAACTCAAGAAATTATTGAGTTCTTTTATAATAGTTACAATCCAGAAGCTTATGAAGGGCAACAGATTACAGATAATCAGAGCTACACGACAATGGGTGTTCAAGCACAAACGACTCCAGATCTTGCTCCTCTTGAGAGTTTAACTCAAGATAATAATTCAAATAAAGAAACATTCAACTCTCCAGAAGAAATTCCAGAAGCAGGTACAGCAGATATAACCGAGTCTGCAGTTGTTCCAAAAGATATTCCTGAAACCCCAGATGCTACTAATCTAGATCAAAATACACCTAAATCTACAGCTACTATTAATGTTCCACAAAATAATGTTGAATTAGATTCTTTACCTCCTCAAAATATTCCTCCACAAATAAAAAAGGAACAAACTATTTTTCAAACTGAAAGTAAAAAAGGTAATCTCCAAACAAATATTATTGAAGATTCTTCTCAAAATAAAATAAATAACTTGAAACTAGCTATTGAAACACCTGTTGTCCAACAAGCTCCTATTAACTCTCCAGTAGTAGAACCACCCATTACACAACCTCAGTCTAAAGATCAAAAACCTATTTTAGAAGTAAAAAAACAGAAGCTACCTCCTGTTGCAGAATTATAAATAAGATTAATAAATAACAAAATAAATAAAAATAGATCATTTTAATACTGGTCTGGTTCTTACACTAAAACTTTAATTTAGTTACAATGGATAAAGATGCCTTTTCAACTGCCTTTTCTAAATAAAAATAAATCTGATGCTCCTGTAAAACTAACTCAAGAGCAAAAAGAAATGGAGAAAGTTAGAGAGTTCTCTCAAGGACTAGTGACTATTCAGGATATTATTGCCCCTGAGGCAATAGAGGTAGATTTTACTTTTCAACAAATAAACTCAACATATACTAGAACTCTTTTTGTTGCCGGATATCCTAGAACAGTTCCAGCTAACTGGTTATCCCCGCTCATCAACTATCCTAATCAAGCAAATATTTCGATGTTTGTTTATCCAGTAGATTCTTCTGAAGTTTTGGATAATCTCAAAAGAAAAATTACAGAAATGGAAGCTGAAATTCAATCTGATGTTAGATCTGGAAAAATTAGTAATATTAATACAGAAATTAAACTAAGTGATGCCCGTACTATTAGAGAACAACTAGCTGCCGGATCAGAACGATTTTTTCAATTTGGACTTTATATAACTCTGACAGCTCCCAACCTAGATAACCTAAATAAAGTAACAAAAAACATCCAATCAATGATGGGTTCTTTACTTATTGTTTCCAAAAAAGCGACGTTGCAGATGGATGAGGGTTTCAAAACAACTTTACCAATGGGTAAAGATAAACTTCTTGTTACCAGAAATATGGATACTACTTCTTTGGCAACTACTTTTCCTTTTACATCTTCAGAGTTGACCATGGAAACAGGTGTTCTTTATGGAATAAATGAACATAATGATTCATTAGTGATTTTTGATCGTTTTAAAATGGAAAATGCAAATATGGTTATCTTTGCTAAATCTGGTGCAGGAAAATCATACACAGTAAAATTAGAAATAATTAGACAGTTAATGTTTGATGCTGAAGTTATTGTTCTTGATCCAGAACATGAATATGAAGAGCTTTCAGATAAAGTAGGTGGTGAATATATTAACTTTACTTTTGGATCAGATACAAAAATTAATCCTTTTGATCTTTCTGCAATGTATGAAGAAGGTGAAAATGAACTTGGACAGAAAATTCTCACACTTCATGGACTTCTTAAAGTC
Organism: Minisyncoccota bacterium; assembly: GCA_018657765.1. Classification (GTDB taxonomy): domain Bacteria; phylum Patescibacteriota; class Microgenomatia; order UBA1400; family PJMF01; genus CG2-30-36-39. The sequence continues at coordinate 307,919 of JABHWM010000018.1, read as the reverse complement.
ATGCTTGGTGAAATGACTGCTCAACAAGATGCTTTATTAGATAGAGCTTTAATTGCTGCTTACAAAGCCAAAGGAATAACTCCAGATCCAGTTACTCAAACTAATGAACCTCCTCTGATGGAAGATCTTTATAAAGCTCTTATAGGTATGGAAAATGAACATGCTAATGATATAGCTGCTCGTTTAGAGAAGTTTATTACTGGATCTTCTAGAGGTATTTTTGACAAACCATCTAATATTAATATTACAAATCCGTTTACTGTTTTTTCTGTAAAAGAAATGGAAGAAGAACTACGCCCTGTTGCAATGTTTATTATTCTAGACTTTATCTGGACAAGAATAAAGAAAAACCTCAAGAAAAGAGTTCTTGTTATTGATGAGGCTTGGTATTTCATGAAACATCAAGATAGTGCTTCTTTTATTCACTCTATGGTAAAAAGAGCCAGGAAATATTATCTAGGAATCACCACTATTACCCAGGATGTAGAAGACTTTTTACATAATGATTATGGAAAAGCTATTGTTAGTAACGCTTCTATTCAATTCTTAATGAAACAGTCTACAGCTTCAATTCCTGTATTAGCAGAGACTTTTTACCTTTCTGAAGGAGAAAGACAACTACTTGTCTCGGCAGATGTTGGAGAAGGTGTTTTCTTTGCTGGTCAAAATCACGTTGCTCTAAAAGTTGTAGCTAGTGATGAAGAACATGAAGTTATTACTACAAATCCAGAAGAGATTCTTCGTAGACAAGATGAAATAAAAAAATTAAAAAAAGAAAAGCAACAAAAACTAGAAGCCGAAAAAAATAAACATAAACCTTCGTTTTTAAAGAAAAGAAAAGAAAAACAAGAACAACAAAATAAAACTGCAATTAATAATGAAATTAAAGTAGAACAAACTTCTAAGAATGAAGAGATTAAAGTAACTGAATCAAATACAAAAAAAGAAAATGATAATAAAAAAGTAGAAGTTTCTAAAAAAAATAACTCTAATCCAAAGCAATATGCTGGTTATTACACTATTGATGATTACTCTCCTCCAACTGAGTAAAAACTCCTCTCCACAATGTGGAAAACTCAGTGTATAACTGAGCAACTAAGTCTTAATCTGTCCCAAAGATTTTATAAAAAACAAATTAAATAAATATATCTCTGCCCTATATAAGGAATAAATGTTTACTCAAACACTTTCTGAAAGTGAGATTACTGAAATCTGGAAAGCTAGTCAAAATAGTTTAAAAACACAGCTAACTCCAGCTGTTTTTAATACTTGGATTGTTTCAAATCCTTTGACCAAAGTAGAAATAGATCAACAAAATCAAGCTTTAGCTACAATTACTTGCTCTACTGCTTTTCATGCCACTAATCTTAAAAAAAACCTATATACCCAGTTAAAAGAGACTTTAGAAAAAAATCTTAATAAAACAGTTGATATTGAATTTATTATTGGTAATCCATTGGCTTTTACTCAGAAAAAAGAAGATACCTCAAAAACAAAAGACAAAGATAAAAATAACCCAGCAGATAACTTGAGTTCTCCTAAAAAAAAGAAAACAGATAATCTCTTGGCTTTTTCTAATAATAATTCATCACCTACAGTAGATGAATTATTTTCTGCACATAACTTGCAAGCTAGTTTTCAAGATAGATCTAAAACAGCAGCTAAAAGAATTGGTTTGAGACAAGACTATAACTTCAAAACTTTTGCTGTCTCTACTACTAATGAAATGGCTCATGCAGCCGCTACAGCTGTCTCTAATAACCCCGGAGTAGCATATAATCCTCTATTCCTTTATGGAGGTGTTGGTGTTGGTAAAACTCATCTGATGCAATCTATTGGTAATAATATTCTGAAACAATCTCCAGAAACAAACATGATCTACTGTACAGGAGAAGAATTTACTAATGAAATCATTAATGCTATCCAAAAAAAGAAAGCTTTTGATTTTAAGAAAAAATATAGAAATACAGATATTCTTTTAATAGATGATATCCAGTTTATTGCTGGTAAAAATGCGGTGCAAGAAGAATTTTTTCACACTTTTAATGCTCTTACAAAACAAGCTTCTCAAGTAATTCTTACTTCTGATAAGCCTCCTCATGAAATTAATTTATTAGAATCTAGACTTAGATCCAGATTTGAAGCAGGTCTAATGATTGATATTCAACAGCCTTCTTTTGAATTGAGAACAGCTATTTTATTAATTAAAGCCCAGGCTAATAAGATTGATCTTCCTATGGAGTTAGCTCAATTAATCTCATCAAAAGTAGATGGAGCTAGAAGAATTGAAGGGATAGTTAAACTCATTCGTTCAGAGGTAGAACTAAAAAATAAAACTATAAATGAAGAATTAATTCAATCATTATTAAAATCAGAAGTAACAATGATTAAAACTCCTGTTATTAGGGTTAAACCTCAAGAGGTTATAAAAATAGTAGCTAATCACTATAGAATAAAACAGAGTGCTGTTAAAGGAAGAAGAAGAGTTAAAGATATAGTTACTGCTAGACATGTGGCAATGTATATCTTGAGAAAAGAGTTAAATATGCCTTTAGAAGAAATTGGAAAATGGTTCTCGGGGAGAGATCATACTAGTGTGTTGCATGCTATTAATAAAATAGAAAAGGAAATAAAAGAAGAAACATTGATAAAACAAGATATTTCTGCTCTAAGAATATCACTAACTGCTGTTTCTAAGCGTTAGTTATACACAATTGTGGAAAAGTCTGTTAATAAGTCTGTGTAAAGATGGTTGAAAACTAATAATAACTTTTTTAATTTGTGAATAAGCAGTCGCTTTCCACATAGTTTTCCTTCACAATACACAAAGTTATAAAGAAAGCTAAAGCTGGTAAATACACAATGTTTTTCGTATAATAACTAGAGGAAAAAACGTTGGCTTTTCCACTTATCAACAGCTTCTATTATTACTATTACTGCATATATATATACATAGGAAGAAAGAAAAAAAATACATACTTTTAAGGAAATAAATGAAAATAACAGTTTTACAAGAAAATCTAAAAGCAGCTCTAACTAGTTTACAAAAAGCAATTCCTAGTAAACCTCAATTACCTATTTTGTCTTCTATTTATTTAAAGGCAGAAAATAATACTTTAACTTTGGCAGCAACAGATTTATTTTTGGGAATCAAAAGCACTATCCCAGCAGTTATAGAAACAGAAGGAGAATGTGTTGTTCTGGGTGATATCTTTAAAAACTTGGTTTTCTCTTTTTCAGCTGGTGATATTAAGATTCAGCAAAAAGATACTTCTTTAGTAATTGCCTATAACAAGAGTAAAAGCTCATTGCCGTTTCAATCAACCGAAGAATATCCTCAATTTCCTATTGTTACAGGAGAAACCCACTCTCTTCCAAAAGATCTTTTACAGAAATTAGATAAATATATAACTTTTGCGGCAGCTCAAGATCAAACCAGGCCGATATTAACTTCTCTACTCTTTTCTTTTCAAAAAGATAAACTAGAAATTGCTGCCACAGATGGTTACAGATTGGCTACTTTAAAATATCCACAGCAAATTAAAGGATTAGAAAAAGACTTATTAGTGCCAGTAAAAGCGTTGAATGAAGTTTTCAGAATGATGAACCAGTCAGACTCTGAAACAGTTGATTTTAAAATAGCTGAAGAGCTGAAACAAGTTCTTTTTATCGTTGATGGAATCAAAATTTATGTCAGATTGATTGAAGGAGATTACCCACCTTATAAAAAAATAATTCCAGAAGAATTTATTCATTCAATAAAACTAGATCTTAAAGATCTAGTAACTCAGGTAAAAAGAGCTTTTCTATTTGCCAAAGAAAGTTCTAATATTGTTAGATTATTTTTAGAAAAAGATTTGATCAAAGTAACAGCACAATCCCCTTCTTCAGGAGAATATTCTGGTGAAATAGTTATTAAATATGATGGAGAACCTCAAGAAATAGCCTTTAATGCTACATATTTACTTGATTTTTTAAATACTCAAAAAGAGGGTGAGATAATTTTTAAAATGAATGAAAGTTTGAAACCAGTAGCTTTGGAGTTTCCTAATGAAAAAGATTATTTATATATTGTGATGCCTTTCAGAACAAATCAATCATAAATTAGTCATAAAATTCTTTAAATTATGATATAATCCTCGCCTATGGCAAAGACAAAACGCACTTGGCAACCAAAAAAGAAAAAAAGACTTAGAACTCATGGGTTTTTGAAAAGAATGTCTACAGCAGCTGGCCGTTTAGTACTTAAACGCAGACGTAATAAAGGTAGAAAAAAACTTACTGTTATTAAAAAAGTCTAGTTTTTATAATTTTTTATTCTTAATTTTTTGTATAATAGACTTTTAAATCAATTGGTCTATTTTATGTTATCAAAGTCAAAAAAACTCAATCTAAGAGATTTAGAAACAAAGAAAATATTTTCTGAATTTTATTTTAAAACTTCAAATTTTACTGTTAATTTTGATTTCAATAGTAAAGCTGATGAAAATCAGTTTGCAGTAATAGTACCCAAGAAAAAAGTAGTATTAGCTGTAGATAGAAATGCTTATAAGCGTTTCTTTTTTAATCATATTCCAAAATATCTTATAAATTTAGAAACTAAAAAATTAAGAGCTATTTTTAGAGTGACTTCTAAAGGGAAAATTACTGAAGAAAAAAAACAAATTATAAAAAAAGATTTAATAGAGATAGAAAAGTTTATATTAGATTCTTTTAAAAAGATAAATAAAACTTCAAAATAAACATTTTATTTAAAAAAACATGTCCAAAATATTTAGAAAATTTCTCTTCAAAACATATCAATCTCTAGGTACATTTAAACATCAAATTTTTTATAGTATTTTTGGATTTAGTAGTAAGTGTAAACACACTCCTACTTGTAGTAGATATACTCAAGCACAAATAGAAAGACATGGTACAATCGTTGGATCGATAAAGGGGCTTTTACGCCTAGTTACTTGTTGGTAAAGGAATTTTATGGGTTACTTAATAGAACAAAGCATTCGTTTTTTAGTTTTTCTTAGTGAAATATTGGGTAGTTTGGGTTGGTCAATTGTTGCTTTTACGCTTTTGACAAAAGCTGCTATTTTTCCTTTGACAATGTCTTCTATAAAGGCTCAACAAAAACTAAAAGAACTTCAACCAGAACTAAAAAAATTAACTAAAAAATACGGAAAAAACAAGAAAAAACTTCAACAAGCTCAAATGGAGTTATATCAAAAATATAATGCAAATCCTGTAGCAGGATGTATACCTCAACTTCTTCAATTTTTTGTGATTATAGTTCTCTATAGAGCAATGACTTCTTTTCTTTCTGGAGGAATTCCAGATGGACAGGATATTCAGTTTTTTTGGTTTAACTTGAGTCAACCAGATTCTACTTATATTTTACCTATTTTAGCTGGTGTTACACAGTTAATTCTTTCTTTAATGGTCTCCCCAGGTGGTGAAGTTAGAGACATTGTTCCAAATAAAAGTAAAAGTAAAAAAGTTCAAAAATTAAATAAAAAAGAAGAAAATACTGCTGATATGGCAGCCACTATGCAACAGCAAATGATCTTTATCATGCCTGTCATGATGGGTGTTTTAGCTTCTCGTTTTCCTTCTGGATTAGCTCTTTATTGGGTAATAAGTACAGTCTTTAGTATTGGTCAACAATACTTTGTTTCTGGACTTGGTGGTTTAAAAATTTATTATAATAGGTTCGTAACAAACCGTAACTGAAAGGTAAAACCCTTTAATATATAAAATTCAAAAGGGTATAAATAAATAATGCAAAAAATTAAAGACAGAATCATTCGTATTTTTGACTTCTATGAACTAGAAGAATCAGATATTTCTTTTGAAGAAACAAAAGAGGGAGATAAGATTTATTTGAATGTTATTTTACCTGAAGAGAACGCGAAACATTTTATCGGTGCTAAAGGTGAAACTCTAGATGCTCTAGAGATTTTGGTTCGTTTGGCTCATCAAGATGAAATAGATGAAAAAGAGCGTCTCACTATTGATATTAATGGTTATAAAAAAGAAAAAGAAGTTCGTCTTCAAGAAAAAGCTCTTTCTATTGCAGAAAAAGTAAGAGAAACAGGTAGAGAATATGTTTTTAATAACTTGAATTCTTATGAGAGATTTTTGATTCACTCCACTATTGGAGAGAATGAAGATTTTAGTGATATTGAAACCTTTTCAGAAGATGATGCTTATGGCAGAATTTTAGTTATTCGTATTAAAGAAGCTATTTCAGAAGAAATAGAAGAAAATATTGACGAAAGTTCTGAAGAAAACTAAAAACATGAATTTAGAGATTTATACAGATGGCGGTGCTAGAGGAAATCCAGGAATAGCTGGTGGTGGTGTTTTTGTTAAGACTACAGAAGGATCTGTTGTTTTTGAAAAAAGTTCTTTTTTTGGTAAAAAAACAAATAATGAATCAGAATATATGGCTTTTGTTGAAGCTTTAGAGTGGTTAGCTGAGTTTTCAAAAAAAGAAAAGATAGAGTCAGTTACTTTGTTTCTAGATTCAAAACTAGTTGTTGAACAAGTAAATAAAAACTGGAGAGTAAAAGAAGCTCGTTTACAGACATTTGTTATAAAATCCTGGAGAATTATAGAGTCTCTCCCCTACCCTATAAAAATAAAACATGTACTTCGTGATAAAAATAAAGAAGCAGACTTATTGGCAAATCAAGCTATGGATGCTTATTCAGAGTAGAAAAAAAAATGTAAAAAGGCACTCCTGTTAAGAAGTGCCTTTTTTGTTCTTTCTTTATTTTTTAAAACCATAAAGAAGCCTAAGGGCTGTATATAAAGGCAATCCTATTAATTCAGCAGATAGTGCTGCTGAAAGGCCAAATACAGCCACAATCACTCCACCTTCTAGTAAAAGTCTAAAAGAGTTTTTAAGTGGACTCTGATCTTCCATTAGTTATCACCTCCTCGGTGTATGACTTTCTTAAAAAGAACAATCTTGTATTAAAAAATAAAAATAATCTTGCATTTAAAGTTATTTTATTTAAAAACACTCATTTATTATAATATGATTTGTAATAATAGTCAATTATAGGTCTATTAAAATGATGTTTTTAAAAAGCGCTAACAATCATTTAATCTCTCCTTTCCAATCTCTCTTTAAATCCATACAATGGAATATATCTGTCTATGTCTTCATTTCGCACACAAGTTGTCTCGGAAAATCCTAGTGTTCTACTTTTGGGTGAATATTTGCCGTTTTTAGAGGAAATTAAAGAATCTTTTCAAGAGTATCAAATAGAAACTTGGCTTTTATCAAAACAAGAGCTGAATCATTTGGATATTGATTCTTTTAATAATAAAAATATTTATAAAATAGTCTGGTGGGTTGATTTTAATAGCAAAAAAAGTCTTAAAAATATTCAAAACTTATTGAAGAAAATTTCTAATGTTCCAGTCGTTATTGTTGGAGTTTTACCTGAAAAATTTACTTTTCCATTTGAAGAAAATTCTCAACTAGATTCTGAGAAACATTTAACTTCTATTCTAGAAGATTTTCCTCAAGCTCAATTTTTTCTTATCAGAGATTTTTTTGCTCCAGAATTTATTCCAGTTATCCTAAAAACTTCCCTACAGGGTCTTGATAAAAGTGTTCTTTTTGACCCAGAGAAAGAAGCTTTTTATACAGATCTAAAAGGGGTTGTTGAAACTATAAAAACAGCTCTTTTTAAACCTCACACTAATCAAAAAGTTATTATTCAAGGTAAAACAGCTTTAAGTACCAAGAGTCTTGATTATTTTACAAAGATTTTTTCAACATATTACAAAGAATATTTAGAAATAATTCCTATAGAAGCGGAAAGAAAGTCTTTGGACTTATCCTCTTTTTTAACGGTTAAAATATCGAGTAATATTAAAGAAAACATAGATTTATTTATTCAAAATAAAGATCAATGGATTAATAAAATAAGGGAACTCCCCCACTCTATTTCTGAAAAGGTTCTCCAAGAAGTTTCTATAAAAGCCCAAAATATTGAAACAGATAAAAATGAAATAAAAAAACAAGAAGATAGTGCCTCTCAAAATACCTCTAAAAGCTTGTTAGAGATGGAAAAACAGTCTTTGAATAGAACTAATGATAAATTCATGGTTGGTGATAAAAACTCACCTGGTCTAAAAGAGGAAGAAAAACCTATATATCAGTCTAAAAACATAAAAAAACAAAAGCAAAACCAAGTAGAAGGAGAGCTCTCACGTCTTTTTAAAGAAAAAAGAAGTAGTAAAAAAGTAAAAAGAATGGATGAGAAGGTTAAAATAGTAAAAAAGATCTCAGAAAAATCAAAGAAAAATAAAATCCTTTTCTTTGGTGGGGTAGGGGTGATGATATTGGGTGGGATAATACTTGCTCTTTGGATTATGTTGGAAACAACTCTTTTCTTTGCTAAAAAAGATTTTTTACAGTATTTTTCCAAAAATACACCTCAAAACTATACTCAATATAAAACAGGTTTTTGGCCTGATTCTCTAGATAAACAAATTTCTAGTTATGAGAATTTACTTGGGGAAGTTTTATTAGAAAAGTCAATAATTGCCAATTTATTTCAAGATTTTGAACAGCTTCAATTGTCTCAAGTAGAACTTGAAAACAAAATAAAACAGTATTCTTTGGGAGTTTTAGGTAATGGTGATACTGTAGCTGTTTTTCCTCAAGAGATAATAGAAATTTCTGAGAGTATTGAGACTCAAATATCTGGAGTAGAAGAAGCTCTTTTTTATCTTTATCCAGAAGAGACAGAAGAACAGAAAAAATGGAGTTCTTTTTTAGAAACATATAGAAAGAAAATAGCTCTTACTCAGAAGCTACCATCTTTTTTCACTGATGTTTTTGGAGGAAATGGTAAAAAAACCTATGCTGTTTTATTACAAAATAATCTAGAAATAAGACCAACAGGTGGTTTTATACAAGGTTTTGTTTTACTTACTTTTGATAAAGGTTTATTGATTGATTCTCAAGTTTTTAATACTAATGAGGTGGATTCAAGACTACCTGGAGTAGTTGAGTCTCCAGTTGAACTTCAGAAGTATCTAGGAGAGAAGAATTGGTTTATGAGAGATAGTAATTGGGATCCTGATTTTCCAACAACTGCCAAAAGGGTAGCCTGGTTTATAAAAGAATCTCTCAAAAAACAAGTAGATGGTGTGTTTGCTATCAATTACCTTGTTTTACAAGATTTAATCAAGTCTATAGATAGCTTAGAGATTCCAGAATATCAAGAGATTTTGACTAAAGAAAATCTCTTGGAAAGGGTAGAGTTCCATTCAGATGATGAGTTTGTTCAGGATGATCCATCCCAAAAAGATTATTCTTTTGTAGTTTATACCCAATTTTTTCAGGCTTTAAAAAATCTAGAACCAGATCAAGCAGGGGAGTTAGTAGTGTCATTAATAGATGGTTTAGAGAAAAAGAACATTTTATTGAGTATTTTTGATGAAAATAACTCAAAAATATTAAAAGAACTCGGCTGGAATGGAGAAGTGATTTCCCCAGTTTGTCCACAACGATTTCCTCAAACTAATTGTATCGTAAATCAAATGTACCAGATAGAAACTAACATTGGTTTGAACAGAGTAAATGAGTATATACACAGAGATATTCAAGAAAGAATTGATTTTACAGGAAAGAATATTAGCCACGTGAGAACTATTGTTTATAAAAATACAGCAAAATCTGATGGATGGCCTCTAGGAAGTTATAAAATGTATCTCAGGTTTATATCTGGTAAAAACACTCAGCCTAAAGAGGTTCTGGTTGATGGTAAAAAGATTGATGGGGGACTAGCAAGTGTCTATGTGGATAAAGAAAGAAAGGTTGTGGGTATTCCTGTTGAAGTGCCTAAAGATTCAATCATCACTGTTCAATATACTTATGAAACAGAAAAGGTCTCTGATGAACCATTTTCATTCCTTTTATTTGACCAAAAACAACCAGGTATTGAAAGAGACCAACTACAAACAACTTTATATTTTCCTGGCAAAAAACCTACTTTAATTGCTCCACAAGGGGAGTTGGTAGGGGATACTTTGGAGTTTATTTCTTCTGAAGATGATCATTATTTTGTTGGAGTAAGTTTGCAGAATAGATAATCTTTATATTCCTTTTTTTAATCTTCTGAATTTAAGTTATTTTTATTTTAAATATTTTATAGATCTAATCACATAATTAAACCTAGTTCTAGGTGTTTTTAAAGTTTTTTTAGTGGAGTTTTATCTAGTCTATTCATGGAGATATCTCTACTAACTAAAACTAATTTTGTTAAATATATTTCAGTTTTATTTCAGGTTTTTAGAATTTGAATTCTAAATCCATTTGCTTATATCATACTAATCTGACATTAACCTGACGCGGACTATTAAAATCAGTATTAAAAATAGTCTTTACTTGAGTAAAAAATCTTTCTTTTTGTCTCTATTTGCTAAATTTAATTTCACGTGAGTTTAATTTCTCTATAGTATTTAGAGCGATGTATCAATTAAAACAATAAATATTTTCGCCAAATGTTTTGTTTTATAGATTGATATATTTATACATAGTTAGCATTTATATTTTCTTAAAGATTATTTTTGGTTATAACTCCAGTAAAGGTATGATACAATGTACGCCTGGTTTTTTTGAAATAAAAAAGCGATATAAAGAATAATAATTGATTTTTAATAAAAGAAAGAAATAAAATGACTCAAACTAATTTTACAGTTCAAACTAGAGGAGATATGAAGCTCAAAGCACTTCGTAAATCTGGAGTTGTTCCAGCTAATATCTTTGGTGAAGGAAAATCTTTGGCTATTCAGATGGAAGCTCAAGCTTTTCTAAACCTATATAATGAAGTCGGGGAGAGTGGACTTATTTATATGGCTGTTGATGGTGAAACAAAGAAACGTCCTGTTCTTATTGAAGAAGTTCAGATAGATCCTATTTCTGGAAAATATATTCACGCTTCTTTTCATCAAGTAAGTTTGAAAGAAAAAGTTACTACAGAAATTCCAGTTGAGATAGAAGGTGAGTTCGATGTGGCAGAGGCAACTCTTGTTATTGTTAAAGACTCAGTAGAGGTTGAAGCTTTACCAACAGATCTTCCAGAAAAATTTGTATTTTCTGCAGAGAGCTTAACAGAAATCGGTCAAACAATTACTTATAAAGATTTGGACTTTGATCCTACCAAAGTAACTTTAATTCTTGGAGATAGTGGAGAAGATGAACCACTAGTTATTGTTCAAGGACAAAAAGAAGAAGTTATCGAAGAACCAGAAGAAATAGTTGAAGGTGAAGAAGGTGCTGAAAAAACAGATGAAGAAACCAAAGAAGATAAACCAGAATCTTCTGAAGAAGAACCTAAAAAAGAATAAATTTTCTTTTTAGTGATTTTATATTACTGAAAAATATCCATATTTGGATCAATATAGCGGGCTGTTTTAAAATAATAGTCCGCTTTTTTGTATTGTTTTGTTACTTGAGATAAAACAGCCATATTTATGACATAGCTTTGAGGCAAAAACTCTTGTTTCTCTAATATTGATTCATTTGTTTCTAGAATTTTGGTTGCTTCTTCTGTAGTTATAAATAATCTCTTGATTTCTTGATTTTCTAAAAAAGTAGCTTTTTCAAAAGAAATAGGTAAAGAAGCTGGGTGTTCTGGTGGAGAAAAAGTTTTTGAGAATAAAGTAACCAAAAAAAACAAAGCAGCAAAAACACTGAGCGAACCATTGAGCCATAAGAACTTTTTATTAATAAAGAATTTTTCTAGAAAGAAAATACTAAAATTAAAAAAAAGTGATATTAAAAGTCTAGTAATCAAGATAAAATAACTCATGAGCTTATTGTGACAAGTTTTTGTTTGGCCAGGAAGTAGTAATCAATAGTGGTGTTTCTACTACTTTTTTTTGATACATCTCTTGCCAGACAGCTTCTGTAACAAAAGGCACAAAAGGGTGGAGGAGAGTTATAAATGTCTTGAGTCCATAAACTAGCTTTTCACCGGCCAATTTTCCGGTTTTTGCTGTTTCTATTTGTTCATCACAGAACCAATGCCAAAACTCGTTGTAAATAGTTTCTGCGGCAAGTCCTATTTGAAATTTATTGAGGTTTTTAGTAATAATAGCCACTACTTTTTCTAATTTCTCATCGAACTCAATATTTGTTTTTTCTTCACCTTCTTGAGAAAGATCTAGGTGTTCTAGAACAAATCTAGAAGCATTCCAGATTTTATTAGAGAAGTTTCTCATTGCTCTAAAATCTTGATCTCCCATTGATTTATCCAAACCAGCTGACGATCTAATCACAAGAGCCATTCTAAGAGCATCAGACCCATATTTTTCGGCTATATCTAGTGGGTTGACCACATTTCCCTTACTCTTACTCATTTTTTGTCCTTTTTGATCTCTTACGAGGCCGTGAAGGTAAACGTCAGTAAAAGGAAGTTGGCCTGTGACATACTTACCCATCATGAGCATTCTCATGACCCAAAAGGGGAGAATGTCATATCCTGTTTCCATTACTTGGGTAGGATAAAATTCTTCAAAATCATTGTTTTTCTCTTTTTTTAGTGTGGTGAAAGGCCATTGAGCAGAGCTGAACCAAGTATCAAAAGTATCTGTTTCTTGCAGATATTCTTCTCCCGGAGAATCTGTATCGACAATAAACTTTGCTTCCATAGGAGCTCTGAGTTCTTGGAGTCCTTTTTTTATGGTTTCCAGTTTAACTCCAGATTTAATAATTTCTCCTAATTTTCCATGTACTTTTTCATTTTCTTTATTTAAAAAGCTTACCATTATCTCTGGATTTTCTGAAGCAGAGTACCAAACAGGAATTCTTATTCCCCAGACTATTTGGCGTGAAATATTCCAGTCACGAAGGTTTTCTAGCCAATGTTTTAGAATCTTGTCATGACCTGCTCCATGAACTGTAAATTCTTTATTTTTTAGTGATTCTAGAACAGGTTCTGTAAGAGGTTTTACTTTGATAAAAAACTGTGGAAGAAGTAGTGGTTCGATGGGTCTTTTACATCTGTAACAAGTACTTATTCTGTTATTGTAGTTTTCATCAATTTTTTCTATAAGACCATTTTCTTGGAGATCTTTAACGACAGCTTCTCTAGCTGCTTTGATTCTCATACCAGCATATTTACCACCTTTTGCAGTAATTTTTCCCTGGAGATTAATAGCCTGATGAAGAGGTAAATTATGTTCTTTGGCAACTTTAAAATCATTTGCATCATGAGCTGGAGTTAGCTTCACAATTCCTGTACCAAATTCTGGATCTACAAACTCATCTCCAATAATTTCCATTTTTTCTTTGGTCAAAGGATTAATAGCTTTTTTTCCAATCAGGTGTTTGTTTTTTTTATCTGTTGGATTTACAGCGAGGTGAGTGTCTGCAAAGATTGGCTCTGGTCTAACTGTAGCTACCACTAGAAATTCTGAAGGATTTTCTACTAGAGGATATTTGACATAATAGAGTGGAGAAGTTTGGTCTTTATAAACAACTTCAAGTTCTGAAAAACTAGTTCCGCAATGAGTACAGTAGTTGACTAATTGTTCATCTCTATAAAGAAGTTTGTCAGTATTAAGTTTGAAAAAGGTCTCTATTACTTGATCTACTACTTTTTTATCAAGCATAAAAGTAAATCTATCCCAATCTGCACTCGCACCTATTTTTTTCATTTGTTCTACAGCAATATCAGAGTTTTCTTGAACATAGTCCCAGATCATTTTATAGAGAGTGTCTCGGTCAAATTGAAATCTACTTTGTTTCTTTTTTCTTAGTTTTTTCTCGAAAACAAATTGAGTTTCTATTCCAGCATGATCTGTTCCTGGAAGCCAAAGAGTTTTATCTCCCATCATTCTATGAAAACGAATTAAGATATCTTCTATAGTCAAAAACATAGCATGACCAATATGAAGAGGATCATTAGCATTAGGTGGTGGCATTATGATTGTAAAAGTTTTTTTGTTTTTTTCTGAATTAGCTGTATCAGAATTATTTACAACTTCAGAAGAAACTTCTGGTGAGAAAGCATTAGCTTTTTCCCAAGCTTTATATAAAGATTCTTCTGTTGTAAGGTGATCGTAACGGCTATCCATATATAAAGAGTATTGTATCATGATTTTCCTCTGGAGGGTGTTGTTTAGAGTTGGCTTAAAGTTTCAATAAATTCAAGATATATAAAATTAAAAAACTAGTTTGTATTTTATTTGCAGGATTTTTACTATTTTTTGCGACTAATTAATATATGAAAACACCAAAACACATAGCTATTATTATGGATGGAAATAGACGTTGGGCCAAGAAAAAAGGTCTAGACGTTATCATTGGTCATCAAAAAATGGCTAGAGAGGGGATAGAAAGAGTAGTCAAAGCAGCTATAGATTTTGATATTTCTTATCTTACTTTGTGGGCTTTTAGTACAGAAAACTGGAATAGAAATCCTAGAGAAGTAAAAGCATTAATGAGTCTTTTTAGAGAGCTTTTTGATGTTCAGGTGAAAGAACTCAATGAACTTGGGGTAAAAATTCAAACAATAGGGGATATTTCTCGTTTTGATCAAGATATTCAGGAGAATATGACTCTTTGGCAAGAAAAAACAAAGAATAATAATAAATTAACGGTTAATTTTGCTCTTAATTATGGTGGAAGAGATGAAATCTTGAGAGCTGTAGAAAAAATAAGTAAAAAAGTAAAAACAGGAGAACTTTCTACAGATAAATTGTCTGCAGAAGATTTTTCTAAATATCTGGATACAGCTGATATGCCAGAACCAGATCTGATTATTAGACCAGGAGGTGATCAGCGTTTATCAGGTTTCCTTTTATGGCAATGTAATTACTCAGAATTATATTTTACAGATACTTTGATGCCTGATTTTGGTAAAAAAGATCTAGAAAAAGCTATTTTGGAACTAAATGATAGGCAGAGACGGTTTGGAAAGTAGTTTTCTTGAATTTATTACCACTGCTTATCAGAAGTAGGAATTACAAAATTCAAAATAGTTTGAACTCCTGTAAATTCTGCAACAAGATTCAAGATAACAAAAGCACTGAGTGCAACCACTAATCCTACAATGGCAAAAGTAATTGAGCTTTTTGCTTTGTCTACATGAGTAGTATTTCCTCCAGATATTAAAAGTCTAAATCCACCAACAACTAACATTAAGAAGGCTGCAATTCCTATAGTAGTAAGAAAAACACCCAAAATATTAGCTAGTAAACATTGCAAACCCTGTAGAGTTGCTACATCAGCATCTTTATCACTAACACAAACTCCTTGCCAAGCAGAGCTTTGAGCTTGAGCTGGTAGAGCAGAGAAGATGAATAATCCAATAGTTGTAGATAGGATTGTGATTTTTTTTGAGATTTTTTGGAAAAAGGTCATATTTATTTCTTTATTAATGATGTCTTTAAGGGTGCAGATTTATTATACATGAGAATCTTGGTAACAAAAAACCCTGCTTTTTAAGGCAGGGTTTTTAATTTCTTTATTTAAAAAGCTTATTTTCCATCAATAGTCTTGGTTGTGAAGACATCATTGAGGTCAGTGAAGCCTAGGAAGTTAAGAGCTAGTGTAAGGACAGCATATGAAGCAGCAACAACTACGAGTCCAATGATCGCAGAAGTAATTTTGTTTCTTGCAGATTCTGTTTTACCTTTATCACCACCACTTGTGATCCATTCAATTCCACCCCAGATGAGGTACATGAAGACCAATAGAGCAGCGATAACCATTACAAAACTAAGAAGACCATTAATCATGCCTCCAAAATCTGTAGCAAAGCCTTTTCCAGGATCTACATTAGTATTAGTTATCTTTGTAGCAGCAGCTACTGGTAGAGCCACGGCTGCAAGACTACTCAAGGAGATCCCTGTTGAGAGTGCAAATTTTTGAATTTTATTCATATTTATCCTTATTATTAATTTCTTATTAAAAAATTCCTTATTGTTATTATATCAAGTTTTTATGGCTTAGGTCAAAAAGGTTTTTATTCTTCTAAATCTCCGGTAAAAATAGACCATCCTTCAGGTGCTTTTTGATTTAATAGTACTCCTTTTAATCCTTCTTCATGAGTTTCATTGTTTATATGATCTGTATAAACATTGAGAAATAATTTGTGTGAAGAAGAAAATTTATCTTTTAAAAAAGCTCTTCTTATTTTTGCAAAAGGTTTCTTTTTTATATGTTTTGTTTCTAATTTTTTTAAAACAGCTTCTCCATCTTCTATTTCAATTTCTATTTTACACCAGGATAATATCCCATTTTGGTCAATCTCTCTCTTTTCTTTAAGGACTCTATCTAATGATGGATACTGTTCTCTTAGTTTTGGAATTGTCCATTCTGAGTCTAATTCTGTTTCTCCGAGGAATAATTCTAATGGAACTATCATATTTATAGTTGTTCCATTCTCTGATTTTGATAGTTCAAATTTGGTTTCAAGATCACCAGAAAAAATTTGATTATCAGCTTTATGTTTATATTGCTCTTCAGTACTAGTAATATCTACATTAGTTGAGTGATCATCTTTACGACTTCTTATTATTCTTTTAAAAATAACTTTTTGAGTTTTATCATCTTTAAATTCATCAGCTTGTTGAACTATTCCTTCTTTTTGATTTAATCCTCCAATTCCATCTTTTTTTTGACAATTTTCTAAAGTTGATTTTCCAAAATTCATCATTAGTATTTTCTTAGCAATTTTTTTACCAAGCAACTTATTTATTGGAGCGACGGTTTCTTCTATAGCAACACTTAATTCAGTTCTTCTAGTTTCAATTTCTTGAAAAATATCAATATGTGGTTTGTCCATAATTTCTTTCTTTTTAACAACTTCCTCTACCAATACTAAGTACACAAATACCCAATAATTGTTGAACTATCATAAAGATAGCAGTCGTTGCAGCAAGAACAATAATTCCAGTTACAGCTGTTGTAATTTTGGATCTAGCTGCTTCTACTTTTCCTTTGTCTCCACCGCTAGTGATCCACTCGATTGCTCCCCAAATGAGGTAGAGAAGTACCATTATTGCGGCAATTACCATAGCTCCACTCATAAGACCACTTAATAAATTACCAAAACCATCTTGAGGATTTCTGCTTCCAGCTCCTGGAAGATCAGCTCTAGCTGCTTGTCCAGCTATATCTATAGTTGCAGCTATTTTTTGAGACATAATTTAAACCGCTTCTGGAATACTAATTTGTAAGACATTAAAGGCTTCTCCAAAGAATATTTCACTGATAAAGCCAATGATTGCATAAGAACCTACTAGAATAATCAAACCAATTACTGCTTGGGTGATTCTATTTCTGGCATTTTCTACTTTACCTTTATCACCACCACTGGAAATCCATTCAATAGCTCCCCAGATAAAAAAGATTAATACCATAATGGCACCAATGCTTATCAAGGCATTCCAAAAGAAAACAAAATAAGTAGCAAAAGTAGTTCCTTCTGCTGCTTCACTAGAACCACTGCCCAAACTTCCCTCAACAACAGGATTGCTTAATTCTGCAAATGAGTTTTTTGCAAACAAGAAAAAGTTGCTAATAAAGAGACTGAGAGATAAAAGAGCTGATTTTTTTTTCATTTTGATCTTAATTTTTCTTTTAAAGGTTTTTATATTTACCAAACCTTTTTTTAGTTTATTTTATAGTTTCGTATATCTGGTTAATTTGTTCTGCTGGATTTAGCATATCTATTCCGATAAAACTTCCCAATAAACCAATTATTCCATAAGCTGCAACAAGAAGAACCATTCCAATAGCTCCATTTACCATTTTATTACGAGCAGTTTCGAGTTTCCCTTTATCTCCACTACTAGTTATCCACTCAAAAGCACCAAGTACAAAGTAAATTACAA
This sequence comes from Minisyncoccota bacterium, assembly GCA_018657765.1. Taxonomy (GTDB): domain Bacteria; phylum Patescibacteriota; class Microgenomatia; order UBA1400; family PJMF01; genus CG2-30-36-39. The sequence goes on along the minus strand of JABHWM010000018.1, from coordinate 290,051 downwards.
AGAAAATTCCACCAAGAGCTGTCATAAAACCAATAATATTAGAGATAAAAAGTTCTAGATTTGTTAAAGCTTCAGCTCCATCTACTGATGCACCAGAATCTTTACTATAAGCATCTGTAGGAGGAGTAAATCCACCAAGATCTATTTTTTTATTTTGAGTGATCAAAGAAAATATTGGTAACATATTAAATTCCTACTCCTTCTAACTGTGGGTTGAGAATGTATGTAGCATCTCCAAAGAAGATTAGTCCAAAAATGGCAGCTATCGTGTAAGAACCAACAATTATTGCTAGACCAATGACACTGTTAGTCATCATTGTAGTAGCTTCTGAGTGAGCTTTGGAGTCTCCAGAAGAAACAACATATTTCCAGCCAGCTAGAATAAAGTTCAACATAACCCATACTCCAGCTACAGTGGTTGCAATTTTAATTCCATTTGAAGCAAAAAGTATTAAACCAATTCCTCCAGAACTAGCTGCGTTGTATTTATCTACACCAGCCGGTGGGTTTATTGTTCCAAAAACACTACTACCAGAGGGAGGTGATTGAGCATTTATAACACTGGAAATAGTTAAAAAAAGTGGAGTTGTTAGTATAAATCTAGTGAGTTTTTTCATTTGTATCTGATTATTGTAGTACCTTTACGTTTTTTTATAAAGGAATGTCTGCTCCTGTGACTAGTTTTATTACTTGAACTATCCAATAAGCGGAAAACATGACTACAAAACCAATGACTGCATTTTTGAATATCTCATAAGCTTCTTGAGTTCCTTTTGAAGTATTCAGAATATATTTATATCCAGCAAGAATTAACATTCCAAAAATAATAACTCCTCCAAGAACAAACATGTTTGGAACAATAAGGTTTACAAGGTCAGCTGGGGTTTGATAGACATCTTTTACTGGAGTTCCATTACTGAGTTTTAGGGTTGATCCCAACTCTAAGCCACCAGCGCCTGTGTTTTGTGCAATTAGTGAACTGATCATGTAGATGATATTATATCAGGAAACAATGGAGTCTAGTAAATCATTTTCTATAAAAGCAGAGCAATTACTTTTAAAAGGTCTTCGTGAAGGAGATAAAAATAAAGTTAAAGATTGGTATACCATTTTTTTTCCATATCTTATGGCTATTACTCTGAAAAAAGTTTCTAACTTTACAGACGTAGAAGAGATTGTTCAAGAAACATTTATTAATTCTTTAAGGCAACTTCCTTTGTTTCGAGGAGAGTCTCGTTTAAAAACTTGGATGGTTAGTATTCTTCGACATGAGATAGCTGATTATTATCGCAAAAAATATGCAAAAAAAGCTTTAAAAACAATTCCTCTTTTTGATGAAATTTTACAAAATCCTTTGAAAAGTTCTCAAGAAATTTCTGAAATGGTGCAAATTACTCTAGGTAAAATGAAAAAAGAGACAAGAGAGCTTCTGTTATTGAAGTATGTTGATAAAAAAAGAGTGAAAGAAATTGCTTCTTTGTTTGGAAAAACAGTAAAATCTGTGGAATCAGATTTGTTTAGAGCTAGAGTTGAGTTTAGGAAAATATATGAAGAGGCTCCTGTTTTAGTAAAAGGATCATAGTTTTAATATTAGTGATACTTTTTGGGAAAAAATAAATGGAAGAAAAACAATTTTTAAAACTTTTGGAAAAAGAAGCATTTCAACAATCTATTCTTGAGAAAAATCATTTGTTGCCAGACAAAATTGGTGCGTTATCTAGTGTTTTTGTTAGGAATACTTTGAAATTTATCGTTGTTTTTTCTGCTTTGTTATCAGCTATTAAAGTTGGGTTACTGAAATAATGAAAAGTAAAAAATTAAAGCTAGTTTTTCCTTCGAAGATGAAGTCAGCTTATTGGTTTTTTTCATTAATTTATGCAATGTTTGAGGTTATTCAAGGATTATTCTTTCATCCATACCAAACAGTTCAGTTTTTGGTAAAGAAAAAATTGTTTAAAATACTGATTTTCTTTCCTGTGTTTTGTTTGTTATTTATTTACTTATTAGGATTGATACTAGGTGAGTTTGGTCAATATGGTTTTCTATTTTTGGATAGTAATTGGGTTGTTTTTATTAAATACTGGATAGTTTACTTTTGTATTTTATGGCAAATGGTTTTGTTCTACTTATTTTTTCGTTTTTGGTATGCTTGGAGAAAAAGCAATAAATTAGGTAGTGTTTATTAGATTATAAAAATTTATGAAAATAATTGAATCAATATTATTCCAAGATTTTCGAATTTTTTCGCAAAAGAAGTTTTCTTTTTCAGAAAGAACTCTCTTGTCTGGTAAAAATGGAGTTGGTAAAACTTCTATAATAGAAGGCATTAATCTTTTATCACATGGAGATAGTTTTAGAGCCTCTGTGATAGAGGAAATGATTTCTTTTGATAAAGAGTTGGGGAGAGTTGGAGGTAAGGTCAGTGGTGATATTTTGGAAGTAACTCTTACTAGAGGAATTTTGCAGGGAAAAAGAACTCTTAAAAGACATTTTTCCTTGAATGGAGCCAAGAAAAGAAAGAAAAACTTTGTAGGTCAGTTTTTTTCTGTGGTGTTTAGACCAGAAGATATGAGATTAATAGAAGGTTCCAGAGGCAGAAGAAGATCTTTTATTGATTCTATCTTATCCACAACAGATCCTTCTTATGCTCAATCTCTTCATATGTATGATCAGGCTTTGAAGAGAATAAATAAGTTTTTGGAGTTTGTCAGAGAAGGTACCCAACCTAGATCTGTGTTGAAATATTGGGAAATGATGTTAGTAAAACATGGTATTTATCTTCAAGAAAAAAGACAATTATTTTTTAGTTTCCTCAGAACGGTAGATTTCCCTTTTGATTTTAATGTTAAATATGTAATTTCAGAAATAAATCAGGAAGAAGTGGATTCTCATCGTGATAGAGCTATTGCTGCTGGTCATTTTTTGAAGGGGCCTCACAAAGATGATTTTCAAGTACTTTTTGCTAGTGATAAGCTCAAGAATAGAGATGTTTCTGCTTTTGGTTCTAGAGGACAACAACGATTAGGTGTTTTGTGGTTAAAGTTAGGTGAGCTACAGTTTGTAGAAAAGGCTCAAGACCAAAAACCATTGTTTCTTTTGGATGATATTTTTTCTGAGTTGGATGAAGAAGCTCAAAATATGGTTCTGGAGTTAGTTGGAAAATATCAAACTATTATTACGACAGCGAATGAAGAGACAGAAGAGTTTTTGAAAAAGAAAGTAAAAGGGTTGGCTGTTATTAGTTTATAGATTTGGTAAAAAAATTTAGCTATAAAGACTAAATTCAGCATATTTTATCTTAAATTCTCTTTGATATGATTAGAATTTTCTTTTTTCTATTTTAATAGAAAATAAAAAAACCCCGCTGAAACAGCGGGGTGCATCTCTAAAAGATGCTTATTCTTTTGTTGCGTCATCTAGCCAGCTTGTATTTTCAGGAATTGTAGTCTCTGTTTCGTAGTTAGGAGCTACTTCATCCAGCCAGCTTGTATTTTTTTTCTTCCAATGGCGAAATAATAGGATGCCTGATCCCATAATCACCAAGAAGAGTCCAACAAGAAAATATATTTCCATTTTGATCCTCCTGATCAATTGAATTTACATTACCAAAATTATGATAATGCTTATGCATTATAATATTATTTATCCCATAATACTAGTATTCATGCTTATAATATAAATTTATTGAATTTTTTTGTAAATTTGCTGTTGTTGATCCCACAGAGCTTTGGGAATTATCTCTACTAAATCAGAAGTATTAAAATAAGGGCCGACTTTTTCGAATAATATATCTCCTGCTTTTTTATTTACAAAACTTCCTACCACGCTAGAAGTGAGAGCATCATTTTTGCAATATAAAGAAGCAACTAATCCAGCCAAGACGTCTCCAGTTCCACCTTTGGTCATGCCAGAGTTTCCGCCAGTTATTTCTAATTTTTCTTGTTGGGAAGTTATAGTGTCTACTTTTCCTTTTAGTAGAATAGTCCCTTGGAAATTTTCTTTATCAAAACCATTTTTTTGTAACAAAATCATTTCTTTTTTATGAGGAGTAATAATATGATTTTTATTCAAAAGTTTTATATCTATCATCTGTAGGGCACCTGCATCAATCACCCATTTTTTATCTGGATATTTGGATAATAGGTCATTAGTGATTTTTTCTGTGTCAGTAGATCTATCCATTCCAGGCCCAATTAATACACAATCTGCTTCTTCAATATATTTTTCAATATCTCCTCTAGAAATAACTATTCCATTCCAAAAGTTTTTTTTGGCCAAAGTTATTAATTCATTATTTTCTGGAACAGAAGAATAAAAAACCATATCTACTATTTTTGAAGCAGTATCCAAACTCCACTTACTAGCAGCATGAAAAAGTTCTGAACCCCCAATAATGAGTAGTTTTCCATTTTCACCTTTATGTGAGTCTGGGTTTGAAAGAAAAAGTTTCTTAAAATGTAGGTCAATAGAATCTTGAGAAGTCATGTATTTTATTTTTTATTTTTAGTTGTAGCAGTATTTTTATTATTTTGAGGTTTGTTATTCAGGATAGAGTTATTAACTTCCTCAAGAGATTTTTGAATTTTGGCTAGTTGCATAGTAACTATCACAGCCAAAAATGTAACGATAATTGCATAGATAAATAGTGAAATTACACCACTATTTTCTCCAAGAATTGGAGCAATGTATGTTTGAACACTTGTTTTAATAGCTTCATTCCAGGCCAGAGCAACAACAACACCAAAGCCACTGGTAGCTAGAGCAACCATATTTTTGATAATAACTAAAGGCATTTCTTGAATTGTTGCTGGAGCATCTATTTTTGACATATCTGATCATTATACTAGATAAAAAGTAAAGGGAGTAATTAAGTAATTATAGGTAATTAAAGATATTTTCAGAGAATTATTATAAATTCCTTGCAAATTATGCAGAAATTATTCTACAATACTATCAAAATGTATCAGCCATCTTTTCAGATTACTCATAATTTATTGACATATATAGCTAGCATCGAGGCCAGTAAAGCCTTGATTGATAGCGCTCCTTTAGTTCCTTCTTGGGAAGCAAAGTTTCGTGACGAAGCTCTTACAAGGACTGTTCATTTTGGTACAAAAATAGAAGGAAATGATCTTAGTGCAGAGCAAGCTTCTCAAGTAATTCATCTTAAAGGAGATTTTGATACAAAAGAAATTTCTGAAAAAACAGGTGTTATTGCCAGAGAAAGAGATATCCAAGAAGTAATCAATTATCGTAATGTATTAATGTGGATAGATCAACAAAAAATAATGGGAAGAAAACCAGAGTTTACTTTGGAAACTCTTCATACCCTTCATTCTCTGACTATGAAAGGCCTTTTGGAAGAAGATTCTCATATTGGGGGATTTCGTCAAAAACAAGTGATTGTTCAGGGAGTCGGGGCTGGAGAAGTTGTTTTTCGTCCTCCTGTTTCTGTTGAAGTGCCTTTTCTTATTTCTGAACTATTTTCTTGGCTCAATGATCCAGTAAATGTTCATATTCATCCTATTTTTAAGGCTGCTATTGTTCACTATCAGTTAGTTTATGTTCATCCTTATGTAGAGGGAAATGGTAGAACAGCCAGAGCTTTTGCAACTTTAGTTTTATATTTACTTGGATATGATTTTAAGAGATTTTTCTCTATAGAACAGTATTTTGATAATGATGTAGATCAATATTACAAAGCACTTTTATCTGTTCAACAAAAAGCAGATTCTGATATGACTTTTTGGATGGAGTACTTTTGTTATGGATTAGCTGTCGAGATAGATAAAGTAAAACACCAAGTTCAGAAGCTCTCCAAAGATTTGAAACTAAAAAAAGAGCTAGGAAAACAAGTTGCTCTCTCTGAGAGACAGATTATTTTATTGGAGCTTTTACAAAATCAAGGTCAGATGACATCGGATGATGCTCAAAGGGTTTTACCCAATATTTCTGTAGATACTATTTTACGAGATGTGCGGGATTTGATCAAAAAAGGTGTAGTGAAAAAAGAAGGTGTGACCAAAGGGGTTCATTATTCTTTGATGTAGGCAGGGATACCTTTTTCACTTTTTCCATTTTTTGCTAGGATTGTTAGTTTTTTTCTAAACTTTTTCCCAACTCTTTTCTTTTCTGGTCCAGTGATTTTATCTCTCCAATATTGAAAGTATTTTTTTTCTTCGGCTGGAGTCAATTTTCTATAATTATATTTTTCCATTTTTTCTTTCAAAGAAATTTTCTAAGATTGTTTCTAGTTTATCTAGTTGAGTAGCCATTATTGTTAGAAGAATAGGAAATTCTTCTTTCATTAATTCTATTAGGTCTTGTTGAAGAAAACCTTCTTTTTTATTTTGAAAAGAATCATAAATAGCTCTCTTTATTTCAGGGGGAGTTATTTTGAGGTATTTATTCATTTGAAGAGGTTTTGAAGATTGGTTTAGTCTTCTTCCTTAGGAATAGGATGGTCACCTCCGCTAGGTCTTTCTGTGGAATCTGGATGAGGAGCTGGTTCTGGATCAGGTTTATTAGAGGTGAATCCAAAAGCTTGTTCTAGTAATTTTTGTGATAGTTCTTTATTCATTTTTGGTTTATTTTTTTAATTGTTTAATAACAGATTGGGCAACCACTTCAGCAAAAGATGTTTCTGCTTTCTGTGTTTGTTCTGGTGTTAAAGGATCAACTTGTTTTTCTGGTCTCTCATCATTTAGCTGTTGCCAAGCTGGTCTTGTGTCATTTGAATCATATTCTTTTTTTTCAGACATTTTTATTTTTCTCTCTTTTATTAAAAATAAGAAGTAAATATTATATCATAAAACAATATAGGCTTAATATTTTTTTATTTTTCTCTCCCTGACTCTCCACCACAAATCTAGTAGAATCTGAAACTACTTACATATGCTTTTTTCAAAATTCTCACAATACTTACTCAAAACAGAACAAACACCTTCTCGTTTGGGAATGACCTCACAACTATCAGAACTTTTTTCTCTTTTGAATAAAGAAGAAATCCCTTTTGCTATTTATTTATCATTAGGAAGGCTTGTTCCAGAATATAAATCTCTTGAGTTTCAACTTTCGGCAAAAATGGTCTTGCGTGTTCTAGTGCAGGAAATGGCACAGAATCCAGATATCTATGGAGAAGGATTACCTATTTCCAATTTATTTGATGAAACTACTGATGATTTATATGAAAAAAAAGTTAATGAGATGTATAAAAAAATGGGTGATGTAGGAGAGGTTGCTCAAGAAGTTTTTACAAAGATCTATGAAGCAAAAGAAAAAAAATCTACAAATTCAAAAACTGAAAATAGAGAAATTCTAGATGTCTATGAAGATCTCAAAAAGATAGCCCAAGACTCTGGATCTGGATCTCAAGAAAGAAAAACTAATCAGTTGCTCAGACTTCTACAAACTCTAGATCCTGTTTCTATTCGTTTTGTGAGCAGAATAGTTGTTGGTAAACTCCGGTTAGGGTTTTCTACAATGACCATATTGGATGCTTTATCCTGGGCAAAAATAGGATCCAAAGAAGACTCAAAAATTCTAGAGGAACTTTTTCAAAGAAAAGCAGACTTGGGTATTTTGGCACAGATGTATTTGAAGGATTCAGAGAGTAATGAGTTTTTGATAGAAAAATACCAAACTACATCTGGAATTCCTGTGGTTCCTGCTTTATGTCAAAGACTTAACTCAGCTCAGGAAATTATTGAAAAAATGGATAAGGTGATTGCAGAGCCCAAGTATGATGGGTTGCGGGTACAGATTCATGTAGATAAAAAGACAAATTCAGTCAGATCTTTTACTAGAAATCTAGAAGAGACTTCTCATATGTTTCCAGAGTTGTTAGAAGCTTTGGTAGAGCTAGATTGTGAGAGTTGTATTCTAGATGGGGAAGTAGTGGGTATTAGTAAAGAGACTGGTGAAATTCTTCCTTTTCAGGAAACATCTACTAGAAGAAGAAAACATGGTGTTAGTGAAAAAGCTGCAGAGATACCAGTGCATTTTTATGTATTTGATGTTTTATCTATAAATGAAGAATCTTTATTGAATGTTCCACTGGAAGAACGAAAGAAAACATTGGCCAAACTAACAAAAAAAGCAACTATTTTTATTCCAACACCTTTTATCGTCACAACTGATGCCACACAACTAAGAGAGTTCCATGAAGAACAATTAGCTCTAGGTTTGGAAGGGGCTGTAATGAAGAAGCACGACTCTCTTTATAAGAGTGGTCGTAAAGGCTGGAGATGGGTAAAAATCAAGGAAGTAGAGGGTCAGCAGGGAAAGTTAAATGATACTTTGGATTGTGTGGTAATGGGGTATTACAGAGGAAGAGGAAAGAGGGCAGCTTTTGGTTTGGGAGCGTTTTTGGCAGGAGTTATTAATGAAAAAACCAAAAAAATAGAGACTGTAGCAAAGGTTGGTACAGGTCTTACAGATGATCAATTTAGAGAATTTAGAAAAAGAACAGATAATTTGGTAGTAGAAAATAGTTCTGGAAAATCAATAGCTGATATAAAGCCTTCAGAATATATAGTTCACAAAAATCTATATCCAGATGTTTGGGTAGAACCAGGATTGGTTGTAGAGATTGCAGCGGATGAGATTACCAAGTCTCAGGTTCATGCTGCTGGCAAAACTAAAGAAAATTTAGGGAAAGCTTTGCGTTTTCCTCGTTTGGTTCGTTTTAGGGATGATAAAAAGGTAGATCAAGCTACAACTGTCGAGGAATTATCTAGTATTAGTCATTTGAAGTAATCATGGAAAAACAACAACCCCAAAATGATAGTTTTTTTATTTCATTTGATGGAACAAAAATTTTCTATGAACTTGGTGGAGAAAAAAATAAAAAGGAAACTATTGTTTTTATTCATGGTTTTGGTGGAAATTTGAGAGCTTGGGATAAACAAGTTTTATTTTTTCAAAATAAGGGTTATCGTACGCTTACTTTTGACTTGAGAGCTCATGGTTTATCAGATTGTCCAAAGAATATTTCTGATTATAATATTGATTTTTTTGTTAAAGATATTTTGTTATTTTTAGAAACTCACCCCATAAAAAACTTTATTTTAGTTGGTCATTGTCTAGGTGGGACAATTATTTTGAAAGTAGTTCAACAACTAAAAATAAAGCCCAAAAAAGTTATTCTTGTTGCTACTAGTACTAAGCCATTTTTTAATACTATATTTTATAAATATTCTAGATTTTTTGGTTTTTTAATAAAGATGTTTTTTAAGTTACCAATAAATTTGGGAAAAACTAAAAGAATATCTTTTGAAAAATTTTCTGGAACAAGTGATTTTAATATTAAGAGAATTATTTCTGATATATATTACACAACACTCCAACCATATCTTGCAGTTCTTAGTCATATGTTTTTAGTAAATTATGATTATTTGCTTAATGATATTTCTACTCCTACACTTATCATTCATGGGGCTAAAGATAAAGTAATTTCTCTATCAGAAGCACACCATCTAGATGAAAATATTGAAAATTCTAATTTGGTTATTTTTCCAAATGATTGTCATGTAATTCCATTTAATAATCCCAATGAATTATCAAAACAAATAAAAACTTTTATAAAGGTATAAAAATAAATGAAGATATCTGTAGTTATTCCAGTTTTTAATGAAGAAAATCATATAACTAGTTGTTTAGAACATCTTTTTGATCAAGAAGTTTTACCAGACGAAGTAATTATTGTTGACAATAATTCTACAGATAAAACAATCTCTCTTGCAAAAAAATTTCCAGTAAAAATATTGACAGAAAAAAAACAAGGAATTATCCCAGCTAGAAACAAAGGCTTTGACGCTGCTAAATATCAGATTCTTGGACGAATAGATGCAGATACTTTGGTTCCTAGAAATTGGGTTAAAGGAATAAAAAAACGCTTTGAATTAGATTCAGAATTAGTTGCTTTTTCAGGGGCAACTTTCTTTGCAGATCAAAAACTAGAAAGAATATTAAAAATTACTGGAAAGATGTATTACTCCTCTTTTAAGAAAATTATGGGAAGTGATTGTCTCTATGGTCCCAATATGGCAATTAGAAAAGATGCCTGGGAAAAGGTTAAAGATTTTACCTGTAAAGATGATAATTTGGTACACGAAGATGCAGATTTATCGGTCCATTTAACAGATAAAAATATTGGTAAAGTTGTTTTTGATCCAGATTTTTTAGTTGAAGTGTCAGATAGACGTTGGAAAAAAATAAGCTTTTCTTATTTAGATTATCCCCATCGTTATCTTAAGATGATTTTTAGTCACAATAGTTTTTTTAAAAAATTATTTAAGTAATATTTTTGAAGTTATTCAAGATTTGTTTTACTCTTTGAAGTTGTTTTTCAGAGGCAGCTTCTATTGTAGAAAAAATATTTTTTAGTGGAGAAGTAGTTATTTGATCATAGTATTCTCCACCTTTCATGGTGTAACCATAGTTTTTTTCGGTGAATTTTTTTCCTTGTAGATATTTTATTGCTATTTGAGAAGCAATAATTAACATTTTGAAAGTTCCTTCTTTTTCAACTCTTCTCATCGAGTAAAAATATGTAGGATCTCTAAATAAACTAAAATTATATCCGGCTTTTATCACGGAGTGAACAAAAAACCCATCTTCACCTACTTTATGTTTTTCATCAAACTTTATTTTATTAAAAATTTCTTTTTTGACACCAATCATAGCTCCAAAAGCAATCTCTTTTCCAATAATTTTAGATATCTCTTGGTTAAAATTGATAGCTGTTTCTATTGTTTGATATTTTCTTGTTTTTTCTTCAACTTTTATCCAAGTGGTAAAGAGATCTGTTTCTATACTTTCATCTAATCTATATTTAATTCCTTGTAAAAAATATTCTGGAAGTTTGTTATCTGCATCCATGAAAATAATCCACTGTCCTGTTGCTTTTTCTCCTCCTAGATTTCTCTGAAAAGCGACATTACGAGCTTCTGTTTTTTCTGTTTTTATAGATATTTTATTTTTCCACTCACTTGCTTTTTCAATAGTAAGATCTTCTGAATCTCCATCAACATGAATTATTTCAAAATCAGTAAAAGTTTGATTAGATAGATCTTCCAATAGAATCGGAAGATATTTTTCTTCATTAAGAGTAGGGATAACTATGGAGAAAAAAGGGTTTTTAGGCATATTTAGGTATGGAAAACAAATTTTATTTATATAATTATTTTTTTTATGTTCGTATATTGTAAAGCAGGTTGGTACAATTGGTCACATGAAAGTTATAGTTGGTCTAGGAAATATTGGTGATAAGTATTTAAAAACAAGACATAATGTTGGTTTTAGGGTTGCTGATGTTTTGGCTGAAAAACTAGGTCTTTCTTTTAAAGATTCTACAAAACTTCTTTCAAAAACAGCAAAGAATACAGATTTTATTTTGGTAAAACCACAAACTTTTATGAATGAATCTGGCAGAGCCGTCAGAGCTGTTTGTGATTATTTTCAAATAGATCCAGAAGAAGATCTAGTAGTTATTCATGATGATCTTGATGTTATTTTGGGAGCTAAAAAAAATCAAAAAGGAGTTGGTCCCAAAGTTCATAATGGTTTAGCCTCTATTTACCAGCATCTTGGAACAAAAAACTTTATTCATTTGCGAGTAGGAATCGATGGTCGGGATGGTAATAGAAATATTCCTGGATCTGATTATGTGCTTTCTTCTTTTAGACCAGAAGAAGAAAAAACTTTAGAAGTTGTCATTGAGCAAGTGGCCCAAGACTTGTTACACTAGCCTGAGCTTCTTTTTTTAAAAAGCCAAAAACATGCCTAACATTAATTTTAATCATTCTCATCATTTTCATTTTCCTAGAATTTCTATAGATGGTTCCAAAAACATGAAACTATTATTTGGGATTCGCGTTGTTCGTGAATTGGCAAATAAATTTGCTTTATTTTTCTTACCTGTATTTTTGTTTCAGCTCGGACAAGAGACAGGATTTTTTTCTAATTTTGGATTAACATCTTTCCAAAGTGGAGTTGTACTTCTTTCTTTATTTTTTGCTTTAACTAGGGCTTTTGTTTTCCTCACATTGATTCCAGCCGGCAACTTTATGAGAAAATATGGATTCTCTGCAAGTTTTATGTTGTCTTTTTTATCATATGCTGTAGAGCTGATTGCTTTACGTTTTGCAGGAGGAAATATTAATTGGTTGTGGTTAGCTATCCCTGCAGATAGTATTGCGACATCTTTGATGTGGGGGGGCTTTAATACTCTTTTATCCAAAGGTGCTCGTAGATCTAGAATGGGAAAAGATCTTGGGTTTTTACAAGTTCTTTTGAATTTAACTTGGTTGATTGCTCCGGCACTTAGTGGTTTTATTATTTATCTTTTTGGTTATGAAATACTCTTTACAGTGGGTGTTGGATTCGTAGCAGTAGGTTCTTTAATTTCTTATTTTCTTGATTTTCCTCATGAAAAAGACTCTATATCTGTCAAAGAATTATCTTTTTGGCTTGGAGATGGTAGATTCTGGAAGCTTGGATTGTCTATTTTTGGGAAAGCTATTCATGACAACTCTATTTATATCTGGCCATTATATATATTTTTGATATTGGGAAATACAGAAAAAGTAGGAATTATTTACAGTTTATCTTTTTTGGTTTCGATGATAATGAGTCTCTTTATTGGTATGAAGCTTGATTCAAAAGCTCGTAGAAAACCATTTTTTCTTTCTGGAGGAGTTCTTTCCTTTTTATGGGTGTTACGTTCTCAAGTTCTTGGATTTTGGTCTATAGCGATTGTTGATTCTCTAGATAAGATTACTGGTAATTTTCATTGGTTATTTTTTGATAGAGTTCTCATGAATAGAGGTAAAGGGAGAGAAGCTTTTTCTTATTTTACTTATAGAGAAATGATTATTAGTTTTGCTTCTTTCCTTTTCTGGGCTATTTTTGCCAGTATTTTCCTTTTCTCTTCTATGGAGTGGGATGGTCTTTTCGTTGTAGGTGGAGTTGGAGTTTTATTAAGTCTCTTGATTAATAAAAAACATGAGGATTGATCTGCTAGAATAGATATAGATTTATACCCTAAAAAGGTAAGTAAATTTTATTATTTTCTATGTCAAATGATCTCTTCTCTCAGTTCAAGCCTAAAACAAGAAAAAAAACCAAGAAAAAAGTTGGTTTTGAAGCAGCTGGGACTTTATTTGATAAATTCAAACTAAAAGATAAAGGTGGTTATATTACTCAGGAATTTCAAGATTTTGGTTATCGCTTGGCAATAGAATTGGATGATTTAAAGCGAGTTGGTTTGTATATGAGGATGGCAAAGTTGGAAAAGAGAGCTATCCTAGAGAGAGCACTTTCTTTTATAAGTGATTCAAATGCTAGGAGTAAATCACGCTTATTTATGTGGAAAGTGAAGCAGTTAAAGCTAGAAAAAGAGCAAGGTGAAGTTGATAATAAAAAGAAAAAAACTAGTAAAAGTAATGGAAATAAAGGGATAGAGAAGGGACTTTTTTAGATATGAATAACTCTTCTACAAGAAACATTATTATTATCCTTTTTATTTTAGTTATTCTTAGTGGTTATAATTTTTTTCAAAGACCATTTTTGCGTTATGCAGAAAAAATAAGAACTCAAGATGAACCTATTGCAGAAGAAATTCTAGAACCAACAAAAACTCCTTTACAACTAGAGCTAGAAACATTAACTCCAGAAGAAAAAATCTGGCAACTTATTGCTTTACCTGTTTCTTTATCTAGCATAAAAGAATCTTCTATAGCAGGAGAATTACAGAATATTTCTGATTCAAGCCCTGGTTTTATTACTGTTTTTGGTTCTAAAATTTCTATGGAAACAATGAAAGGATTTAGTAAAAGCTTGCCTGTTTCTAGAGGTGGATACATCCCGTTAGTGGCAGTAGATCATGAAGGTGGAACAGTTCAAAGATTAAGTGGAAAAGGATTTATTTCTTTACCAAGTTGGAAGGAGATATGTCAAGAATCTACTGGAAAAAAACTATCTCTTTTTGAAGATTCTGCAAGGGAATTAAGATCTGTAGGTGTAAATATTGTTTTTGCTCCAGTATTAGATTCTCCTAGGACAGGTTCTTTTTTGAGATCTAGAGCTTGCGAAGATCAAACAGAGACTTTAGCCTCTGCTAAAAACTATATTCAAGCTTTTGGTTCTCAGGGAATTTTATCTGTAGTAAAACATTATCCTGGTATAGGCAGTGTGACCAAAGATTTACACTTTAACCAGGAAGAGATTTATATTGAGTCTCAAGATACAGCTCCATTTGAAAGTATTTTTAAATCATTTCCTAATATTGGGGTGATGTCTGCTCACACTGTTATTACAGGAAGAACAGAAAGTCTACCATGTAGTTTGAGTTCTATTTGTTTAGATCCATTTCCGATTCATTTTCCTCAAGTTGTTATTTTTACAGACGCTCTAGAAATGAAGTCAGCCATTACCACTAAAGAGAATGGGGAAGAAAGAAGTTTATCAGAAACAGCATTGTTAGCAGTGATGGCTGGAAATGATGTGCTTGTTTTTGGTGAGAAAGTTGCTTATGAAGATTTACAAGAAATTGTTGTTTTTCTAGAAAGTATTTATGAAGCAGATCAAGATTTTAAGGAAAAAGTTGATTTTAGTGTAGAAAAAATATTAAATCTGAAATTTCCAGAGGAGATAAAATCATGATTGATGTAAATAAAGAAAATAATTTAGAAAAATCAGTTAATCTTTCAGATAAAAAAGAAATAAATATGGAAATATTAAAAAAATACATGTGGCACTTAATAGTGGCTGCAGGGTATCTTTTGATAGTTTTTTTCTTTACAAAAGATATCTGGGATTTTGTAAAACTAGTGATTGGAGTTTTACTAGGAATTATTTTTATCATTGCAGATGAAGAATATTTATATAAATTTTATCAAGATGATTCTGATTTAACTAAAAACTTAATTGATGAAAATATTTTGGCACCTGAGCCAGAAGAAGATTACCAATTTGCTACAGCTGTTCAAGAGATTGAAAAAGTCGAAAAAAAACAGTCTAAATTTATTGTTACGCACTCAACTCTTTATTTGCTTTCTTTAATTCCAACTGCTTTATTTGTTTTTACTTCCTCTGGTAGTTTCTTGGCCGTAGGGATGATTAGTGGGATGTTTTTGTTTTTGCTTACAGAAATGTATCAAACTCTAAAAATGCCTACTACCTTTTTTAAGAAATATTTTTCTTTAGTTAGAATTGCTCCAACTCAACAAAACATGTCTGGAATTTTTGTTATAACTAGCTTGTTTTTTATACTTCTTCATTTTTTTGTTATTTTATAAATAAGTAAATAAATTTATGGTAAAAATATGCAGTTTCATTGGTATGGTTTTATTGTAGGACTAGCAACTTTGATTGGTTTTTTATTGGCAGAAAAAAAAGCTCTATCGATTGGTATTTCTGAACGATTTTTTTCTTTAGGATTTTTTTGGACTTTGGTGGGTGGGATTATCGGTGCTAGATCTTGGCATGTTTGGACAGATTTTTATTTGTATAGAGATAATTTATTAGATATTTTTTATGTTTGGCAAGGTGGCCTAAGTATTTTAGGAGCTATTTTTGGAGGATTTATTGGGCTATATCTTTTTCTTTTTTTCTCAAAAAAATTAATTAAAAAAAATTTGTTTCTAGATAGTGTTGTTTTTGGATTACCTGTTGCACAATCAATCGGGCGAGTTGCTAATGCGATAAACCAAGAGTTATATGGTTTGCCAACAGATCTGCCATGGAAGATATTTATTCCTTTTGAAAAAAGGCTGGCTGGTTTTGAAGAGTTTTCACATTTTCATCCACTGTTTTTATATGAAGGATTAATGGTGATGATTGGTTGGTTAATACTTGTATTTTTTGAGAAAAATAAACGCTGGCAGTTGGGTTCTGGAAAGTTTTTTTTATGGTATCTGATGTACTATGGAATTATCAGATTTTTCCTTGATTTTTTACGTATAGATAGGAGTAGTGTTTACTTTGGTCTTGGGGTAAATCAATGGAGTATTTTGTGTATAGAATTATTTTTGACATATTTTTGGCTGAGGAAAAACAATCAGGTTTTGGATAGTTGTAAGTGTAATCTTGAAAAGAAAAATGTATAAAAAATTGTTAGCAATACTAGTTTTTATCTTAGGGGTTATGGCTGGTGTTGTTTATATAACTGGAGATTTGAGTTTATTTTCTTTTTTTGGTTTAAAGACTGATAAATCTTTTATTAATAAAACAAGTAATCAGCTAGATAAAAATGTGGATGAAAAAGATATTCTAGGATTTTTGAAAAGTGTTCCAGATCATTCTGTAGTAGAGTGGCAGATCGGAGAAGAATTATTAATGGTAGAAGTAGTTAATACTCCAGAAAGTATCACTAAAGGTTTGGGTGGGAGAAAGAATCTAGAAGATAGTGATGAGATAGTAGGTTTAGATTCAGAGAAAAGAATTGATGGAATGTTATTTGTTTTTCCAGAATCAGTAAAAACTTCTTTTTGGATGAAGGATATGTTGTTTGCAATAGATTTATTTTGGATCAAAGAGGGAGAAATAATTGAGGTAGAAAGAAATATGTTGCCTCCTGTTGATTTACAGCGTCAAGAAAATTTATCTATTTATGAATCTCCTGGGTTAGTGGAGATGGTGTTAGAGATTCCAGTTGGAGAAAATCTACAACTATTCTAGTTATGTATTTTTTTATGTTTTATCTTCTTCCTTCTGCTTGAGAAAACAAGTATTATAGATAGGTGTCTGATTCGTCTGCCCAATCATCTCAAAGAATGGTAAGTAGTTTTGTTGGTAATCCTAATTCTGCAGTGGGTAGTTTATTGAAGAGAAGTCTAAGTGGTGGTAGTTCAAATCAACCAGCTAGCCCTATTAAAAATGATGATAGTTTGAGTGATAACCCTGTAGTAAATTCTATTGATCCAGTAGTTACTCCAGTATCTACAAGCCCCCTTTCTATAGATCCAGTTAATGATTCTCCAGACACAGATAGTGTTTTGGATGAATTGGAAAAATTGAGTAAGACTAATATCTCTGTTTCAGAAGATAAAAAAGATGAATTAGCTGATTTGAAAAACTTAGTTGATAAAAATATTCCTGAGGTAGGTAGTAAAGATAGTTCTTTAGTTGAAAAAGAAAATTTAGAGAAAATTCCTGATTCTAATAATGATCTAGATCTTTTAGAAAAAGCTATTGCTGAAGCAGAAGCCTCTGATACAAAGAGTAAAGTAGCTGCACAAGAAGCCTTATCAACTCAAGTGAATAAGTTAGTTCAACCTGTAGAAAAAACTTTACCTGAAGATAAAGTAGCGGAGACTCAGCCAGTCGTAACTCAACAAACTGAGACTATTCCTGAACCAAATAATCAGCAGCCATCTTTACCAGTTCAGCCACTAGAAAATTCAGTAGACCAAACAGGCCTTATTTCACAGGTTATTCCTCAAGTTATTCAAAAATCTACAGATACTTTAAATCCTCAGAATCCGGTTAGTTCTGCAGGAAGTAAAGAAGCAGCAGATAGTGCTTCCTTAGATCAAATTGCCATAGATGCTGCTCGCGGAGCACAACAAGTTGAAGTAGAACCAACTCCAGAAATTTCTCCAGAAGTAGAAAGTTATTTACAAAAAGTAGAGCAGCATGCAGACACAGCTCCACAGGAAATAGTAATTGCTGACGGCTCGATGACACAGCCCAATAATCATCCTTACCCATCTCAGCCAGTTGTTGTATTGCCGATTACTCCAGAACTAGAAAAGAAAAGTGCTCATAAAAGCCCCAAGCTTAGTGTTCGTTGGCTTGTAGAATGGAGTAAGAAAATAATGAAGGTTTTTTCTGGAAAAGTTATTTATCGTTTACCAGAGGAAGATAAATCATGATGTTTGGCTCTGCAGATTTTATAAATCAAGTTTCGTTGTTTTTTATGAATTTCCTTTTAGTTGGAGTTTTGATAGTAGCTTTAGCTTTTCTAGGATACTTATTTTTTCAATGGTTCAAACACAGAAAACGAGAAGGTTATTCTCTAGATTTTGTGACACTTCTGGTTCGTTTGCCAAAAGATAATGAAATCAAAATAGATGCAGCAGAACAGATGTTTGCTGGTCTTCATTCTATGAAAAAAAGTGGCTTTTTTTCATTTTTAAAACCAGAAGAACTTATTAGTTTTGAAATCGTTGCTTTGAAAGAGGAAATTTCTTTTTATGTGAGTTGTACTAAGAAGGTAAGAGATCTTGTTGAGAAACAAATTCATGGAGCTTATCCATTTGCAGATATTAAAGAACAAGATGAAGTAAATATATTTAATGAAAAAGGAAAAGTAGAATTTAATTATCTCAAGTTTCAGAATGCCAAATATTTACCTATCAAAACATATAAAGATCTTCCTACTGATGGTTTATCTTTGATTACATCAGCTTTTTCCAAAATGGGCAATGGTGAAGGAGCTATTCTACAGATACTTATTCATCCTGAAGGAAATGGTTGGAAGAAAAAAGGAAAGAAATTTATTTCAAATGAAAAAAAACGAGAAGCAGATCCCCAAAAAGCTACTTATGGTCATGATCCAAAAGAAATGGAAGCGATCACTACAAAAGTAGAGAAGCCAGGATTTAGGGTTTCTATAAGAATGGTTGTTTCTTCTCAAAATGAGACAACTGCAGCATCTCATCTTAGTAATATAACTGGAGCTTTTGCTCAGTTTGCTTCTGCATACAATAAATTCAAAAAACCATGGTTTTTTATAAAACATTTATTTATGTTAGATTTCATATACAGGTATATGCCAGCCTTTGGTTTTGGAACTTGTTTGTTAAATACAGAAGAATTAGCTTCTATTTTTCATTTTCCTAATAAAACAGTCGAGACCCATCATATAAAATGGTTGATTGCAAAAAACGCCCCAGCTCCAAACTTAATTCCTCATAAAGGTCTTTTCCTTGGTAAGTCAGAGTATCGAGGTGATGTTCGTAATGTTTATATGGATATTAAAGATCGTCAGAGACACATGTATATCATCGGAAAAACAGGTACAGGAAAATCTGAGTTTCTCAAAGAAATGATTATGCAGGATATTGAAAATGGAGAAGGAGTCTGTGCTATTGATCCTCATGGAGAGTTTGTTGAAGATATTTTGCAACTCATTCCACCGGAAAGAGCAGAAGATATTATTTATTTTAATCCATCAGATCTTACTAGACCAATGGGTCTGAACATGATGGAAGCAGATACAGAGGAGCAACGACACTTTGTTGTGGGATCAGTTATTGGCTTGATGTATAAGCTCTATGATCCTCACCGCACTGGTATTATTGGTCCTCGGTTTGAACATGCTATTCGTAATGCAATGTTGACTATCATGTATAAAAAAGGTTCTACTTTTATTGAATTAGTACGTGCTTTGACAGATCAAAAATTTGTTGAGGAGTTATTGCCTTTGGTAAAAGATCCAGTTGTGAAAAGATACTGGACTGATCAGATGGCTCAAACTAGTGATTTCCATAAATCTGAGGTTCTTGATTATATTGTTTCTAAATTTGGTCGTTTTGTAACTAACAAAACCATGAGAAACATTATTGGTCAGCCATATAGTGCCTTTAATTTTCGTCAAGCAATGGATGAAAAGAAGATTATTTTATGTAACCTTTCCAAAGGTATTCTTGGAGAAGAAGATGCAAAGTTTTTGGGGCTAATTCTTGTACCAAAAGTATTGACTGCTGCTATGAGTAGACAAGATATGGATGCAGATAAAAGAACTGATTTTTTCTTGTATGTTGATGAGTTCCAGAACTATGCTACAGAAGATTTTGCTTCTATTTTATCTGAGGCTCGTAAGTATAAGTTGAATCTTATTGTTGCTAATCAGTTTATTGGTCAGATAGATGAAGAAGTTAAGAATGCTGTGTTTGGTAACGTTGGTACTTTAGTAGCTTTCCGGGTAGGTATAACTGATGCTAATTTTTTACAGCATGAGTTTTCTCCAACTTTTACAGAAGGAGATTTAGCTAATGTTGAAAAATATCATGTTTATATTAAAACGATTGTGAACAATGAACCAGTTCCGGCTTTTAGTATGTCTTTGATGAAAGATATGGATGAGGTCAAAGCCAGAATGAATCCTAAATTGGCTGAAATGGTCAAACAACTCTCTCGTCTCAAATATGGGAAAGATAAAGAGGTTGTTGAAGCTGAGATTGAAACTCGTGTGAAGATGTAGGTGATTTAATATCTGCATTTTTCCCTTTTCCCTTTTCCCTTAATAAATTTCTCTAGAGAATGAGATATAATAGGTCTTGATCAAGTTTACCAAATTTTCTTGATTTTTTTATTTTATGCTCAATTTTTTAAAGAAAAATACTATCTCTGATAAAAACATTTCAATATATTATTTAATTAATTTTTGTAGATCTCTTGTTTTTTCTATTCCTATTTGGATTGTTTTTTATCGTAGAATTATTTCTATAGAGCAGATTTCTTTTCTTGTTGGATTTCAATATTTTGTTAATATTATTTCTGAGCTACCAACAGGTGCTTTTGCTGATATTTTGGGAAAAAGAGTTTCTATTATTGTTGGATTTTTTCTTTTTTCTGCTGGCTCATTTTTATTTCCTTTTGCAACAACATTTTTACACTATGTTGTAGTTGCAGGATTAATTGGTTTAGCAGATTCTTTTCTTTCTGGTTCTACAGAAGCCTTGCTTTATGATTCTATGAAACAAGATAAGAGGGAAAGAGAGTTTTCTGAAGTTGTTGCAAATCAAGGTGTTATTTTTCAAGTAGGCTTGGTTACAGGAACTATTCTGGGTGGGATTATTTATCAATGGAATATTTTTATACCATTTTTATTAGAAGGATTTTTTCTCCTTTTAGGTGGGATCTTTTCTTTCTTTTTGATAGAACCAGATATAGATACAGAGATTTTTACTTTGAAAAATTATGTAAAACAAATGAAGCAAGGAGCTAAAGAAGCTTTCAAAAACTCTTTTCTTAAAAAATTATCTTGGTTCTATATTGCTGTAGGTAGTATTACTTGGGCAGCAACAATATATTTCAATAGTTCTATGATGGTTGATTTGGGTTTTTCTGATAGTGAAAGAGGATTTATATCTGGTTCTATTAGGTTGTTAAATATTATTCTTTTATCAAAACTTTTGAAAAATAAAAAAATATTCTCTGAAAGAAACTCTATTTTATTTTTTCCCATCATTATGATTATTTCTTTTTTACCTGGAATTTTATTAGAAGGATGGTTTGCTTTACCATTTATTGCTGGGGCAATGGTGTCTTCTACGGCCAGATGGATTATCTTAGGAAGAATGACTAATGATCATTTTTCATCAAAATATAGAGCAACGGCTATTTCTACTTTGAGTATGTTAGTTGGTGTTTTCTTTATACTTTTGACATTTATATCTGGTCCAGTAATTGCTTTTGGAACAACAAGATTAATGTATACCATACTGGGAGTATTAACTATTTTTACAGTAGTTCCTCTTGGTAAGTCTTTATTAAATAAAATACCTTAAATTTTGCATGATTTTATAGATTTTTACGACTATATATTTATAGTTCTTGAAAGCAATTAAGGCTAGTTATAAGAAAATGAAAAAGTATGTCTAAAGAAAAATTAACACAAGGTGTGATTGGGATTTTAACCTCTGGGGATGATGTTGTTTTTCTTCCTTTGCCAGAAGAAGATTATTTATCTGAAGCAGATGGCGGGAAAGGTAAGAAAGAAAGAGGTGAAGAAGATCACCCTATTTGGACATCTTTAAAAGCTGGAATGTTGGGTTTTGTAAGTGGTAAAGTAAAAACTGACCAAAATTTGAAAAATATTTCAGAAGAAGAAAGAAAACTTATTTTAGAGAATGCTCTAAAAAGAGAAGCTCTAGAAGAATTTGGTTTAGATGTAGTTCCTGATATAGAAAATCAAGAGAAGATATTTGACTCAGGAGTAATGGAACAGATTCGTTATGGAAAAGAAATAAAATTTCTTTTATGGGTAGTTACAAGATTACTAATTCATGAGGATCAGTTAGAAGAGTTAAAGAAAGCAATGGATGTTGTTGTAGTAAAGAAGGATGATCTTTTGGAATTTTTGGAAAATGAACGAGAAAATATTAGACCAGCAGCCAGACAAGCAATTTTAAAATCAGTTGATTTGTAATAAAGAATAATAATTTAATATGAAAAAATTCTCAAAAAAAACTCCGATTATCTTAATCAAACTTGGTGGATCTTTTATCACAAATAAAGAATCATCTATGTCTCTCAAGAGATCAGTAATCAAAAATATTGTTGATCAAATCATAAAGATTCAACAAGAATTACCAGATAAAAAGTTAATAATAGGTCATGGTCAAGGAAGTTTTGCTCATGTTCCAGCCAAGAAGTATCAAACAATAGACGGATTCATTAATGATGAGAGTAGATTGGGAATGGCTATCGTTCAAGATAGAGCTGCTCAGCTAAATAGATCTATTGTTGAAGAGTTCTTAAAGAAAAAGGTTCCGGCTGTAACTTTTTCGGCAAGTAATACTTTGATTACAAAAAATAGAGAAGCTCAAAATGATTTTTTTGTTTTACTGGAGTCTTACTTAGAACAGGGACTTTTTCCAGTTACTTTTGGTGATGTGATAGTTGATGAATCAATGGGCTGTACTATTTGGTCTACAGAAAGTATTTTAGGATTTTTTACAAAAAAATTCACTGAGAAAAATTATATTGTTGAAAAAATTATTCATCTTACTGAAGTTTCTGGATTTTTGGATCAAGATCAGGAAGTGTTACCAGAAATTACAAATAAAAACTGGCCAGAATTAAAAAAAATGCTAACAAAAACCAGAGGTGCTGATGTAACTGGTGGGATGAAACTCAAGATAGAAGAATCCCTACAGCTTGCAGATAAATATGGTGTGTCTTCTTATATTATCCCTGGCAAAGATGATAATTTATTTAAATTATTAGTTGAAAAACAAAATGTGGGAACTAAGATTTCTTAAAAATTAGTTAATATTTTTCTAGATTTTAATTAAAGTAAGTCTTTATTCTACTGTCTTAGTTGGTTCTACTTTTTCTTCAGATTGATTTTTTTCAAAGTCTTCTACAACTTGTTTGCAGTAAACATATTGTCCATATTCTATAGCTCTTTCATGCAAAGGAGCTTGATTTTCTTTATCAACTTTTACTCCAGAATTAAATGCATTTTGAGCATATTCACTTACTTCTTTTGCTCTAGAAGAAAGGGTAGAGAGTTGATCTGTAGTGTTTTCTTGAAGATCATTTTGCAATGAATTTATTACTGGAGTTTCTTTTGTTATTTCTTGAATTTTATCTAAAGATGTTTCTTGAGCTTTTTCAGTTAAACTAGAAAGTTGTTCTGGAACAAAGCCTCTGTTATCTGCATAGACATAGCCTCCTACCAAGAGGAAAATAAAACTGAGAAGGACAAAAAACTTTTTTTTCATATAATTATAGTTTTTTTAGTTTGGCAAAATTTTTATCAAAAGTAAAGACTTCCTTTACTTGGTAAGTATTAATGATAGCTTGTGAATAACAATCGATCCAGCCCTTATTTTAATCTTTAAGGCAAGATTAATGATATAATTTGTATTAATTATGACAAAAGAAAAAGATCTAGCGGTTACAAGAATAATAGAAAGAGAACCTCTAGCAGAAAAGGTAAAAAATGCCTCTCCTTCTTTAGCTGAAAAACTAGAAGCTCTAAGTGAAAATGATCTTTTTTGGTTTTTAAGACATGAAGTTAGTGAAGATCGTTTTTTTTGGAAGAATTATTTTGGTCAGGAGTTACATCAAGCCCAAGATACCGTTAGCCGTAGTCAAATGTATGAAGATGAAGCTTCTGGTAAAGAAATGAGATTTATTGTTGAAACCAGAGGTGGTAAAGAAGGTCGTCTCAATGAGGATGCTGTTCTTATAGAACAATTTGGTAAAGGAAGAATGGTTGTAGCAGCTCTTGATGGAGCCTCGAGTCAAAGGCCTATTGCTGGTCTAGAAGAGCATGGAGTATCTGGAGCTTTTTATGTTTCTCATCTAGCTGCTTTTGGTTTTCCTACAAGTAAGGTATTTAAAGAACTCAGCCAAAAAGAAAATGTTACTGCAAAAGAATTTACTATTGCGCTCAATACTTGGTTATATGATCAAATGAGTCAGATTGAAGGTGTTGATTATAATGATGTTTTAAGTATTCCTGGAATGGCAGCCACAATATCTATTATTGATTTAGCAAATGATAATATTACTGTAGCTCAGGTAGCAGATACAGTTGGTATAGCTCATAGTACAAGTGGGCATTGGGATTCATTTACTAATAACCTAAATTCTAGATTTGATGAAGAGACTATGCTTTTAGTTGAAAGAGTTGCAAAAGAAAAAAATATCTCTATAAGAGAGGCAGCAGCAGACCCTAGAATAAAGGTTCAACTAGCAGCTTCTTTTGAGGGTAAAATAAATACTCCAACAGGATGTGGAATTTTAAATGGTATGCCAGAATTGGCTAAATATCCTGATTTAATTACAGAATATGGGATGGATAGTCTAGCTGGTTTGCATCAGCTTGTTTTTTGTAGTGATGGAGCTTTAACTACTTTTGAAGGTGATGCTGCTGGTGATTTTTTAGTAAAGTTACAACATCTTAAAGATATATATTCAGCTAACACCCCTCTTGTTGGAGACGTCATGACTTTATTAAATTCTGATCCAAATTTTGAGTTTTTTCCTAGATTAAAACATGCCGATGATGCAACAATGGTTGTTATAGAGTTAGAAAAATTACTTGTTATGGCTAAGGAAAGATATAACTTAGCTAAACTCTTTCCTCAAGATTCTTAGATTAATAAGAGCTTAAAGCTACTCATATCTCAAAGCTTCAATAGGTGAGAGTCTTGATGCTTTTCTAGCAGGGGCCACTCCAAAGATAACTCCAACAGCTGCCGATACACCAAAGGCTAACATAATAGCACCAAAGGTGACTTTTGCCGGGAAGAAAGCTTGTAGAGCTAGTGATCCACCATAAGCAATAATCAGACCAATCAATCCACCCATGATAGAAAGTAGAGCAGACTCGATTAAAAACTGGATCAAAATTTGTTGTGGCGTTGCACCTAGAGCTTTTCTGAGACCAATTTCTCTGGTTCTTTCGGTAACAGAAACTAACATTATATTCATAATTCCGATTCCACCAACAACTAGAGAAATAGCAGCTATTCCTCCGAGTCCGGCAGTTAGGACTCCAAGAATGCCGTTAATGGTTTCTAGAATTTCAGACTGATCAAAGACGCTAAACTCATCATCTTCTAGTCTTTGGCCCAATACTTTTTCAATAGCAGCGATTGATTCTTTTATTTGATCTTTGTCTTTAACTTTTACCATTATCTCCACAATGGCATCTGTGTCATATATTCTGAAACTAGTTTCTAGTGGAATATAAACATAGGTATCAAAAGATGGTCCACCAAAGCCTCCGCCTTGTTTTTCTGCAACACCAGTTACTTTGAAGGTTTGTGTCCCAAGTTTTACCTTTTTTCCAATAGGATCTATTTTGCCAAATAAAGTATCAGCAATTTCCCAACCCAGAACAATCACTCTTTCTACACTTTGGTCTTCTGTTTTGTTAAAAAAACGGCCTTTTTCTATTCCAGAGATGAATTCATCGTATTGATAGTGTGTGCCGATAACAGTAATGGTTTTTGTTTCATCCTGAAAAGATAATTTATCTGATTGAGTGTTCATTGGTAGAGCAAACTCTACATATTCTCTGAGTCTTTCTATTTCATTTACATCACTTAGCTTGAGTTTGTTGTTTATAAAAGCATTTTGTTGAGATTCTCTGCTAAAACCACCACCTTCTCCAAAGATATCTCCAGGCATAACGATAACATTATTTGTTCCTAGTTCTTCAAACTGTTCTGTAATGTAGTTTTGCAGTCCTGTTCCTATAGAAGTAAGTAGAACAACAGATGAAACTCCAATAATAACACCCAACATAGTCAGGAAAGATCGTCCTTTATTTACTAGGATAGCTTTTATAGCGACAAGAAAGGTGCTTTTAAGATTCATTTTTTATTTTCCCATCATGAATTTCTATATGTCTGCTGGCAATATTAGCAATATCAGGCTCATGGGTAACCATAATAATGGTTTTTCCTTCTTTACTGAGATCTTTGAGAATAGCTTCTACTTCTAATCCAGATTTAGAATCTAGATTTCCTGTAGGTTCATCTGCAAAGATAATAGAAGGGTTATTTATGAGTGCTCTAGCGATAGCAACTCTTTGCTGTTGTCCTCCAGAAAGTTGAGCTGGAGTATTGTTTAATCTATCTCCAAGACCGACTTTGATAAGCATTTTTCTTGCTGTTTCTAGTCTTTCTTGTTCTGGTATACCTGCATAAACTAGAGGTAATGCAACATTTTCTACAGCAGAAGTTTTGGCTAGTAAATTAAAGCTTTGGAAAATAAAACCGATTTCCTTGTTTCTGAGATGAGCTCTTTGAACTTCATCAAGTTTTGTAGTGTCTTTACCGTTTATGATTATTTCTCCTCCTGTTGGGATAGCCAAAATACTAGCTATTTGTAAAAATGTAGATTTACCAGATCCAGAAGGGCCCATGACAGATAGAAAATCTCCAGATTTTACTTCCAGTGAGACACCATCTAGAGCTCTAATTTTTTGGGTACCAATGATGTATTCTTTTACAACATTATTGAGTTGTAAAACTGTTTTTTTATTTATACCCCTGAGGGTAGATTCTTTTTTATTGGAGTAACTAGAAGATTTTTTCTTTGTCTTTTTTTTTGTTTTGACTGATTTTGAATTGCTTTTATTTGGCATGTTTTTTATAGGTAAAAATTATCAAGTAAATTATTAGTAGTTTTTATTAAACTAAGTTCTATTTATTCTGGAATGACTATTTCATCAGTCTCAGAAAGACCACTTAGAATTTCTACTCTTTCATCTGTTTCTAAACCAAGTTCTACTTCACGATCTTCTGCTTCATTTTCAGCTGTTTTTATTTGAACAAATGATTTTCCATCTCTTTCTTTTATTGAAATATAGGGAATAGTGAGAACATCATGCTTTGTTTCGAGTTCAATTTTTACATCTCCATTCATTCCCAATCTATATATATCTAGACTTGTTGCTTCTATAGGTAGTTCAACAATAAAAGCTGTTCCACTAGATGAGGCTACACTCTTAAAAGAGATGTAACTAACAAAACTTTTGATTTCTTTATCTGGATAAGCATCAAACTCTATAACTGCAGTTTGATTTTTTGAGATCAAAGGAATATCAGCTTCATCTATCAGCGCTTTGAAAATCAAGGTATTTGGATTTACAACATCAAAAGTATCTGTAGCTAGTAGTTGTATTCCAGTTACAGTAGTTGGGCTTTGAATAAGTATTCCATCAAATGGAGAAGACATTGTGCTGTTAGAAATAGAGATTGCAGCTAGTTCTACATCAAGTACAGAGTTAGTAAGGTCATATTGTTCTTTATTGATAGTGCGCCTAGTTGTTTCATCAACAGTTGTACCATCTTCTATATCACTTTGTCTTTGATCCCAATCAAGACGTTCTTTGGAATAGGTATTTAAAGATTTTTCTTTTGTTTTTATAGCAGTTCTTTGATCTATAGTAGCTATGGTCTGCCATTTTTTTATAGCATCTCCTTCTTGAGCACCAAGGTAGACAACTTTTCCACCAGCAGCAAAACGAAGGCTAGCTTTTTCTTTGGCATCTATTACCCCAGAAACATCTAGTGTTTTGGTTATTGTTTCTATAGTTGGGTTTGTAAAAGTAAGAGTTGGTTTATCTTTTTGAGCTTGAAGAAATTTATTTCCAGCAATCATCAGAACTATTAAGATTCCGATGACTAACCATTTTTTTGTTTTCCAGATATTTTTGACTCCAGAGAAGACTGGTTTTATTAGTTTTGTATTGATGTTTTTTAAAGTTTTTTTCATATTATTTTTTCTGATTTAAATAGATTTTTTTTCTAAAATGTGCGTGCGCTAGGACTTGAACCTAGAACCGCCAAGGTATAAGCTTGGTGCTCTACCAATTGAGCTACGCACGCATTTTTATTTTTTATACCAATTAAGGTATGTCTATTATATAAGTATTAGGCTTATTTTTGGAGTGTTCATTTGATTAAAAAACAAAATAAATTATTTTAATAGAGGATTTATTATATCTCTTTAAATTCTAGCTAAAAGAGCAGTTTTAGAGTAAGTCTATAAGAAGAGTAGTAGTAATGCTCCAACTCCTAGAGCACCTAAGCCAACTTGTAGATATTGAATCCAGTCTTCTGGCCCAGATTGTGGGAGTTGTTCTGGATATTCTGGTTGAGCACCTTTGGTAGTAGTTTTTGTAGCTACAGTTTTTGATCCAGTAGTTGTTGTTTTATTTTCTACATTTACCACTACAGAAGAGCTAGAGCTACTTGAACTTGAAGAACTGCTGGATGTTCCTGTTGGGGTAGGAGTAACAGTAGGGGTTGGTTCATTACAACAAGCTTCAACTCCTGGGTTTGCTTTACAAGCATCTTCATATTCTGGAATTGAACAGAATTTATCTCCATATTCGGCAGTTATACAAATCAGATCATCAATACAATCAGTATCTTCTTCACAAGGAGTGTAACCACATTCACTTGGCTCTATTTCAAGACATTCTTCAGAAGTTGGATTTGATTCTAATCTACAGTTTCCTGTTTCTGCATCATCTTCAAAATAACATGACCAATCCTCGTTGATATCTGTACAGGTTGTATCTTCTGTACATTCACTATCACAGACAATAGGCTCACTACAGCAAGCTTCAACACCTGGTTCTATTACACAGGCATCTTCATAATCTGGAAGGGAACAGTAGTTATCTCCATCATCAGCTGTAATACAGATAGAGCCTTCTTCGCAAGCTATATCATCAGAACAAGGGCCAAATCCGCAGCTAGTAATTATTATTATCTCACTACAACAGGTTTCTACACTTGGATCTGCTATACAAGCATCTTCGTATTCTGGAAGTGAACAATAGCTTTCACCATCATCTGTAGCAACACAATTTAGACCATCAGAACAAGGTAAATCTTCAGAACAAGGTGTGTAGCCACACTCACTAGGAATGGTTGTTGGTGTAGGAGTTGGTGCTCCAACAGAGAAAGAAAGATGGCAGCTGGCTTGATCAATATATGCAGCTGGCTCTGATTGAGGAGCATTGGGAGCAGTTATAGAGTCATCAGTGTATTGTTTTTGAGAAATTAAAACACCAGATACACCTAGAATAAAGAATGAAAGTAAACCTAAAACAGCTAAAATTGTTTTTTTAGGTGAAGATTTTTTCTCTGGAGGTTTTGAAAATTGAGGAACACCTACTGGAGTATCTTGATTTATCTGTTTGTTATTGTTAATAATTTCAGGTTCAGTGTGTTCATTTCTAGCTGGTGGTGTATTTGTAATATTTATCATTAATTTATATTTTCATAACACTCTGTTACAGCGATAGCTTCCCAATCACAGACAGTATCTCCCTCTGTATCTACAGAACATACTGCACATTGAGCTTGGTAATCACCCGAATAAACTACTGGGTAATTAACTCCATTTTCACCTTCATCATTAAGGAATTCTAAAGGATCAAAGTGGTTTGGACTCTGGCAAGGTTCATAAATTCTGAAAGCATAGAAGTATCCAGTAGGGAGGTCATTTCCTTGATCATTGCTACAAGTAAATCTGACAGTGCTTTCATCTGGTACAAGATCTAGGTCATCATCACCGCTCATTACAGCAGTTTGTCCATTAGTAATGTTAAACATTGTAATGTCGTGACACTGAGGGCCTACAGGAGTAGTTGGGGTTGGTGTAGGGGTAAGAGTAGGAGTTATTTCAGGAGGGAGTGTTGGAGTAGGAGTTGGAGTAGTTGTAGTAGTAGGTGTTGGGGTAGGATCTTCACCAGGTGGATTGGTTGGATTTGGTTCACCACAACAGCCATTTCCACTAGGACAGCAAGTAAATCCTGCTGCACAACAAGTGTAAGCATCTGCTCCTGAGTTTTTACAATATGATCTTCCTTGATTATCTTCACAATTTTCTATGAGATAGTCATCTTCACACTCTGTTTCAAGACAAGGTTGTCCATCTTGGCAGTGGCATGTTTCACCTGATCCGCAGGATCCTCTTTTACATTTGAGGTCTTCGCTTACACACTCTCCCTCTCCATTAATCTGATGTAGTCCAGGTCCACATTCTTTGTTCTTATAAGGATCTATAGGATCTCCACCTACACTGGCTTGTTGTCTTAGATCTTGGTTTATGCTTGTAAGATAAAGACCAATTAGTCCACCAGCTATAAGTAGAACTAGAGAAAATATTCCAAAAATAAATTTGGGATTATATTTTTTTATTGTTTTTTTTGTATTATTTTTTGAAACAGAGTCACTTACATTATTTTCCTCTGAAAGAGAAGTTTTTAAAATAGGTTTATCAGTAGTTTTTTGTTGGTATGAATCCATTTGTTTGAGTTTTTTTATAGATAATTTTTTAATAAACTTGTCTACAAGATATAAGGATACCTCTTTTTAAGAGGATAGGTCAATAAGGATTTAATGTTAGTGGAAGATAAAAAAAGGGACTTTAATTTTAGATCCCTTTAATTGATTTAGTTTTTTTATAGGAAGAGTAGTAATATAGCTCCCACACCTAAGGCACCCAAGCCAACTTGAAGATACTGAATCCAGTCTTCTGGCCCAGATTGTGGTAGCTGGTCTGGATATTCTGGTTGTGTTTGGTTACTTACAATATTTACAGTAGCAGAGCTGTTACTCTCAGAAGAACTGCTAGATGATGAATCATCTCCACCATCATTTGGAGTATCGGTTGGTTCAGGAGTAGCAGTTGGGTCAGTAGGGTCATCTGTTGGTGTTGGTTCATTACAGCAAGTTTCTACACCAGGTTCAGCAATACAAGCATCTTCATATTCCGATTGTGAACAGTAATTTTCGCCATTATTTGCTGTTACACAGATTAGATTATCAGAACAAGGAACCTCTTCAGAGCAAGGTGTATAACCACATTCATTCGGTGTTGCTGTTGGAGTAGGTGTTGCTGTTGGCTCAGTAGTTGGAGTAGGTGTAGGGTCAGTTGGAACTGGAGTAGCGGTTGGATCTGGATCACTAGGTGGGTTTGTTGGATCTGGGTCATCACCACCGCCTGGTTCACAGTAACTACCTATACAGACATAATTGCCTGGGCAATCACTGTTAGAACTACATTCTCCGCTTCCATCTGGTGTACAAATAGGGTCTGTAGTACTTCCATTCCAGGTATATCCATCTCTACATGGATCATCATCAACAACTTCATAACTCCCATCATCTGCTTGTTGTCTCAAATCTTGATTCATTTGTGTAAGATAAAGACCTATTCCACCACCTATAGTAAGAAGAAGTAGCATTATCCCAGCCAAAATATATTTGGGAGA
The DNA here is from genome assembly GCA_018657765.1 of Minisyncoccota bacterium. Taxonomy (GTDB): domain Bacteria; phylum Patescibacteriota; class Microgenomatia; order UBA1400; family PJMF01; genus CG2-30-36-39. The sequence goes on along the minus strand of JABHWM010000018.1, from coordinate 258,559 downwards.
TAGTTTCTTTTTTCTAGCTTTAGAAAACCTTTTTTGAACTTTTTTTGATTGATCTTGTGTAGGGTCAGAAGGAGTAATGCCAATAGAATTGACAGAGGAGGAGTTATTAGAACTAGAATCACTAATAGTGTTTATCATTGATAACAAAGTGTAACATATTTCTATAAGTGTAAACAAGTTAAACAGATTTATTATTTTTCTATATAGATATCAAAATTAATATAGTTAATAACAAATTGTTCTGACAATATTAAGTTATTATTATTTTTTAAAAAACTACATTTTTCTTCATTTTTATCAAATTTTTTACAAATATAAAAAGTTTTTGCTGAGTTATTATGTTTTAAATTAATTTGGGAATTATTGGAATTAAATTCAAATTCAGAATTTTTTAATAGATACCATAATGACCTGCTATCCCAGTTATTTTGACTAAATTTACTACTCATGTAAACATTTTCTTGTTCTGATAAAGATAATTTATTTAAAAGAATTTTATATGTTTCATAATTTGTCCATCTAGTTACAAATTTTAGTGGGTTATAGATACCTGTAGAAGTAATTATTATCAATGAATATAGAACAGCAATTAGTAGCTTTTTTTGAGACAGTAATTCAAAGAAAATTAATGAAATAGATATGTACCAGATTGGTGTCAATAAAATTAAGTAGTGGTCTAGTGATTCTTTGTTAAATCCAATTATTAAGAGCATTGAAATTATTATTTGTAGTAGAAATAATAATTCTTTTTTTCTTTTTTTTATCAGCAATAGGCAAAGAGTTATAAAAGGTAAAACTATATATTTAAACTGAATAAAAATTCTGTTTATTTGTTTAGTAATACTATTTATGTTTAGAGTATAGTTTTGTTCTAGATATGATGTAGAAATAAAGAAAAGTTTTTTGGCTTCGTTTTTATTCATTACTGGTATAAATAAAATAAAAAACATTATTATTGTTTGTATAATAAACCTATATAGATTATTTAATTTATTTTCTTTTTTTGATTTAAACCATAATAAATATGCATACACAGGTATAAAGAAGATAGCTCCATAAAAAATAGTTGTAGTTATTATTAATAACAGTATTGATAATGTAAGTAGATTTTTCTTTTTTGATCTCAAATAACTTGAGAAAAAATAAAGAGAAGTGATAAATATTATTAAAGAAAAATGAGCTGTTATTGGAATTGTTGCTATTGATATAGCTATGGGACTTAAAGAAAATAGAAGAGATGTAAGTATTGCTATATTTTTTGTAAAAAAATTTTTTACGGTAAAATATAAAATAACGATTGATACTGAATGAGATAATACAAAGAATAAGAATATCTGTTTTGTGTTCATTATTTTATGAAGTAAGGCTATAAAATAATAATAATAAGGTGGGTAATAATATCCAATTCCAGAGTTAGCATGGCCAATTTGTGTAAATGCTTTTTTTTCAGCTATTAAATATCCAGCTAAAAAATCTCTTCCGATATCACCGTTCCAACCAATTGTTTTTGGAAAATCATAAAGTCTAAAGTATGTTCCAATAGCAAAAATTATTATTATTGGTAAGAATTTTTTTAATTTTAAAATTGACCTTAACTTATTCTTCATAACAATAATGTTTATTTTCTATATAATCTTAATGATATATTGTATATTGTTTTTTTAAACAAAATTATTAAAATTTAAGGTTATGTTCAAAGAATTAATTTCATTTCTTATAGAAAATAAAAAATGGTGGCTTATTCCACCAGTTATTGTATTTATTATATTTGGCTTTTTAGTTGTTTTTTCATCTTCTTCGGCAGTCAGTCCTTTTATTTATATGTTATAAATATGTTATAGGTAATAAAACCTAATCTTATGAAGTTATTTTTTAGTAAAGCATCTACTCATTTTAAAAACTTTCAAAAAAATCTATTTAAAGTTATTAACTTTATTGTTTCCTTATTATTCTATCTTCTAGGAATTGGAATAACTAGATTTGTCGCTATATTTGTTGGAAAATCATTTTTGAATAAATCTTTCAGCAAGTCTTCTTGGAAAAAAACTAAAAAAATTAATTTAGAAAAGCAATATTAATTATGAATATTTTAGGTATCTCTTGTTATTATCATGACTCTGCAGCTTGTCTTATTACTGATGGAGTTATAAAAGCAGCTGGGGCAGAAGAACGTTTTACTAGGAAAAAACATGATAAAAGTTTTCCTTTTAAAACTATAGACTATTGTCTTAAAGAATTGGGTGGAGCAATTAACGAGATTGATGCTGTTGTTTTTTATGAAAAACCTATTGTTAAGTTTGAGAGAACTATTAGTCAACATTTACAAAATTTCCCCAAAAGTTTGCCTTTGGCCTTATCATCTATTCCAGAACTATTTGATCAAAAACTTCAGATAGAAAAGATTCTAAAAGAAGAACTTAATTATCACGGAAAAATTTATTATTCTTCACATCATCTTTCTCATGCATCTAGCGCTTATTATCTTTCTGGTTTTAAAAAAGCAGCTATTCTTACAGTAGATGGAGTAGGTGAATGGGCTACTACTACTTTGGGAATAGGTAAAGGAAAAAACATAAAAATTGATCAAGAAATTTCATTTCCTCACTCTTTAGGATTACTTTATAGCACTTTAACTACTTACCTTGGGTTTGATGCTAATAATTCAGAGTATAAGGTTATGGGTTTAGCGGCTTATGGTGATCCACAGCCGTATAAAGAGAAATTTGATGAGCTTGTTACTCAATTTTCAGATGGTAGTTATCAACTCAATCAAAAGTACTTTGATTTTGATTGGTCTAATAAGCGAATGTTCTCCAAGGAGTTAGTAAAGTTGTTTGGACATAAGCCTAGAAAGCCAGAAAGTAAAGCTTATAAATATCATGAAGACATAGCAGCAGCTTTACAGAAAAAACTAGAAGAAGTTGTTATTAATATGCTTAAAGCAGCATATAAAAAGTATAAAACACCTAATCTTTGTTTTTCAGGGGGTGTTGCTCTTAATTCTGTATTAAATGGAAAGATTATTTCTCAAACACCTTTTAAAAATCTATATATTCCCACAGATCCTAGTGATGCGGGGGCATCTATGGGAGCAGCTTTGTATGTAACTGCTCAAAAAGATAAACACCCTATTCAATGGAAAAAATTCAATCCTTATCTTGGTCCAGGATATTCATGGTATGAAATAGAAAAAACTTTAAAAAAGATGAATATTTCTTATACTTTTTTTAAAGATAAGAAAAAGCTTACAAAAAATGTTGCAAAAAAGATTAAAAACCAAAAAGTAATTGGTTGGTTTCAAGGAAGAATGGAGTGGGGGCCAAGGGCTTTGGGAAATAGAAGTATTTTGGCTGATGCTACAACAACAGAAATGAGAGATATTATTAATGCAAAAGTCAAAAAAAGAGAGATGTTTCGTCCTTTTGCTCCAGTTATTCTTGAAGAATACACAGAAAAATATTTTGAATCTGATAAAAACTTATCTGTTTCAGCCAAATATATGCTGATGGTTTATCCTTTTAAAGAAATCGGTAAAAAACAGGTTCCAGCAGTAACTCACGTAGATGGTAGTGGGAGATTGCAGACTTTAGCAAGAAAAGACAATAAATTATATTACGAACTTATTGAAGAATATGAAAAAATAACAGGAGTTCCCATTATTATTAATACCTCTTTTAATGTTCGAGGAGAACCTATTGTTTGTTCTCCAGAGGATGCTGTAAATTGTTTTCTTCATACTGATATTGATTATTTAGTGATAGATCAGTTTATATGTAAGAAAAATTAGGGTTATGATAAAAAAAATAACCTTGTTAATAATAATAATTCTAGAATTCATTGTTGGTGGATTTTTTCTTTATAGATATTACCATTTTGCAAAAAAGGATCCAATTGTAGCTGAATTAAATTCAGAAAATATTGAAGTTAATACAGACTCTGAATTTGAATATTTTTGGGAACTAAAATCTTATACTATCGAGGTAGATCAACCAGATTGGTTAGAGGAAAAAGCTGTTTATACATATAACAATGATGGATTAAATGAGCGATATAATTATGAAATAGAGAAGAAAGAAGATGTAATTAGAATAATTACTTTGGGAGATTCTTTTACTTTTGGTTTGTATGTTAATACTTTTCAAAATTGGACAGAATTACTGGAGGATGAGTTAAATAACTCAACAGATCTGTGTCCCAATAAAACTTTTGAAGTTATTAATTTAGGTGTACATGGTTATGATGTTCCTTATATTGTAGAGGGGTATAAAAGAAGGGGGCAAAAATATAATCCAGATTTAGTGGTTTGGTTGGAAAGTAACTCTGGTTTTTTTAGGAATCAAGAATTATGGAGACCATTAATAGAAAATTGTGTGAAAGATTTTGAAGATAAATCTCCTTCTGTTTATGAATCATGTTTTCAGCAAGCAAAAGATGAGTTGGAAAGTAAATATGGGTTGGATGGTATAGCTAGAAAAAACAATGCTTTTTTTGATATATTTTTTAATATGGTGGATTTTAATAAAGCTATATTTTTTGGATTTGATAGAAGTTCTTTATTAGAAAAAGATTTTAATGCTTCTGAATTAAGAATTAAAAGTTATCCTTTAATGGAATTTAGACAAATTGTTCCTAGTGTTTATAATTTAAAACAAGTGTTTGCAGACGGTCATCCAAACAAGGAAGGTCATGAAACAATAAAGGATGCTATTTTTGAATCTATTAAGTTTGATTTAAAAGAAATTTGTTTTTAATTTTTATATGACCTTTTTTAAAAAAATAATTCTATTAATAATAATAATCCTAGAATTTATAATTGGTGGATTTTTTCTTTATAAATATTATGGTTTATCTAAGGTAGATCCAACTGTGGTTGAATTAAATTCAGAAAATATCGAGATTAATATAGATTCTGAACTTAAGTATTACTATGAATTAAAGCCCAACATAACAGAGGTAGATCAGCCAGAATGGTTAGAAGAGAAAGCTATTTATACATATAACAATGATGGATTAAATGAGCGATATAACTATGAAATAGAAAAAAAAGAAGGTGTTTTTAGAATAATTACTTTAGGAGATTCCTTTACTTTTGGACATTTTATAAGCACTTCATTTAATTGGACAGAGTTATTGGAGGATGAATTAAATAACTCAACAGATTTATGTCCTGATAAAACTTTTGAAGTTATTAACTTGGGAATTGGTGGATATGACGTTTCTTATATTGCAGAGAGGTATGAAAGAAAAGGTAAAAAATATAATCCAGATTTAGTGGTTTGGTTTGAAAGCAATTCTGGATTTTTTAGGAATAAAGAATTATCAGAAGCATTGGTAAGAGAATGTGCTAATAATAGTTCTGGTGTGAAGCTAGACATGTTCTCTTATGGAGAGTGTTATTATCAGGCAGATAAAGAATTAGAAGATAAATATGGATTAGATGGTTTAGCCAAAATAAATAATATGTTTTTTGAAAAATTTTTTAAAAATGCAGATATAGAAAAAACCATTTTTTTTGGTTTTGAGAGTTTATCTTTATCTAAAGATTATACTGAAGCTCTTAATTTGAGGTTAACTACTTATCCTTTAATGGAATTTAGGAAGATTATTCCTGATATATGGGAATTAGATTATCTATTATTAGATGGTCATCCAAACAAGGAAGGTCATGAAACAATAAAGGATGCTATTTTTGAATCTATTAAGTTTGATTTAGAAGAAATTTGTTTTTAATTTTTATATGATTTTTTTTAAAAAAACAATTCTACTGCTAATAATAATCCTAGAATTTATAGTTGGTGGATTTTTTCTTTATAGATATTACCATTTTGTAAAAAAGGATCCAATTGTAGCTGAATTAAATTCAGATAATATCGAGATTAATATAGATTCTGAGTTTAAGTATTACTATGAATTAAAGCCCAACATAACAGAGGAAGATCAACCAGAATGGTTAGAAGAGAAAGCTATTTATACATACAATAATGATGGATTAAATGAGCGATATAATTATGAAATAGAGAAGAAAGAAGATGTAATTAGAATAATTGCTTTAGGAGATTCTTTTACTTTTGGTTTATTTATTAATACTTTTCAAAACTGGACAGAACTTCTAGAAGATGAGCTAAATAACTCAACAGATTTGTGTCCAAATAAAACTTTTGAAGTTATTAATTTGGGTGTATCAGGATATGATTTGCCTTATATTACAGAGAGGTATGAAAGAAAAGGTAAAAAATATAATCCAGATTTAGTGGTTTGGTTGGAAAGTGGCGAAGGTTATTATCGTTATATAGAGTTAATGCAACCAATCTTAAATGATTGTAAAGAGAGCAGTCTCTATTCAGAAGAAGAGAAAAATGCTCATGGATTCTGTTGGAATAAAGCTACAGATACTATAAAAAAACAATACAAAATAACTGATTTGTCTAATAAAATAAATTCTTATTTAGATTCATTCTTTAAAGTTATTGATAATAATAAAGTTATTTTTTTTGGTTTTAGTAGAGATTTTTCTATTAAAGATAGAAATGAGGCAATAAATATCAGATTAAATGATTATCCTTTTATGGATTTTAGATTGGTTATTCCTAGTATTTTTGAAAATGGAGAAATATTATTAGATACACACCCCAATAGAGATGGTCATGAAACAATAAAAAATTCTATTTTTGAATCTATTAAAGAAGATATACGTAAAACATGTCCTTAGAATTCTATTAATTTTGTTAAAATACTATTCAATGAAACTATTTTTTAAAATATCAGCAGAAAAAAAATATTGGTTAGAACTTTTATTGTTAATGACAAATAAAGAAATCAAGGCAAGGTATAAAAATGCATACCTAGGTTTTGTATGGATTCTAATGAACCCATTATTACAGATGTTTTTTATTGGGCTTGTATTTCAATTTTTTATTCCTGTAAATATAGATAACTATTTTCTTTTTTTGTTTACAGGTTTGCTGCCTTGGAACTTTTTTTCTATTTCTTTAGAAAAAACTACCTCTAGTATTGTTTATGAGAGATCTATTATTAAAAAATCTAGCTTTCCAAAAGAAATAATACCTTTTTCCATAATATTATCTGACTTGTTTCATTTTTTAGTCTCACTATTATTATTGATGTCTATTTTAATTGGAGATAAAGTATTTTTCGAAGATTTTAATTTTATTCAGCTTATCTTATATATAATAAATTTTATCAAAATAATACCTTTTATAATTTGGTTAGTATTTTTACTTGGTGGGTTATCTCTTTTATTTTCTTCTTTAAATACAAAATATAGAGATATCAATTTTATAGTTAAAGCATTTCTACCATTATGGTTTTATGCAACACCCATAATCTATACTTTGGATTTATTACCAAGTTATTTACATCTTATTTTTTATATAAATCCAATAGTAGCTATTATTGAGGGATTTCAAAGTACCTTATTGGGCTTAGAGCCTACTAACTTTTTATTTATTGCAATAAGCTTAATAATAACTTTTATATTTTTTATTTTAGGGATCAATGTTTTTTTCAGGGAGAGTAAATTTTTTGATGATTGGGTTTAATAATGAAAAAAAAAGTTAATTTATCAATAGAACTAAAAAATGTTACTAAAAAGTATACTATTAGTCATGAAAAACCAACTTTTATAGAAAATATTTTAAAAAGAGGTTATAAAGAAAAATTTACAGCTCTAAAAAAAATATCTTTAAAGATAAATAAAGGAGAAAAAATTGGTATTGTTGGTTCTAATGGAGCTGGCAAAACAACTCTTCTGAAAGTGATTACTGGAATTACAGAACCAACTTCTGGTAAAGTTTCTTTGTTTGGAAAAATTAGCTCCTTAATTGATCTGGAGGCTGGATTTCATCCAGATTTAACTGGAGAAGAAAATATTTTTATTAACGGAATGTTAATAGGAATGAAAAAATCTGAAATAAAAAAAAGTTATAAGAAAATTGTTGAATTTGCAGAGTTAGGGAGTTTTATAGATGCTCCCTTGTACACTTATTCTCAAGGAATGAAGTTGCGTCTTGGTTTTTCGGTAGCAGCTTTTTCAGATCCAGATATTTTTATTTTAGATGAAGGAATTTATGTTGGAGATGATTATTTTCAAGCAAAGTGTGATAAAAAAATAAATGAATTTTTGAAACAAAATAAAACTATAATTTTAGTTTCTCATTGGTTACCTTTTTTAAAAAGTCATGCAAAAAGATTTATATGGGTAGATAAAGGAAGAATTAGAGAAGATGGTAAATATAAAGTAGTTAAAAACTACTTGAATAGTAAAAATAAGAAAAATTAATGAAAAAGAAACTAATTTTTGATACTGATGCAGGAGCTGATGATTTATTGGCTTTATTTTTTTTGTTAAAAAATAAAAAAAATTCATTGGATAAAATAATTACTTCTTATGGTAATTATTCTCTAGAAATGGTTGCTAATAGAGTCAATAGATTCTTATCTGAAAATAATTTTGAAGCTAATGTCATAACGGGATCAGGTAAGCCTCTTAAAAGGAATTACCATTTTCATGGTTTTGATATTCATGGAGATCTATGGACAGATATTAGTTTAAAACCCAAAACTAGTTTAATAAAAAAAATATTTAATTATAAAAATATTACTTTTTTTCAAAAAGATGATAAAAATAAATATACTTATGTTTCAGTTGGCCCTTTGACCAATCTCTCAAAAGTTGTTTTAAAATCACCTGATAGAATCAAGGAAGCTTTTATTATGGGTGGGTCTTTATTTTATCCAGGGAATGCAACTTCTGTTGCAGAAGCTAATTTTTATTGGGATCCAGAGGCAGCTAAAAAAGTTCTTACTTCTAATATAAAAAAGTATTTAATTCCATTAAATTTAACAGATAAAATTCAGTTTAATCGAAAGCATCTTAGAAAACTAAAATCTAAATCTTTAAAAAAACTCATGACATCTTACTGTGATTTTTATATTGATCAAAAAAAAGAAGTTTTTTCTGGCCTTAATAAAGAAAAAATAATTTATAAAGGAGCTGCTATTCATGATTTAGTAACAACAGTTATTGCTGTTTACCCTAATATCGCTACATTTACTGATCAAGTTATCTCTTTAGAAAGTATAGAAAATAATAATGGATTAATTATTCCTGTACTTAGAAAAGAGCATCAAGTTAGTAATAATGATGATTTAGTTAAATTAAGAGTAGCTGTAAATATAGATATAGAAAAATTTTGGAAGATAGTTAAAGTAATTTTCGAATATAATTAAACAATAAATTATGAAAAAAAAATTATTTATTAAAATAAAGAAAAAAATAGGTAAATCATTATTTTTAATGGGATTTATAAAAAAGTCAGATTCTTTTGTTAATGAAAGTAATATAAAAAAATTAATGAAGCATTTTCATGCTGATGAATATGGTCATGAGTCAAATATAGAAAATTCAGATCTTGGTTATGGTTGGTATCACTATGGCATGCTGCGTTTATTAAAACCAAAGAGAGTGCTTTGTGTTGGTTCTAGGCATGGTTATATTCCAGCTATCTTAGCTCAAGCTTGTAAGGATAACAAATTTGGTCAGGTAGATTTTGTAGATGCAGGATTTGGGTTAGATGAGGATAATCACTGGACAGGAGTAGGGTTTTGGAAAACAGATGAAGGAAGAAATGTTTTTAGAAATTTTGGTTTAGGAGGTCATATTTCTGTATATGTTCAAACTACTGCAGAATTTGTAAAAAAATATGCATCTAATAGATATGAATATATTTATATAGATGGTGATCATTCATACAAAGGTGCAAATACTGATTATAAGTTTTTTTGGCCTATGCTAAGAAGTAATGGACTAATGGCCTTTCATGACATTGGAGTTAAAGGAAAAAATTCTGAGGGTGAATATGGGGTATGGAGATTGTGGAAAAAACTTAAAAAAGGAAAACAAACTTTCGAGCTTCCTTTTTCGGGATCTGGTTTAGGAGTAGTTCAAAAATAGATAAAAAATCATGAGAAGAATAAAGTATAAATTAGCTCAATTTCTAGATAAGTTAATGAGTTACTTTTTAAAGTTTAATTTTAATAATTCTATTAAAACTTTTTTTAAATTATTAGCTGTTGATCATTTTTTACAACGAGAATTCAATGAAAAAAATAATTTGGGGGCAGTACGTAGTTCTATTACTAAAAAATCACTTTGGTCATCTTTTATTGGTATTAGAGCATCTCTTAATAATTTGGGCAATGTTTATACAATAAAAAATCTAGATTTTTCAAGAAAAATAGAAAAAGAAGTTATTGAATGGGGAAAGAAATTAATCAATGCATCAAGTTCTACTGTAGAAGGTTATATTAGCTCTGGTGGTACAGAATCAAATTTATTTTTAATGTGGATGGGTAGGGAATGGTTAAAACAGTTTTCTAGTAATAGGGCTGCTTTGATTACTTCTGGATTTACTCATTATTCAGTATCCAAGGGCGGTAGGATTATTGGAACAGATAGATTTATTACGGCTACTGATGAAAATAATTGGGGTATGGATATTTATGGTTTAGAAGAAACTCTTGATAATTTAATAAAGAAAGGTTATCAAACATTTTTGATTCCAGTTACTTTAGGATACTCTTCTACAGGTGCAGTTGATCCTTTGGAAAAAATTATTAAGCTTGTCGATAATCTTCAGAAAAAATCAAAAATAAAATGTTTTGTTTGGGTAGATGCAGCTATGCAAGGATTACCATTAGCCTATTTGGATAATCAATACTCTCCATTGAAAAACTCTATTATTAAAGGTTATGTTTTAGATTCAGACAAACTTGGTTTGACCCCTGTTCCATCTGGTATTGTCTTATATAGAAAGTCATTTAGAAAATTTATTGAAAAAAAAATAGATTATTTAGATGAAGTTGATGCAACTTTATTAGGTTCTAGACCTGGTTTTCCTGCTTTGGCTATTTGGTCTAATTTGGTTGATTGCTCTCAGATTAAATGGAGAAAAAGATTCTTTGAATTAAATCAAAAAAAATTGAATTGGATAAGTAAACTTAAAGACTTAGTTCCAGGAGTAAAAATAATTTCTACACCTAATTCTTTAACTGTAGGTATAGTAGTGGATGATTCTTTTCCTAGGTTACCTAGATCTGTTGAGAATCATTATGGATTGAGTTTGGCCAGAGTAGATTATAAGTCAAATTCTGGAAAGACAAAAACTTTAAAACACTACAAGATTTTCTTTTTATCTCCTAACCAAAATCATAATAAACTCTTAGAAGATATAGTTTCTAAGAAAAAAACTGTTTAACATCATCAACATGAACTGCTTGTATACCAAATTTCTTGGCAGGATTAACATCATTTTCCCAAGAGTCACCAATCATTAAATGTCTCACTTTAGATTGGTTAGTATAATTAACAACATTTTCAAAAGCGTTTTTATGTGGTTTTGCTTGTTTTAGTTGATCACAACCGATTATTTTAACAAATGGATAAAATTCAAGATCCTGTTTTCTTTTAAAACCAATTTTATTTAATCCTGTTTTAACTGATTTTGTTGTAGAGTTAGATAAGATTATATGTTGAAATTGTGTCATGTTTTCTATCCATGAAACTATTTTTTTATCTTTTTTTAGAAAAGAATTGAATAAAGTACTAACATCTATTTCATCAAGAATTTTCTTTTCTGGTTTATTAAGGTAATGACTGGCAACTTTACTGTACTTACCAAGTTTTTTCAATAATTTATTAAATTCTTTTTGGCTAATTTTTTTGTGATTATTAATATAAGAAAAATAAAGTTTTTTTAAACCTTTAACCATAGATTTATTATGGTAAAGAGTTCCATCAAAATCCCAAATTATATGGGTGATAAGAAATTTTCTATTTAATCTATTAATTATTTTTTGTAATTTACTCTTCACAATTTGTTATATTCTAGGAATATTTTCTAAGTTTGTATTACTAGAAGTTGTTACCCATTTTGTTTTTTTCTGAAGTTGTGAAATGTTGCTGACACCTAGATACCACATTGATCTCTTTATTCCGCTAACTAGATCTTCTACTACAGAATCAACACTTCCTTTATATGGAATAAGTTCTCCAACTCCTTCTTCAAATATAAATTCTTCTTTTTGTTGACTTTGTTTTATACCTAAAATTATCTTGATTATTTTTTTAATTTTTCTCAAAGTAAATTTGTAAGGATTTTTAAAGAATGGTTGGTTATGAGTGATGGCTTCTCTTGTACACATTCCCCAGGAGTGTTTATATTTCTTTCCTTTTTTTTCAATAATTTCTCCTGGACATTCATCTGTTCCTGTCAAAAGCCCACCAATCATGACACTTTCTCCACCAAAAACTAATGCTTTAGTAATATCTCCAGCATATTTAATCCCAGTATCAGAAATAATTGGGACATTGTATTTTTTTGCAACTTTGTAACACTCTTCAACAGCACTTAGCTGTGGTCTGCCAACTCCTGTAACAAGTCTAGTTGTACAGTGAGAGCCACCCCCTATACCAACCCTAATACTATCAGCACCAGCCTTAATTAAAGCTTCAGTGGCTTTACCAGTTACAACTAAGGAAGCACAAACCTCAATCTTTGGATTGATTTTCTTGATTTTTTTAATGAACTCAATAGTTTGTTTATTATGAGCATGAGATGTTTCTACACAAACCATGTCAGCACCAGCTTTATAAACTTTTTTGACATGGTCAATTCCTTTACCAAGAGATAAGTCCACCACAGATACAGCTACTTTTACTTTATGTTTTTTTACTTTTTTCAATTGAGCTAATTGTTTAGCTTTAGATTGAAAGGGGTGTATAAATCCTAACCCCCCAAGTTTTCCAATAGCAATAGCCATGTTCTCTTCAGTTAGTCCAGGCATAGGAGAAGAGGTAATAGGAATATCTATGGTTAGGTTTTTTGAAACTCTTGTTTTCAGTGAAACTTTTTTTACATCATCATTCATCTCAAAGGTTGAGTAACCAGGTAAAAGTAAAACATCATCAAAAGTAATTTCTGGAGTTAAATTTTGTTTTTTCATGTTAGATGATTTTAGCAAATTTTTAATTTTTAGTTAGTTATAAAAACACTATTTTATATAGTAACTATTAATAAGCTTTATTTTATTTTCCCATGAGTTTTCTTTTGCTAGTCTTTTTTGTTCTTTTCTTGCTGATTTAGGCCATTCTTGTTTGATTATTTTATCAATTATTATCTCCCATTCTTTATAATTTTTTCCTATTTTGATAATATTTTTGAATTTTTTTCTAGTTAACTCTTTAATAGGAGTTGAGATAATTGGTTTTTCCATATAAAAATATTCAAATAATTTCATTGGGTAACAAAAAAGATTAAAGTCTAAAGAAATATCATAGGGAATAATAACAATATCAAACTGTTTTATTATTGAGGGAATAGTATTTTTTTCTTGCTTATCAATCCAGAAAAAATTTGGTTTATTAATAATGTGATTTATTTTTTTATTTTTAGGAAATAAGTCTTCTTCTTTTTTATTTGGTCCAACAAAGACGAAATTCCATTGTGGGTTATTTGATATTAGTTTGTTTAAAAGTTTAAAATCTAAACGTTGATTAATTTGTCCAACAAATCCAATATTTTTTTTATTTTTTGGAATTTTTATTAATGATTTTTTACTATTTTTAGTAAATGAATTAATACTAAATCCTTGAGGAACTATTTTAATTGTTTTTTTTGTTAATTTACTAAACTCTGTTTTTAATGTTTTTGAAATAGTAAAGATAAAATCTGATTTTTTTATTAGTTTTTCTTTATGTTTTTTTAATTTTTCATTTTTCATTTTATTTGGATGTGAGTAGATATCAACCACATCATAGATTACTTTCCATGGGAATATCTTTATATTTAAAATATTACTAAGCTGAGGAAAAAACATCCATATTATTTTATAAGGAGCATTAAAGTAATAAATTGAAAATATAATTTCTAAAATAAACAGATAAATAGTCATATTTATTTGTTTAATAATTTTGTTATTTCCATAAGGAATGATATGAATTGGTACTAAGTAGTTTGAGTTTTCATGTTTATTTATAAGATTTATTTTTTTATTACTTAGTATTTTTATCAAAATTTCTTTTATTGATAACTGAGTTGTATAATCAATAACATAAACATGACTATTTTTAGAAAGCATATTAACCGTTTGTTCAAGAAAATCACAAACTTCATTTTTGAATTGATTACTAGGAATAATGATAATTGGTTTTTTAGTCATTTTAAGTCATTAATTTCTACTAAAGAATTAAATATAAGCTTAGTGACATTATCTTTTTTTATATTAAGTACTGTTATACCTAATAATAAACTATTTTTTATATTATGTTCTTTATTTATAGTTATAATTTTATTAATTACTAAATCATTTTTAACTACTATTTTTCTAAGTTATATTCCATTATCTATATTTTTTATAGGACAGGAATATACTTTTCTAGCTGTTTCAAAAGAAATAATTATTTCTAATCAGTATGAAAAAGGTAGGATTCTTGGTTTTATTTTTTCTCCTCATACTGTTTTGCTTATATCTATTATTAGTTCTTCAATTTTTCTTTTTTTCTCAGAGAAGTTTAGAAAGATGAATTATACTTTTTTATTTTTAATATTATTATCTTTATCCATTGTCATTTCTGCTAGTAAATCTTATTTTTTTCCTACATTTTCAGTAGTTTATGCTTTGCATTCTATAGGTTTTGTTTGTTTTATTATTATTTCTTCTATTAGAAATAACTTATTAAGTAAGATTGATAAGTTGAAATTATGGAGATCTTTATTTTTTCAAATTTCAGTTTCTTTGATATTTATATCATTAATATCAATTTTACAATTAATTAAGACTTCTCATCTTGGATTAAATATAGAATCTATTGAATCATCTCCAGTTTATGGTGTGGGTGCTGATGAAAGTAGATTGATTTTTAGACCAACTGGCTTAACTCCTCATGCCAATATAATGTCTAATCAAGTTTTTATATTAATACTTACCTTATTAGTGGTTTTTATGAAGATAAATAGTAAGAATAAAAGTAAGTATCTTAGTTATTTTTTTGTTGGAATTAATTTAATTTCTATTCTCACAATTATTATTTCTCAGAGTAGGTCTATATATTTAGGTTTATTATTTGTTTTTTTATCAATATTAATATTTAATTACTCTTTTTTTAAAAGGGTATTTTCTATAGTTATAGATTTTTTTAAACATAAACCAAAGTTTTGGATGATACTTCTTATTTTTGTTATTTTTATTGTGGGAAATAGAGCTAGATACAGTGTGTATAGTTTTGCTGAAACAGGTGGATTTCAGGTGAGAAGAGAATTGGTGTCTGAAACATTATCTTTAATAAGAAAAAATCCTTTATTTGGAGTTGGTAAAGGTATGTTTATTCCTGCTCTATCAGCAGAGAATCCAACAGGAGTAATTTCAAGATTTCCAGAATCAGTTCATAATGGTTTTTTATTATTTATTGCAGAGTCTGGATTAGTATCTCAATTTATACTTATCATAGTAGTATATTTTGGATTTAGAAGATTATATTTTTCTAAATATAAAAATAGCCTAAAAGTCATTATTATTATTAGTTTTATTGCTCAATTGGTACCTATGTTTTTTCAACCTTTTATAAACTATCTTTCGGTTTATACTATTTTTACCTTGATTGCTATATTTGAAGAATGAAAACTTATAATAATTATCACATTTTATGTTAAAAAAAATAAAAAAATTTTTGATAAAATTAGGCTTTATAGACCTTCTGGGTATTAGCTTGTTTTTTATTACTTTAATAATTGCTGCCTTATTTTTTCTTAGAGAATCCTCTTATGTCTATGTAACACTAGAAATTTCTAGTGGTAACAATTCTTTTCAAAATCTTTGGTTTTATAAGCCAACTGATTGGTATATTGAAAACTTAAAAATTAATATGAAAAATAAAGATTTATTTAAGATTGATGACTTAGAATTGATTGATATTCTTTATTATCCAAATCTAGACTTTAAAATATCTGAACAAACAGTTTTTGTTACTTTAAAAGTAAAGACAACATTTAATAAGCGTAATAATCAATATTTATATCAGGGACAACCTTTATTAGTTGGAGATCATCATATTTTTAAAATAGGATCAACTGTTATCCCTGGTGTAATTCATAACATAAATACAAGTTTTTTTGAGCCAAAAACTCAAAAAATATTAGTTGAAGGAACTTTAGAGAATGAAGATAATGAAGAGATTGAGAGAGATGCTGAGGTGAGATTTGTAGGTGTTAAAAATTATTTTATAGACGGAGTAAATTCTGGATCTATTATTAAAAATAATAAGGGAAAAGTTATAGCTGAGATTATAAGGATAGATAAAAGTGCTGGATATAAAGAATTTATTTATAATAATTCTCTCATTAAAATTATTGATCCTGAGAGAAAGCAAGCTAATATTTTATTAGAGTTAGATGTTAGCAAAGTAAATAATCATTATTTCTATAGAAGAGAAGATAAGATTGTTTTGGGTAAAAAGATACCTCTATCTTTCGATAATTTTAATATTTACTTTAAGATTGAAAAAATACTTGATTAAAATTTATTACAATTCAATTTACTAAAACTTCCAATATTTTCTTTAGTTTCACAATGTTCTTGAATTGTTTTTTTGTTAGACATGATTGGATCATAAGTAAAAATTTGGAATTCAGTTATGTCCATTTTTTTATCTTCTAGATAAAAGTTTTTCTCTGATTCTTTTGATGATTTTTTTAAATTTTTTATATTATCTATTTCACTTAGATTGTTTAAATCAATAGCTTCAATCAAAATCCAATGAGGCCAGATATGGGTTTTTTTTGAAAATATCTGATAATTATTTTTTATTAAATTTAGGTTATTTTGTCTTTCTATAAAATCGTTATTAACTTGTGAATAGTTAATAAAATTAACATGCAGTAGATAGATAATTAAGTTTATAAAAACTATCTTATAAATAATTTCTGATCTTTTTTTTATTTTTTCAAATTTTTTAAGAAATATCTTTGTTATTGTGATCCAGAATATTATTATAAAAGGAATATGTATTCTTGGTATAAATATAGATATATCTGGAATAATATCTGTAAAAAAAACACTTTTTGACAAAAATGGTATTACTATAGAAATACCTAATATTGATAAATATGGTATTAAAAATAATATAGTAGAAATATTCTTTTTATTTTTAATAAAAATTAATATTGAAATGAGTAATATATATTCAATGGCAATTATGCCTATGTTGGGTTGGTTATAATTATAAAGCTGTTTATTTGTTAACATACCAAAACTAAACAGATACACTGTTGGAATATTTGTAATATTAGGTTTTGATATCCAACTGACTTCAGTAAATTGTGATTTATAGTTAGATATATTATTATTTTGAATGAAAAATTGACTAAGCAAACTTAAAGAGACAATGAAAAGAATACCTGTTTTTAGTATTAAAGATTTATTTTTCCAATCATAGATTAGATATACACAGGTGAAAAAACTAAATAAATACATTGCATAATGAATCATATTTCCTATTATTAGTAGCATTATCAGGCTAACTAATATTTTTTTACTATATTTTTCTTTTAGTTTTATTATCAGGAAGTAACTGATAGATGCTACAAGCATTGATAAACTATATCCTCTAAGTTGCCAGGATAATTCAATAAAAAATGGATTTATTAATATAAGGGTAGATAATAACAAAGATTCTTTTTTATTTTTTAATGCTTTTGTTAATATATAAGCACCAAATATTTGAGGAATTATTGATGTAATAAGTCTAAGATTAAAAATATTTGTTGTTATTTTTAATAAATATTTTACAAAAATATAATATAAACCAGGATTAGCATCATTAGAAAAATTTATTAATAATTCTGAACTACTAAACTGTGTAGCAAAGAAAACAGAATATTTTTCATCTAGCCAGAATGGTTGGTTCAAAGAGAATAATATTCTTATTAAAAATCCAATAGCAAAAATTAATCCTAGAAAAAAATAATATTTTTTATTTTTCATATTTAGAGAATAGTGATATTAATTGTTGATTTATTTTTTGGGATTCAAATTTATTTATTATAGTCTTTCTAGCTTTTGTACCGATGTTAATTTTTTCTTTTGAAGAAAGTAACCACACCTTCTTAATTTTATTTGCAATATATTCTGGAGATGTATTTTCTAATAGAAATCCATTTTTTTTATTTGAAATGACTTCATTTATTCCACCTAACCTAGAAGCAATAGTTAAAAGCTCCATAGACATAGCTTCTTTAACTACATTAGGTTGCATATCTCGGTCTCCTGTTTGACTAATTACTGAGGGAAGAATAAAAATTTCTGCTTCTGATAAATATTTAATTAGCTTTTGATTGTGTGGTACTTTTCCTAGGAAATTTATTTCTTTGATTAAATTAAATGAATTTCTTAGGTTAATTAATTTTTTCTTTTGTGATCCATCACCAACTATTTTACATTTTACTTTAAAGTTTTGTTTTTTAAGAATACTTATAGCTTGAATTAAAAAATTAAATCCTTTAGTTTCTTCCAATCTACCTATAGTGATAAGTTTAATAATTTTTTCTTTTTGGAAAAGATCTTTTTTTTTCTTGAAAAAATTAGTATCTATTCCAGCAGATGATATTACATGGAGCTTTTTATTTAATATTGAGTTTTTTAATTGTTTTTCTACGTATTTCTTACTATATTCTGATTGAAAAATAACAGCATCTGATTCTTTAATCTTAGTTTTTATTTTTTTTACTCGATGAAATAAATGATATGTATGAAAAATAGTTATTAAGGGAATATTATTTAACTTTGAACAAAGTAAAGCAAGATAGTAAGCATTATCAGAGTCATGATTATAAATTAAATCTGGATTATATTTTTTTAGTTGATTAGCTACTAAAGGAGCTTTTATTATACTCCTTATGTTTATCCATTTTATTTTTATTGGAAATATAAAAATATACTTGAAATATTCAATAGGATTTTTTTTGATCCAATAAAAATGTGCTTTTATGATTAATGTTATATTTTTCTTACTTAATATTTTATAAGGAATTTTTTTTGTACTAAACTTTATATTTTTGCTATTTGGTTGTTTTTCCTTATTTTCTGAAATTTCATACCATATTTTTCCTTCAATTTTACTTTTTTGAAGCCAGAAAATTTCATTTGTAATAAAAGTTTCACTAAAAACAGGGTAGTTAGAAAGAAAGAATGCTATTTTCATTTATTTTACAAATTTTATTATAGATTGTTTTTTATTCTATAGATAAAGTAAACTTGGTTTTAAATAAATGATTTATCTAGATAAAAACAAAGTATAATAATCTTATTATTTAGTTTGGTTTTTTTTATGATTAAAGTTTCTATCGTTATAGTGACCAAAGACAGATCTAGTAGTTTAAATGAGTGTATTTCTTCATTATTACTTCAAACTGAAAAGTTAGATGAATTGATAGTAATAGATAATAATTCATCTGATAATACAAAAGATATAGTTAATAAAATTTCTGAAAAAAATAATATTAATATTAAGTACGTTTGTGAGAAAAAAATTGGTTTTCCTTATGTTCGTAATCGTGGTTTGAAAGAAGCTAGTGGTAATTGGGTCGCTTTTATTGATGATGACTGTATTGCTGATAAGAATTGGTATAAAAATATTTTAGTATCAACTGAAAAAAATCAAAGTGTCGCTGCTATAACTGGTTTATCAAAAACCTTTTATCTAGATAGTATCTTTTCTTTTACATTTTTTGTTTTGAATGAGTTTTGGAAAAAAAATCAAATAAATGGTGAAAAAGTTATTGATTTAGAAGTTTTAGACAGTAAAAATATTGTCTATAACAAAAAATATTTGAAAGAAAAAAATATTTTTTTTGATGAATCAAGAGTAAATGCTTTTTCTGGAGCTTGTGAAGATTCTGATATAGGTATGCAGATTCAGAGAGAAGGAGGTATGGCTATTTTTAATAAAAAAATGGTTGTATTTCATAAAGATCCCACTTCTTTTTTATCTTTCTATAAGAAAATTATTTTTTCTACAAGATCTAATTTAGTATATAAAAAGAAATGGAATTCTTTTAGAAAAAAATTAGATATTAAAAGAAAAAAGAAAATAATACCGTTCTCTTTATTTTTTTTAAAAAGTTATAAAAAGAAAAAAGTATTTTATTTGTTTTTTATGTTAAATTTAATCCTAGTACTTTTTGTTACTAAGTTTATTAGATTTTACAGTGACCTTTATAGTTTCTTTGAAAGAAGGATTAATAAATGAAAAAAAAACTACTTTTTATTACTCAGGTATATCCTTCTGCAGTAACTGGTACAACAGTTAAGACAAGGCATACTATAGAGTATCTTTTGGAAGAAGGTTTTAAAGTAGATGTTTGTTGTATTCATTATCCCAAAATGGTGAAAAATGAATTTAAAGCAAAGAATCTGAGTATTTATACTACAGAGAAGAATTCTATTTTTAGTGAGTTTAATATTTTTTATTTATTAACGATTTTCAAATTACTTTTTAGTATTATCCCTGTCAGAGTGAAAAAAATGTATGATTCTAAACTGGATAAGTTAGCAAACTCATTATATGAAAAAAATAATTATGACTATGTTTTTTATGATGGTTTTTCTACTTTACAGTATTTAAAAACAAAATCTGAAAAAAATATTTATATTGATGATGAAGATATTACAGATCTCTTAATGAAGAGAATTAAAAGTGTAAAAAATCTTTTATTAAAATTATTCTTCTTAACAGAATATGTAAAATGTTTAATCTATGAAAGATTAGTTCTTAATAAAGTTGATCAGATTTGGGCTATTGCTCCAAATACCTATGAAAGATTAAAAACATTATCTTCTGCAAAAATATCTTTGATGCCCACTATTGTTCCGAAAAGAAAGAATGCTTTTAATGTAAAATCAAAAGATATAGTTTTCACTGGATTATTGAGTTGGATGGAGAATACAGATGGTCTAAAGTGGTTTCTTGATAACTTTTGGATAGATATTAGAAAGGAATTTCCTAAAATCAAACTACATATTATTGGTCAAATGGCTAAAGATGATTTAATTGAGTATTTATCTGGTTTTAAAGGAGTTGAATTACATGGATATGTCAAAGATTTAGAAGATATTTATAAAAAGAGTGCTATAGCTATAGCACCAATTTTAATTAATAGTGGAATAAAGGTTAAGATTTTGACTTATCTTAGTTATGGATTACCTGTTGTCTCTACAAATCAAGCTACCTGGGGACTTTCATCGAATAACGGAATAGAAGCAACTTCTGAAAAAGAATTTGGAAAAGGAGTCATTAAGTTACTTAAAAACTCTAAACTAAGAAGTAGTTTATCTAAAAAAGCTGTAAAAAATATAGACAGGTATCACTCAAAAAAAACATTAAAAAAATTCTTTTCTAAAAAGAGTATTTTCTAGACTTAAAGTGTTAGAATGTATTCATGACTAATAAACAAGAATATAGTTTTTTTCAAGATAAAAAAGTAATAGTTACTGGAGGAGCCGGTTTTATTGGTTCTCATCTTGTAAAAAAACTAGTTTTATTGGGTTCAAAAGTTACTATACTAGATAATTTTTCTAGAGGTTCACAAGATACTTTAAAGGAGATTTTAAGTAATATTAAACTAATTAATACTGATCTTCGTGATGAAAATAAATCTCAAAAATACTTTGATAATCAAGAAATAGTTTTCAATTTAGCTGCATTGAATACAGGTGTTGATTATGATCTTGGTCGTACAGAGGTAATGTTTGAAGATAATATGCTTTTACAAATGATGCCACTGAGAATGGCAAAAAAGAGTAATAGTGTTAAGAAATTTATTCAAGTTAGTTCTGCTAGTGTTTACTCTAGTAATGCAATGGATAATCAAGTTCCTACACCAGAAGATGCTGATATCAGTAATCCAGAACCTTCAAAGTTGGGTTATGCTCTAGCAAAAAAAATGGGTGAGAACCTTGCTTCTTGGTATAACGAAAATACTTCTTTAGATACTTATTCGGTGAGATTTATTAATGTTTATGGAGAAAATGATAATTTTGATGACAAAGGTCACTTTATTCCAGTTATGGTACGCAAATTTATTGAAGCAAAGAAAAAAGTAAATATATTTGGAAGTGGAAATCAAAAAAGATCTTTTATGCATGTTGAAGATGCTGTAAGTGCTTTACTAACTGTTGCAGAGAAAGGTGTTCCTGGAGAAGTTTATAACGTTGATTCTAATAATGAAAAATCAATAAAAGAAGTTGTTAATTTGATTAATGATTATTTTAGTTCAAAAGAATTAATTTTAAATTTTGATCGGTCAAAACCAGAAGGATCTAAAAGAAGAATGTTGGATAGTAGCAAGTTAAAGAAGCTGGGTTGGATTCCTAAGGTCGGATTTGAGGATGGTCTTAACAAAACAGTTAAAGATATTGAAGGTAGAATTTGATGAAGTCAACAAAAGTACTAAGCCAAAGAGTTGATTTGGTTTCTTTGGAAGATGTTTTTAGTTTGGTTAAAAAAAGTATTAAGAAAAAGAAACAAAATCTTTTTTTTGCACTTAATATTAATATTTTAGTTCAGTTAAATAAAAATGGTCTCTTTAAGAAAAAACATGAACAGGTTGCCAAAGTTATTTTTGCTGATGGAGTACCTATAATCTGGTTATCTGTATTTACAAAAAATAAGTTGTCTGAACGAGTTGCTGGAACTGATTTGACAGAAATGATTTTAAAAGAGGACAGATTTAAAGTTTTTTTATTAGGGAGTAGTAATGATGTCTTGGGGCAAGCAAAAAATAAATATAAAGCTGTTTGTGGGGTTTATGCACCTCCAATGAATGATGTTTGGCCAATCAAAGAAAAATACAAAATAATACAGAAGATAAGCAAATCAGGGGCTAATATATTATTAGTTGCAGTTGGCCCATTGAAACAAGAAAAGTGGTTAGTTGCTAACTTTGATCAATTAAGTGACTGTTTTGTTGGGATTGGAGTTGGATCAGCTCTAGATATTTTAGTAGGTGATAAGCCAAGAGCTCATAAACTTTTGAAAGATAGTGGCCTTGAATGGTTATGGAGATTATTTTTGGAGCCAAGAAGGTTAGTAAAGAGATATTTTATGGACTTTATAAGTTTGTTAAAAATAATTTTTTTAAATGTTACTTAATAGTTAAATATTTTTTCTCCAGTTTCAAAAAACTTATTAGTATTTAGTTTATATTTTTTTTCTATGCTTTCTAATTCTGTTTTACATTCAGAATGTGATTTTTTTTCTTGATATTTATAAGTATCCAAACAAGCTTGAAAAGATTCTTTTGCTTCCTCCAACCTATTTAGATAAATATATAAGTTTCCTGGTTGTGAAGCTATCCAGTAGTTTTTTGGTGCTAACTTATTCATTATTTTTATTCTTTTTATAGCTCTATTTTCTATTTCTTTTTCCCAGTTATTATCTTGATTTTCTTTTGAATAAATTATATTTTTTAGGCTTTTATTTATTGTCTCTTGAATCTCTTTTACCAACACAAGCCTATCCTCATAACTCCAGTTTTCTATTGGTTGCCAGATATCAATCATTTTTTCTGCACTATCTAGATCTTGATTTTGTTCTGATAAATATTCTTCAAATAAGCTTTTCCATAAAATCCAATGATCATCATAACGGAAGCTGTATTTATAGTTACTTTCTTCAAAGAATTGTTGATAGTTTTTGAGATAAGAAGTTTTTTTATTATTTAGAACGTTTTTTTCTATTTCAGGATAATCAAACCAAAGTTTTTCTGTTTCCAAAATAAAAGGAATTATTTCATCTGCTTTTTTGTAGTTTTTATTAATAATATTTTCTTCAGAATGAGTAGAAGGAATAATATTATTTCCGATATTTATTAGATTTTTGGAAAGATTTAAGCTATATTTATAGTTTAATTGATATTTTTCGTTATTTTGTTGTTTGTTTTCTGTATTACTACATATTTTCCATATTTCATACCAATCCTGGACTAATCTTTGTTGTTTCTCTATAAAATTTGAGTTTTTATTAATTTCTTTACCATATGTTTCACTAATTATTTCCCATGTTTCCCAAGTAAGCCAATCTGTTGCTGATAAAATATTTTTTATGTCAGTGGCAATTTTATTTGATGTTTGTTGAGTATTAGAATTATTACTTGCTGGCTTATTTAAAAAATATTTTTCTAAACTACCATTTTCCAGAAAATATGTAATTATTTTAAGATATTTTATGGAGTAAATATCCTTATATTTTCCCCAAAACTCATTTTTTTCATTAGGAAAATTACGCATGAATTCAAGCTGTTTTTCTGGATCATTATCTACTTTTAAAGATAAAATTTTTGCTTCATGCTTATCCCAAGCCCATTCATCTATTTCTTGAGCTTGTTTATACAAATCAGCTGCTACGATAGGTTTTTCTAATAAAACTCCATCAGCTACTTTTAATGAGTCGCTAGCTAGTTTCTGTGAATCTTCATAGCTAAATATCCAGCCAAATCCTTTTTCCAGACTTATTTTTTTCAATTTATATAGTTTTTCTATTTCTTGTTGGGCTAGATCCCATTTTTCCTGAGAGAGATAATAATCAATGTTACTATTATCAATTATTTTCCAGGGTTCTAAAATAAATAGTTGTTGTCGTAAGTAAGCTTTTTTTACAGGGTTTTTTTCTTTTTTGATAAAAAATGGATAAGATTCTGGATGATTTTTATAAATTTCTAAAAACCTGTCATAGTTGGATTCAGGCAAGCTAGTTTCATATATCTTCTTATGCCAATGAAAGTAAGGAAAAAATTCAAAAGCTTGCTGAATATTTTTTTGATAGATTTTCAGTTCTACTCCTAGATAAATAAAACTAATTACTATGGGAATAGAGGCAATGATAAGGATTGATGATTTTAATAGTTTGGGTTTATAGATTTTTTTTATTTTTTGCTGAAGACTATTGATTATAGATTTTTTTGGAGGAGTTGGTACTACTTTTTTTTCTCTCAGGACAATAGCTATTAAAACCAATGTAAAAGCAAATACTCCAGAAAAGCTCCAGTCAAAATCAAATAACACATCTGTATAAATACTTGCTATCGATAACCAAACTAAAAATTGCCAGGATATTTTTTTCTCTACTTTTTTTGTTATTTTAATTAACATCCCTAGCATTAACACTAAAAATATAGTCCCACCAACTATTCCAAGATCACTATATGTTTCCAAAAAAGCATTATGAGCATAAGAAGTGTCTATGTCTGGATTTTGTTGGTATCTAGTGCTGGTAATACCAAAGGTTTTTGGTCCAGACCCAGTTAAAGGAAACTCTTTAATTATTTCTATTGCTTGTGACCAGTAAAGGGGTCTGGGTTCTGTAGAAACAGATTTACAAAGTTGTTTTTTAAAGTATGGAACTGGACAAGAAAAATCTGGTTTTAGCAGGTCTGCAGCAGACAGAAATACTTTGGCTAATAAAACTAAGATAAAAAGTATTTCAATAAATTGTTGAGTTTTTTTGAGTTTTTTTGGAATAGATGTTTTTTGTTTATTGAGAACTAATTTAATAATAATCAATTCTATAAATCCAATTAAAACAGCAGTTCTTCCGAAGCTTAGTAATAGAGCAATAGAGAAAATAACCGGTATAAATTGGAAAATAAAATTAGGGATAATATTTTCAAACCCATTTTTTTTATTAATAGCAAACCACCAGCTAATAGGTAGTGCTAATAATAATATTGCTGCCAAATGATTGTGACCATAAGTTGCATAGAGAATATTCATCCCTGGAAGTAGCTTGGCAAATTTTGGGAAAAACTGAAAAAATATGCTTATTAATGTAATAGTCCAGGTTGTTAGTAGTAAAGTTATTAGTAGATAGCTAGCTTTTATTTTTTTTGGCATTGTTAGGATGGTAAAGAAAATTACTATCTCAAAACCATAGAAGGCCAATTGGCTGATAGACAAAGGAATGCTCTGAGTAAAGATAGCACTGATAATTAAGCTTACAAAAAACAAAGTCCAACCTATGAATATAAATGGATATCTATCTATTTGTTGCCAGTCACCCCACTTGAAGATTGTAAAAACTCCAATTCCAGATCCTAATCCCCACAAAACATACTGAAGATATGACTCACCCATGAGTAATAGTAGTAGTAAGTAAATTATTAGTCCTACTAATATATATAGAAAGTTTTTTGTGATATTTCCCATCTATCATCAATATTAACACTAGAACAGCAATCTTGAGGAGGTTAGAAATAGATGTGAGTTATTTTTTAGATCGAAAAGATTGTCTATCTTTAAGAGAATCTAGTTTAAGTAATTTAGTGAAAAAATGTATTACCATCTTTAAAATTAGTATTAATTGATTTTTATTATTCTTTTTTAAGGTTTTTTCTTCTAGCATTCTCCATTTTTTCAAACTAGAGTGTCTTTCTTCTGCTAGAGTCCACTCAGAGAATACTCCTGGTCTTACTTTTTCTCTAAAATATTTCCAGCTTTTTGGCAAAGCTAGAGCTTCTTTTACAGGTAGAGGGCGAGGTCCTACAAAACTCATTTCTCCTTTGATTATATTCAGTAGCTGAGGTAATTCATCAAAGCCACTTTTTGATAGAAATTGACCAAAACCTACAAATCTAGGATCGTTATGAATTTTAAACATTGGTTTTGGGGCTTCATTCATCTTTAAATATTTATGTTTTATTAAGGAGGCATTTTTTTTCATGGTTCTGAATTTAAAGATTGTAAAAGTTTTTCCATTTTGCCCAGTTCTTTTTTGTTTAAAGATAATCGGAAAGCCAGCAGTAATAAGAACGATTAGGCTGATCATTAAAATAATAGGTGAAATAAAGATACTTAGGAGAATAGCTAATACAAGATCAAATAACCTTTTAAGTTGAGATAGATAGTGGGGGTGAACTTTGACCATTTTATTGTTTTAATTTTGTTGATTAATATCAGTAGATTACCAGTTTTCAACTTATCTGGAGTTCTCCTGAAAAATTAATACCAGTATGATATACTCCACAGATTCCAAAAGAAAGGGGATTTATCGTGTATGACCACAAAGAAAGTTCAAGAAGATAAGAAAATATTAAAGGAGGATACTCCAGTGACTAAGAAAGCAGTCGAGAAAAAGGCTGATAAAGCTGAAAAGGTTGTAGAAAAAGCAACTGAAAAAGTTACCAAGGAGAAACCTAAAAAAGAAACTGTTAAGAAAGCTAAAAAAGCTGACAAACAGGATAAAAAACCTCAGGAATCTAAAGAAGATACTAAAAAAACTAAAAAAGTTTCTAAAGATGAGAAATCTAAAGAAGCAGAAACTACTAAATCAGAAAAAGTAGAAACTAAAAAACCTTCAACAAAAAAACAAACAAAATCTGCAAAGAAACCTCTTACTATGGAGGAATTGCTTGCTGACTCAAGTTATGAATTAGTAGTTCCTCAAAAAGGTGATTCCCTCAAAGGAATGATTACTGCTAAAAACAAAAAAACTTTAGTTATTGATCTTGGAGCAAAAACAGAAGGTATTGTTGCTGATAAAGAACATGACTTCGCTGTTGAGTTTATAAAAGATCTTAATGTTGGTGATGAAGTTTCCGCAATGGTTATTTCTACAGAAAATGATCGTGGTCAGGTAGTTCTCTCTTTAAGAGGAGCAGCTTCTGATGCAAAATGGGAATATTTTGAAGCAGCTTTCAAAAATGAAGAAGCTTTGGATGCTAAAGGTGTAGAAACCAATAGAGGAGGTCTCATTGTTGTAGTTAATGGCGTTCGCGGATTTGTTCCTTCTAGCCAATTTGGTAGAGATTTTGTTGGTAAAGTAAATAACCTCAAAGGTGAAGCTTTCCAAGTTAAAGTTATCGAAGTTGATAGAGAAAAAAATAGACTTATTTTCTCTGAAAGACATGTTAGTGAAGCTAAAGAACTTGCTCAAAAAGATCAGGCACTCAGTAAAGTTGAATCAGGTAAGATTTATGAAGGAGTTGTCTCTGGAGTAATGCACTTTGGTTTGTTTGTTACTGTAGAAATTCCTGTTGATGAAGCAGCTACTAAAAAAGGAGAATCTGAAAACATTGGATATGTTGAAGGATTAGTTCATATTTCTGAAATTAGTTGGGAAAAAGTTAATCATCCAAAAGATTATCAAAGTGTTGGTGACAGAATTAATGTTAAGGTTTTGGGAATTGATGAGAAAACAAACAAACTCAATCTTTCTGTGAAACAACTTATAGATGATCCATGGATTACTATTGGTGAAAGATATGCTGTTGGTACTACCTTTACTGGAAAAGTCACTCGTGTTGAATCATTTGGTGTCTTTGTAAATGTTGAGGCTGGTGTTGATGGATTAATTCATTCTAGTAAGCTTGATCCTGCTAGAGAGTTAGCAGTCGGTGAAGAGGTTACTGTTAATGTAGAGAATGTAGTTTCAGAACAACGCAGAATGAGTCTTAGTATGGTCTTAACAGAAGCCCCTATGGGTTATAAATAGGATGGTATAATGAATCATATGGCAAAACAAAGAATGATCGTAACCGATGACCAACTTTTAATAGACATGGATTTACTATTTAGTGCAATTCGTGAAGCTAATGGAGACTGGGAAAAAGTAGAAGAAGATATGAATCAATATCTCGCTGCTGTTCAGTCTATGTCAAATCTCGAAAAAACTGCTGAATAATAATTTTATTTAAGATTTATTCTTAGAAAGAGTACATGACAGAAGAAGTTAAAGCTAAAATTCCTTACGTGATTACCGGAGGTGATGAAGGCATTCAAATAAATGTTGGTATTAGACTGGCTTTTGCAGGTGCTGGATATGACATTCCTAACTTTTCTAAGGCTGTAGTAGCCTTGAAAAAGACTTTTGGAGAGAACATAAGTATTGTTTCTA
This sequence comes from Minisyncoccota bacterium, assembly GCA_018657765.1. Taxonomy (GTDB): domain Bacteria; phylum Patescibacteriota; class Microgenomatia; order UBA1400; family PJMF01; genus CG2-30-36-39. The sequence continues at coordinate 229,602 of JABHWM010000018.1, read as the reverse complement.
ATCATGAAAACTATTGGATTAAATCCAAAATGAATTTAACTGATTGGGAGCAAGTAGATGCTTCTATGCAGCAACAAATAGAGGCTATAGCTGATAAAGAAGGCTTATCTTATGCTGGTAACGTGCCTTTTTCAGATCCAAGAAAACTCAAAGATGAAGTAAAAGGTCATATGGTACGCCCTAAAGGTGTTCATATTGCCAATAAAATCTGTTTTACCTTGGGTGGTGGAGAGCAAGTATATAACTTAGGTTGTTTAAGAATCTCTGCTGATTGGTTACATGCAGCTTCTCCAAAGGTAGTTAAAGAGGTTATTTTGCCTCAAATAGAGTTTTACAATAAGCTTCTTAAAAAAGATTTGCCTCTTTTTTATGAGATACACGGTGAACTTGATGAGAAGATTGCAAACAAAAATTTTAAAAAACTACAGAAACTAGGTTTGGAAATGGAGGTTCTACCAGAGAGGTAGGTCTAAAAAGTAGTTTTATGGATTTATCTTTATAAAACTCTTTTTTCTCTGTTGCAAAACAGAGGTGATCAGTTTACAATATCAATCTCTGTTCGGGAAAGCAGAAAATAGATATTCTTACTCACTTTTTTAAGTAGAAGAATCCCTCACCCGATTTCAACAACAAAATAAAGACCATTTATTGGCCTTTTTATGTGGTTAACAGGTTCCTTAAATTTGGGCCCTTAGCTCAGTTGGCTAGAGCGCTACATTTGCAATGTAGAGGTCAAGGGTTCGAGACCCTTAGGGTCCACAGAGAAAAGCAAATTAACAAGTCAAGAAATATGTTTGATTTTTAAATATGAGTAAAATCATAAAAAATTAAAAATCAGCTTTTTGTTATTCGTTCTTGGGTTTTTAGAGCTAATCTAAAGACTCGAGGCGAACAACAAGAAGCGGAAGCTTCTTGATTAGTATTGTTCCTTAAAAAGTGAAGAGATATGTCATCTAATAGTAAATTCGTCGAGAATTTATAAAAAATAAAAATAATAAAAGCAAATTTCGCTAATTATGTGAATTAAAGCAAATAGTGGATGCCTAGACTTATCTAGCCGAAGAAGGACGCCTAGCCCGCGATAGTCGCCGAGGAGCTGGCAAAAAGCTGTGATCCGGCGGTGTCCGAATAGGGTAACCTTGTTATGAGAGATCATAATGACTCTAATCTTTTGATTAGGGGGGGATACCAGGGGAACTGAAATATCTAAGTACCCTGAGGAAAAGAAATCGTAAGAGATTCCCTGAGTAAGCGACGAGCGAAAAGGGAACAGCCCAAACCCATATTTATATGGGGGTTGTAGGGTCTTCAATATTGGATTCTGGTTTTGTAAAAGAATGCTGTGGAATAAGCAACCAAAGAACGTGATAGTCGTGTATTTGAAACAAAAACAGACCATAGAAGATACCTGAGTAGGTTGGGAGACGGCAAACTCCCTTCTGAACCTGGGGTGACCACACTCCAAGGCTAAATACTAGATAAGATCGATAGTGAACGAGTACCGTGAGGGAAAGGTGAAAAGAAGGGTCGAAGACCCCGTGAAATAGTTCCTGAAACTATTTGCTAACAATCAGACAAAGCACATTTATTGTGTAATGTCGTGCCTATTGAAGAATGAGCCGGTGAGTATTTGATAACTGCTTTAGGTTAAGACGTTTCGCGTCGAAGCCATAGTGAAAGCGAGCCTTAATAGGGCGATTATGTAGTTATTGAATGACCCGAAACCAGGTGAGCTAACCATGACCAGGGTGAATTCCTCCGAAAGGGGGAAGGAGGCCCGAACCGTTGTATGCTGCAAGATGCTCGGATGAGTTGTGGTTGGGGGTAATATGCCAATCGAACCTGGAGATAGCTGGTTCTCCCTGAAACATATTTAGGTATGGGGTCACGTTAAGCGCATAAGGGGTAGAGCACTGATCGGGTGTTTGGGAGGAAACTTCTAGCATCTAGTCAAACTCCGAATACTTATGTGTGTTCCGTGGCACTCAGCACTTGGGAGCTAAGTTCCAAGAGCTAGAGGGTAACAATCCAGACCTACAGCTAAGGTCTCTAATGTATATTGAGTGGGAAAGGAAGTTTGTATCCTAAGACAACTAGGAGGTCGGCTCAGAAGCAGCCATCCTTTAAAGAAAGCGTAACAGCTCACTAGCCGTAGGGTACATGCGTCGAAAATTTAACGAGGCTGAAATATACAACCGAAGCTTAGAATTTCTTACATTTATGTAAGGAGTGGTAAGGGAGCGTTCTGTGTGCTGTGAAGGTACCCCGTGAGGAGGTGCTGGAGCGATCAGAAGTGAGAATGCCGGCATGAGTAGCGAAATTGTGGTGAGAATCCACAACCCCGAATATCCAAGGTTTCCGCACCCACGTTCGTCGTGTGCGGGTTAGGCGACCCTAAGGTAAGCCTTGTCCAAAGGGCAAGGGTAGCCGATGGATTACTGGTTAATATTCCAGTCCATGGTATGAATCATTTGACTTGGGGAAGGACGATGATGGATACGATATGTTCGGAAGTGAATTTCGAATCTAATCACTGAGACAGTCTTGATTGGCAAATCCGTCAAGGCGTTTATTCGAAGTGTGATGGGTCTTGAGTTATTCGTAACTCTGGATATGTCTGATTTCATTATCCTGGAAAAGTTTCGCAAGGAGATTTATATCAAATCGTACCGATAACCGACACAGGTAGATAGGTCGAGAAGACCAAGGGGAGCGAGAGAAAATAGTTTAAGGAATTCGGCAAAACAGCTGGGCGTAATCTCGAAAGATGCCCTCCCTATCGCAAGATAGGGCGCAGTGAATGTCATAGCGTTGACTGTTTAACAAAAACACAGGTCCGTGCAAACTCGTAAGAGGAAGTATACGGGCTGAAGCCTGCCCGGTGCCGGAAGGTTATGTGCGAGGGTTTCTTGTCTTCGGATAAGAGGCTTTCAATCGAAGCCCCGGTGAACGGCAGCAGTAACTATAACTGTTCTAAGGTAGCGAAGTTCCTTGTCGCTTAATTGGCGACCCGCACGAAAGGTTTAACAAGCGCTATACTGTCTTGAACTATTACTCGGCGAAATTGAAATGGCCGTGAAGATGCGGCCTACTAGCAGCAGGACAAAAAGACCCCGTGAAGCTTTACTACAACTTGGCACTGATTTTGTATATGGAATTGTCTAGAATAGGCGGGAGTTTTCAGATTTAGTCTGAAAACACCAATGTAATACCGCTCGTTTTATACACAAAATCTCACCTAACCTTACTGCAAACGTAAGGAGGGACCCTGTCAGGCGGGTAGTTTAACTGGGGAGGTTGCTTGCTAAAGAGTAACGCAAGCGCGCAATGGTACCCTTAGCCTGGATGGAAATCAGGCTGTACGTGCAATAGCATATGGGTGCTTTACTGTGAGGCATACAGGCCGAGCAGTTGCGAAAGCAGGTTATAGTGATCCACTTGAACTTTGTGGAAGGTTCAGTGCTTAACGAATAAAAGCTACTCCGGGGATAACAGAGTCATCGCGCCTAAGCGTTCCTAGCGTCGGCGCGGTTTGCTACCTCGATGTCGGCTCATCGCATCCTGGGGCTGAAGAAGGTCCCAAGGGTTAGTCTGTTCGCCTATTAAAGCGGTACGCGAGCTGGGTTCAGACCGTCGTGAGACAGGTCGGCCTCTATCCGCTGTTAGCGTTAGAAAACTGAAGAAATTTGCCCCTAGTACGAGAGGACCGGGGTGAGAGGATCCCTAGTGTTCCTGTTGTTGCTGTCAAGCGCACCGCAGGGTAGCTACATCCTAAAGGATAACCGCTGAAAGCATCTAAGCGGGAAGCCTATTCTAAGATTAGTTTTCTCCATGAGACCCGTGGGAGACCACCACGTTGATAGGCGGTAAATGTAAGTCTGGTAACAGATTAAGTTTAACCGTACTAAGTGTCCATAGAACATAATTAGTATTTTAAAATTTTCTTTTGTCTATTTTTAAAATTTTCGATAACTTACTGGCAGATGACAGATTCTCTTCACCTTTTAGGGAACACCCTAATTTTAACAAAAGCGTTTTATTCTGGTCTCCGGAGCGAGGTGGTACCAATTCTTCCCATCCCGAACAGAATCTTGAAACGCCTCAGCGCCGACAATAGTTTCCCCTCGTTGGGATGCGAAGATAGGTCGAGGCCAGAATAAAGCGCTTTTTTAAATTTAGCACTTCTCTTTCAAAGAAAAACAAATGATTATAACCCCTTTAACGGGGTTATTTTTGTATCGGTAACTAGTTAGTTAATAGATTTTTAGTAAAAAATAGCTTTTTTAAAACCAATTAAAAGTTATTTCTAAATATAGAGTAACTGTAAAAATTAAATTGAATTACGGCTGTACAAAGAATAAAAATGAAACAAACACTAAAACTGAAAAACAAAAATGGATCCAGCCAATCAATGTTATTCTTGGAGAAAACTGAGTGATAAGTGTTTTTTTCATGATAGCTATTTGTCTAATAATCACAAAAGAAAATAGAATATAGAATCCAGAAAGAGCTATCAGTAAATACTTAAAAATCATTAGTAATGGAAGGCTAAAATTGACAGCATTAAAACTATTTTGCATTATCTGACCCTCCCTTCTATTTTTTCTCGTTCTTCTTCAATCATTAGTTCATTAAGGACAGCTGCAACTTTAGCCGGCTGAGGAATATTTTCAAACTGAAGCTCTGTTTTTTCCCCAGCAGTTTGAATATAAACAGTACCATAATCGACTACTGTAGCCATCATTCCGCCTGTTTTAGAGCTAATATCTTCGATAGAGTCTATTTTTGCAGACGAGATATCTTTGAATAATAAAGATAGAAAATCTACATCAATGATTCTTTCATCTGTAATAAGAAATACACTAAAAAACCAAACTAAAAATGTTTCTAAAGCAAAACCTAAGATCAGTGTATACCAAGCTAAAGTCATGGCTATTTGATAAGATTGTGGAAAAAAATCAGTAAATGGGAAGCTAGAAAAAAATAATGGAAAAAGAATTGCAAAGATAATAATAATAATTTTTTTAACTAGAATAACAGGATGTTGTCTAAGGGCAAGAATTATTTTTTCATCTGTCATTTGGGAATCAAAACCAATTTTAAATGGCTTAGGTAAAAAAGCTCCCAAACAACCGTTGACTGGTTTTTCATGTTTCATGATTTCAGAATACTCATCTATATCTCGATGTATACTCTTTTTTTCTTGAGTTTTTTTCTTGGAATTAGCAGGGTTAGATGAATTTTTATTCACTGATTTATCCTTTGAAGCCTGTGAAGAATTAAATATTTCAGGCATATTTATATAGTATACCACTTTTAAATCAGGTCTAGGCATTTTGAGTAAGGTTTGATACATTCAAGGCATGTCAAAAACAACAACCAAAAGAGTTAAAAAAACTCCAACTCGTACAAGTAAAAGAAAGTCAGTGAAGAGTGTTTCTTCAGTAAAAAAGACTGCTGTAAAAAAGAGCTCTGTTAGAGCTACTAGAAAAAAAACATCTTCTAAAGTTTCCAGAAAACAAAATACTTCTTCCATGGAAGTAGATAAAGCAAGTTGCACAAAACCTCTTTGTATTCTTAAAAGATTATTTAGCACCCAAAAAAACATTATTTTTATGGTCGCTATTCTATTAGTTTTAGGAGTAGGTTACTTAGCAAAAGATATGTTTGTTGTAGCCATGATAAATGGTAAACCTATTTATCGTTGGACAGTTGTTAAAAGATTAGAAGAACAAGGTGGAAAACAGGTGTTAGATTCCCTAGTTACCGAGACTTTAGTTCGTCAAGCAGTTAAGAGTGCCAATGTTGATGTAGATCAAACAGAGATTGATTTAGCTGTTAAAGAAATAGAAGATAGAATTTCTTCACAAGGCATTACTTTGGATCAGGCTCTAGAAGAACAGGGAATGACTAGAGATCAGCTCATAGACGATATTATTTTGCAGAAAAGTGCAGAAAAAGTAGTTTCAGAAAAGGTAGTAATTACTGATGATGAAATTTCTCAGTATATAGAAGAAAATGCTGAGTTCTTTCCAGAAGATGCTGATCCAGAATCTTTCAGAGAAACAGTTAGACAACAGCTCTATTCTGCTAAGTTAAATGAGGAAATCCAGGTTTGGGTTCAAGATCTTCAAGATAACTCAAAAGTTATTTACTTAAAAGAATATTCTTCAGAATTATAAATTTAAGTTTTTAGACAAAAAATTAAAAGTCCTGCATAAATATATGTGGGACTTTTTTGTTTCTGTATTAATGAAAAATTTTATATTTTATTTATTGAATATTTTTTGATTTTATTAAGTTTTCAATACTGCCAAGAAAGCCTCTTGATTTAACTCTACTTTACCAATGGACTTCATTTTCTTTTTACCTCGGCTTTGTTTTTTAAGTAACTTCATTCTACGAGTAACATCACCTCCATACAGTTTGGCTGTGACATCTTTACGATAGGCTTTTAGTGTTTCTCTAGCGATTATTTTTCCACCAATAGCAGCTTGAATAGGGACTTCAAACATTTGGCGGGGAACTACTTCTTTTAGTTTTTTGACTAGTTGTCTACCTTTTTCATCGGCTTTATCTTTGACAGTAACAAAGCTAAGAGCTTCAATAACCTCTTTATTAATCATGATATCTACTTTTGTAGCGAGTACTTCTTGATAACCATCAAGATCATATTCTAAAGAAGCAAAACCAGAAGTAGCTGATTTTAAAAGGTCATGAAAGTCTGTAATAATTTCTGCTAGAGGGATTGTGTATTCAAGTCTAACTCTAGAACCAGTTCCCATAGTGTTAGTCAAAACTCCTCTTTTTTTTCTAGTTAGTTTATAAACAGCACTGACATATTTTTCTGGAGTAAAAATCATGGCTTTAGCAATTGGTTCATGAATAGTTTGAATCAGACTTGGATCAGGAAATTCTGCTGGACTGTTAATGATTAATGTTTCTTTATTTCTAGTCTCTATTTTGTAACTAACAGAAGGAGCCGTTGCAATTAGATCAAGATCAAATTCTCTAGAGAGACGTTCTCTAACTATTTCTGCATGAAAAATTCCCAAGAAACCTACTCTTAATCCATTACCAAGAGCTATAGAGTGAGTTGGCTTACTCTGAAGAGCAGAGTCATGAAGAGAGAGTTTTTCAAAAGCATCTTTTAGAGCAGGGAAGTCATTAGCATCAATAGGGTAAAGTTCCATAAATACCATAGGAGTTGGTTCTTTATATCCTGATAGAGGAGAGATATTAGCTTTTTCTTTTTGCAAAGTAATTGTATCTCCAACTTTAACATCAGAAATATCTTTTAATCCTGTAGATATATAACCCACTTCTCCAGCGACTAATTCTTCTTTCTTTTGTCTTTCTGGTTTGAAAAATCCCAACTCAACAGGTTGAAAAGAAGTGTTTGTAGAGAGCATATGTAGCTGTGATTTTTTTATTTCTCCATCAATAACTCTGAGGTAAGCAATTACTCCTTGGTGATTATCAAAAATAGAAGTAATGATCATTGCTTTGGCTGGTTTTTCAAGATCTCCTTTTGGAGCTGGTATTTTTTTTATGATGGCATCAAGAACTTCATTAATACCAATATTATTTTTTGCTGAGGTTTTATAGATATCATCTTCACTTACTTTGAGTAACTCCATAATTTCAAGGGTTACTTGATCAATATCTGCAGAAGGCAAGTCGATTTTATTAATAACTGGAATTATTTTGAGTCCTAAAGACTTAGCTTTCTCGAAGTTAGCTAGTGTTTGAGCTTGTACACCTTGTGTAGCATCTATGAGCAATAAAGCACCCTCACAGGCAGCTAATGAACGACTGACCTCATATCCAAAGTCAACATGTCCTGGGGTATCAATTAAGTTCAAGATATAGTTTTTGTTTTCAAATTCATACTCCATTCTTACTGGAGCAAGTTTGATAGTAACTCCTTTTTCTTGTTCAATAGGGTTTGAGTCCATAACTCTCTGCCCAGTTTCTTGGTCAGAAATGGTATTAGTTGTTCTAAGAAATGAATCTGTTAGGGTAGTTTTACCATGATCTATATGGGCAATAATCGAAAAGTTTCTGATATGAGTAAAAGTTGTTTCCATGATTTTTTTATTATAGATAATTCTATTGATACATCATTTCTATGTCTATAGATAGAATAATTTAAATACTCACAGAATCTTGATTAAAAATTAAGTAAAAACTCAATGGTTAAAGTTTTTATTTTTTAGCAGTTTTTTTTGTAGTAGTTTTTTTAGCTACTTTTTTTACAACAGCTTTTTTTGCTTTTTCTACTTTAGTAGGTTTTACTAATTTAGAAAGCTTGTTTTTAAGGTGAGCTGCTCTATTGGCATGAAAAATATTATGTTTTACAGCTTTATCAATAGCAGAGTAAGCCTTAGAAAGGAGTTCCATAGTTGGAGTTTTCTGGACTTTATCTACAGCAGTTTTAGTTCTAGATTTTGTAACTTTATTTCTAGCTGCTTTTCTTTTGCTAGATCGTAAAGCTTTTTTTGCATTAGGTAGGATTGGCATAGACCGAGGATTATACAGGGGAGAACAAGTTTTAGCAATCGAGATTTCTCGAGTGTTGGTTTTAATTAATTTAATTAATAAAGATGGAAAAAACGGATGATATATATTTTATAAGTCTCGGTTTAATAGAGTGCTTATTTGTTCTATAATTAGTGTCTATGCATCTAAGATCACTCCATTTTTTCAAATTTACAAAGTACTCAAGTATTACTGAAGTTCTTGCTTTAAATAATGTTTTATATTGGGGGGGAGATACCTTTGTTTCAGTAGTATTAGCCTTGTTTGTTACTCAATATATAGAAGGATCTTCAGCTAGTAGTGTTGGAATTGCTTATATGATTTATAGACTTGCTTCATCTCTTTCAACAGCTTCAGTTGGTAGATTTTTGGATGAACATAAGGGATATAGAGATGAGATTTGGGCTTTGTTTTTTGCAAGTATTATTGCTGGAATGTCTTATATCGGTCTTGGTTTTGCTACCAATCTTTGGCATTTATATTTAGTTATGGCTATCTTGGGTGTTTGTAGATCTTTCGATAATAATGCATGGCAAATATTGTTTTTTTCACATATTGAAGCAGATAAAAAAGGTCAAGTTATAGGCGTAAATGATGCGATATATGGTGTTGTAATGGGTGCCATGGCTGCTTTGTCTGGTTTTGTTGGTGAAATATATGGTTTTAGAGCTGTAATTATGATTGCTGGAATATTAATGTTTGTTGGTGGATTTCCTGTTTTATCATTAAGAAAAGAAAAATCAATTTAATTAAGGGTCAATGTTTATTAATATTTCTAAATTTTTAACTAAAAATACCAAGTGGCTAGAAAAAAAACAGACATCTATTCTTTCTGCAGCTTTTATTATTACTTTGGCTAATATCACATCTTCTCTAGCTGGATTATTAAGAGAACGTTTATTAATTTCTTCATTTTTTGATTCTTTAGAGACACAGCAAGCTTATGAAGCTTTTCAGATTGCCTTTCAGATTCCAGACTTACTATTTCAATTAATTGTTTTAGGAGCAGTTTCGGCAGCTTTTATTCCTATTTTTACAGATTTAAAGAAAAAAAGCCAAGAAGAAGCGTTCAAGTTCACATCTTCAGTAATGAATATTTTAATTCTTATTTTTGTAGTTGTTGCTAGTTTTGTTGCTTTTTTTGCTGAACCTCTTACCATATTGAGAACTGGATCTGAATTTACTCCACAACAAGTAGAGATTGCTGTTGGTTTGACTAGATTAATGTTATTCTCCCAGCTTTTCTTTGCTGTTTCTAATTTTCTAACGGGGGTACTACAGTCTTATCAAAGATTTATTGTATCTGCAGCAGCACCTGTTTTTTATAATTTTGGAATTATTTTGGGAGTTATCTTGTTTAAAGATGTAATGGGTATTTATTCAGCAGGGGTAGGTGTTATTTTGGGGGCTTTCCTGCACATGGCTGTTCAGTTACCTTCTGTCAAAAAACTTGGCTTTAAGTATAAGTTTATGCTTGGTTTAAAAAATTGGTCAGTGAGAAGACTCTTTTCACTTATGCCTCCAAGAATATTATCAATTGGTATTTCTGAGATTAAAAATCTAGGTTTAGGTTTCTTTGCTACTACTATTGGGGGATTGAGTTTTGTGGTGATTCGTTTGGGACTACGTTTGATGACTATTCCTATTAGATTATTTGGAGTTCCTATTAGCCAGGCTTCTTTGCCTTTTTTATCTCAAGAGACAGAGGATGAAAAACAAAAAAGATTTGGATCTTTAGTGGTTCAATCACTTCATCAAATCTCATTTTTTGCATTACCTGCTTCAGTGCTTCTTTTAATTCTTAGAATTCCAGTTGTTCGGTTGGTTTTTGGAGCAGATAACTTTCCTTGGAAATCAACTGTTTTGACAGGAAAAGTAGTTGCTATCTTGGCTATTTCAGTAGCAGCTCAAGCAATGGTTCAGTTATTAATCCGAGCTTTTTATGCTTTGAAAAACACTAAAGTTCCATTTTTTATTACTTTGACTACAGTTATTTTATATTTTGTGGTTAGTGGCATTTTTGTGTATTTTACAGATTTTGGTGTTTTAGGATTAGCTTGGGCAACGACTGTTAGTGCTTATTTAGAACTTATTCTTTTTATTTTTGCTCTCCATGCAGAGACAAAGTGTTTTACTACAAAAACATTCTGGTGGCCACAATTAAAAATGTTAGTTTCTGGATTTTTAATGGCAGTGTTTTTATATTTACCTTTCAGAATTCTAGATGAAGTCGTGTTCGATACTTCAAGAACTTTAGAGCTTATAGCTTTAACCTTCTCTACAGGAACAATTGGTATGCTGGTTTATATTTATTTTTCATATCTTTTCGATGTTAAAGAGTTAGGTTATTTAACAAAAATTTTCTCTGCAGTAAGTAAGTGGAGGCCTTTATTGGCTAATTCTAAAGAAATTCTTGTAGACACAGTGGCTGATGGAAGTGATGTCTAGTTCTTGATTAGGTCTTTTCTTGTAGACAGACGATAAACAGCTTACAATGGAATAAGTCTCTGCCCGTATGAAATCTACTAAAACAGCTACTATTAATATAAATCTTGTTCCTAAGGATCCATTTTTTGAAACTCTTTTGGGGCGTGGTTTGAAGTGGGCTCTATCTGCAGGTCGTTATATTGTGATGTTTACAGAGTTGATTGTTGTGCTTAGTTTTGTGACTCGTTTTTATCTTGATAGGCAAGTTACTGATCTGAATAGAGATATTTTTCAAAAAGAAGCAGTGATTGGGTCATACGGTGATTTTGAGCAGGAAGTTAGAGATGTTCAGGAAAGACTTGATCAATATCAACAGATAGAACAAGAGGGAAATATTGTAGACACTTTTCCTTCTCTTGCAGAAGTTATTCCTTCTGGTGTTGAGTTGGAAGAGTTAGTTATTTATCCAGAAAAAGTTGCTTTAAAAGGAGCTGTCTCTTCTCAAAAATCATTGAATGTATTAATTAATAATTTGCAAATATCTAAAGATTTTCACAGTATAGTTGTTAGTAATATTGAATCTGAAAGTTCTCAGAGCTCTGGTTTTTCGTTTCAACTAACAGCTCAAACTCAAGAAGTAGTTACTCAAAAAGCAGTTAAAAAAACAAATACAGTAAAAAGTAAGTAAATAAAGTATGCCACCTAAAAATAATCGACAAGAACAACTGCGAAAACTCTTGGATTCTTTTTATCACAATCCTATTGCTGTTGTTTCTTTTGAACTTTTTCTCTCGGTTTCAGTTGTTATTTTCTTTGCAGTGTTTGCTATCAGGCCAACTCTTTTGACCATGTCAGATTTGGTTAAAGAAATAGAAGATAAAAGAAAACTAGATACTCAAATGGCTCAAAAAGTAGCTGCTCTAACTGCAGCTCAGGCTCAATTTCTTAATATTCAGGATAGAGTTTATATCTTAGAAGAGTCTTTACCTCTGGGTGGAGAAGTAACAACTACTTTGAAGATTTTAGAAAAGGTAGCTAGTGAACAAAATCTTGTTATTAACTCTATGACTCTACTGGAAATTCCAGAGGATCCTTTATTAGATACTCCACTGGCTCAATTAGAAAGAAAAGCTTTACCTATTCAGGTTAATGTTGCTGGCGAATATAGTTCTATTAGAGGTTTTGTAGAAGAATTAAGAAACTCTAGGAGAAGTTTTATAATGGAGAGAATAACTTTTGCTACAGAGGATAATAGAGGTCAGAAATCTCTAGAAGCTAGTTTACTAGTTTCGGCTCCTTATTTTGGAGAAAAGGAATAAATGGCAAATAGCAATGCATTTCAAGATCAGTTCAAAAAGTTACGACACCGAAAAGAGTTCTTAATTATTCTGTTGTTTTTATTTGTGATTATCATTTTTTGGATTGGTTTGGGTATGTTTTCTTCACAACAAAAACTAGGGATTACTCCAGAACAAAAAAAGTTGTCTGCACCTTTATCTCCGAATATAGACATAGCGACTTTAGAAAAGTTAGAGCAAAAGAGACAGTTTCAAGATTATGAACTTCAAGATTTCCCTATCTATGGCTTTTATCAGGATGCTGGAGATGTAGAAAAAATAGATTTAAGAGTAGGAGTTGAAGAGGCAACTCAAGAAGGTGTTTTAAAGTAATTTTTTCTTGAGTATAAACTCACTAGGTTTCATGTTTTCTTCGCCTTGTGATTTGATCAAAATTTCTCTAGAGTATTGTCAGGAGTGCAGCAGCATCTTTGTTTTATATGAAAAACACTGTCAAAAAAACATCTTTAGGAAAAAAACAAATACCGACCCTCTTAGGTCTTGGTATTTTAATTGTTTCTTTGGTAGCTGGTCTTTTAATGTTTGGTGATGGAACAGGTGTTTTTGCTCCTAGAGCAACACCTCAAACAACTCCAAAAAATGTCAAAGTCACTAATCTTACAGATAAATCATTTACTGTTGTTTTCTATACAGATGAGAGCACTAATGGTTTTGTAAAGTTTGGTACAAGTGCAAATTCTTTGAAATCTCAATCTAGTGATGACAGAGATCAGTTATCTGGTTCTGTGGGTAATTATCGGTTACATCATGTTACTGTAAGAGGCCTGACTCCAAACACAAACTATAGTTATAACCTTGGAACTGCTTCTGGTTCTGGTTTTGATAATAATGGAGTTCCTTTTTCTGTAAAAACATTAGCAACTCCAGCTGGAGCTCCTCCAACTAATAAAACAGTTTATGGAACAGTTTCTACTGAGGCAGGAGCGCCTGCTCAGGGTAGTGTGGTGTTTGTTAAGGTCGATGGAATTGGAGAGATGTCTACTTTGATTAAATCTTCTGGAAGTTGGGCATTGGCATTATCAAATGCTCGTAAACTAGATGGTTCTGGATATATGGAGTTAACTGATGATAATCAAATAAATATTGTTGTTCAGGGTGTTGAACCAACGAAAGTATCTAGTTTTTCAAATAAAATTGCAAATTCTCAACCTGTTCCAGAAGTAGTTTTAGGACAAAGTCCTCAAATACAAAATACTGGAGTTAATCCTGTTAATGAGGCAGTTATTCCTCAAGAGTCAGCTTCAGATATAGCAGAAAAAGTATCTGCTTCTGCTCAAGGAGGAGGCTTAGAATCTCTAACTAGTTTTCTAGATGAAGAAGCAGGTGCTGATGAAATTCCTTTGGAAAATAGTGAATCAACTTTAGAGACTATTGCAGCAGAAGTTGCTTTAGAAGTCTTGGATCTTTCTGAAGTTGAAGCTACAGAAAAACCAGTGATGGTGACTCAGCCGATTATAAAAGGAACAGCAGCTCCTAATGTCGAAGTTTCTATAGAGGTTCATTCTGATGCAGAAGTCATAGAAACTTTAACAGCTGATAGTGATGGTGATTTTACTTTGAACTTAATCGAGTTAAAAAAGATTCTAGATCCTGGTGAACATACAGTAACCTTTAGCTATGTAGATCCTACTAGTGGTGAAACAGTTACTCAGACACAGACATTCTTAGTTCAGGCTACAGATGCTTTTGCAGAGAATACATCTCCTTTTGGATCTGGAAATCCTTTTCCTCTAGAAACAACTCCTACTCCAGTCGTAGAAGCAACTGCTTCTGTAACACCAGCAACTCGTTCGGCAATTGTTTCTACAGATAGTGGGACTTATAAATCAGGTTCAGTTGGAAATACTGTAGCTTTGATTATTGGTGGATTATTCTTTATGTTTACTGGACTATGGAGTTGGTGGTTGGCTCATGAAGTAGACTCTGTTGAATAACATCCCACAAATCTCTTGAATTTCCTTCGTATCCCAAAGACCAAATAGCGATTCCTGCTAGGTTTAGTTGGTTTACATAATCTAGCTTGTAAGTAATTGATTCTGCGTTTTCATAGTACACAGTAAATATTTTATTATCTTCTTCATAAGTTAGGTAAGGTTCTAGGGCATTTTTGTCCCAATGTTCTTGAATTTTTAACTCTGATTTTTTTTCTAATAACTCCTTAATTCTTTGATAACTAGCTGTAGATCCAGATTGAGGATAAGTGAAAGACTGTGGCTCTCTAGTTGTTGTTTGCCATTCATATCCATAAAAAGGAATTCCTAGGAGAATTTTTTTTGTGGGGACTTTTTTTGCAAAATCTTTCAGATATGAATGAATACTCTCTTTCCAACTATTTTCTTTATTAAAAAGAGGAGCAACTGGTCCAGCTTGAGCAGATGATGATCTATGGAAATCATAAGCCATAACTATAATGTAAGATACAAAAGGGTGAATTTCTGATACATCCCAAATCATATTTTTACTAGCTGCAGCGGCATACATATCTACGCTTAATTCCATGTTTTTATATTTTGACTGTAAATGCAGAGATGTTTTTTTTATAAATTCCGTGTATTGATCCCTAAGTTCTTGAGAAGCTTCACCATCATATTCAATATCTATATTTACTCCAGAAAAAGGATGGGCTAAAAGTAGTGAGTCTAAAGAATTTAAAAATTTAGCTTGGGCTTCTTCTGAAGCTAAGAAAAGTTTTATGTCTTTATTTGAAAAGAGGGATAAAACAATATTTGTTTTTATTTTACTATTATCAATAGGTTCTATTAGTTCAGAGAATTTACCTGACTGTAATTTATTAAATCCTGGTTCTAAGTTACTTCCTTGATGTGTCTTAAAACTACCATCACTATTTATTGAAAGAGAAAAATAGGCTAAGTGAGTTAGTTCTTCTTGTAGAGTTACTTTATTTATATTCCAGTATGGAAGAAAACCATATATTTTTTTTTGAGTTGATGTCTTTTTTAGTAAGAAACTAGATAATTCATTTTCTGTAAAAGGTGAAAGTAATGGGATATCTGTAAATATCAGTATTCCTACCAATATTGCAAGACTGAGCAGTAGCAGTCGGTTTATTATTTTTTTCACAGACTTATTTAATTCAGTATTCCTACTGTAAAAGAAGTATCTTAACTTTCAATATACTATATTTTTAGTGAGTTTATTATACTTTAAGGATTCGGTTGTTCTACGTAGTGTTTTTCGTAAATGGTTTTTCCTTCTTCATCGACTGGTCTAGCACAATCTTCACAGTAGAGTTGGGTGATAGGATCTTGATAAACAGTTTTTATTTCAAGGACTAAGCCATCTACTATTTCTCCATATTCAGGGGGTAATCCTGTTTCTGGTCTAATCCAGACTTCTTTTGTTGTTTTTGAAGATAAAGAAGGGTTTCCTTCTTTCCAATAGTATTCTTCCCCAACAGTTGTACAAGATTCTTCATTGAGCTCTGGGGGAAAACCAGATACGCAGATAGGTCCTTTAATGACACTCTCTGGTTTATCTTGCCAGATTGGTTCTTGTTCCTGAAGGATGTAGCTCATAATGTCATTAAATATAGGAGCAGCTCCAGTTACACCAGAAGCTACATAACTCATTGAGGTATTATCATTGTTTCCTACCCAGCTGATGGTTAAAAACTCAGGAGTAAATCCAATAGTCCAGTTATCTTTCAGATCATTAGTTGTCCCTGTTTTTGCACTAACTACTTGCCCCGGGATAACAAGTTCTGAGTGAGAGCCAAAAGCTAAAACTCTAGCAGTGTTATCTTGCATAATATGGCTGGTTAAGTAGGCTGGAGCAGCATCCATAACTCTTTCTAGATTTCCTAGCTTTGATGAGTACTCATCTTCTTGTAGGTCTTTTAAGTTTTCTAATCGTTCATCAAAATCGACTTCCTCTAAAATATCTTTTTTATAGTTTTCTACTTTGAGAATAGGAACAAGCGGAACTTTTATTCCTTGGTTTGATAGCACACCAAAAGCTTGAGCCATATCAATCATTCTTACTTCACCGCCTCCAAGAGCTATAGAAGGTCCATAGTTACTAGGATCTTCCCAGCCAGTAATTCCCATTTTTTGTGCTTGATCCATAAAGGTAGGCACATCGATGGTACTAATGGTTTTTACAGCTGGTATGTTAAGAGAGTTACCCAGTGAGTTGCGAACAGAGACTGGTCCTTTAAAGTCTCCAGTATAGTTCTTGGGACAATAGTCTTTTTGAGCAGGCATTTTAAAACAAGTTGGAATATCTAAAAGAATTGTTCCTGGATTAAGAGTTTTTTCCTGAAAGGCCGTTGCATAGACAATAGGCTTGATTGAAGATCCTGGCTGCCTACGAGCTAATGTTACATTTACTTGACCATCTTCTTCTGTAGCAAAGTAATCTTTTGAACCAATCATAGCTAGAATTTCTCCAGTATTTGGTTTTGTTACCAAAGCAGCTCCATTTCCAACCCTAAGTCTTTCTAAGCTTTTTATTTCTGCAGACAGAGAAGCTTGAGCCGCTTCTTGAAGATCTATATCCAGGCTAGTTGTTACTCTGAGACCTCCTTTTTCGACCATGTCTTCGCCATACTCTTCATAGAGAAGATCTCTGACATAGAAAACAAAATGAGGAGCTCTGATATCGGTTTTTTTTAGAGCAAACTGCAATGTTTCTGTTTTTGCATTTTCTGCTTGTAATGGTGTTATATATCCTTCTTCACTCATTCTACGCAAAACTTCTGCTTGGCGTGTTTTTGCCCTCTCTGGGTTTGAGCCAAATGGAGAATAAAGGCTAGGTGCTTGTGGTAATCCAGCTAAGATACTAGCTTCTGCTACGGATAAATCTTTAGCACTTTTATCAAAATATTTTCTTGAAGCAGATTCTATACCGATGGCAGTTCCACCATAGGAAATATAATTGAGGTACATTTCCAGAATTTCTTGTTTTGAGTAAAGAACCTCTGTCATTACAGAGAGAGTTACTTCTTTTATTTTTCTTTGAAATGATTTTTCAGAGGTAAGTAAAGCATTTTTTACCAGTTGCTGGGTGATTGTTGATCCACCTTCTAGGCTATCTCCGGTGATGTTATTTTTTGCAGCACGGATAATTCCCTCGATATCAAACCCCCAATGTGTATAGAAATTTTTATCTTCTATAGCAATAGTAGCTTGTAGAACGTGAGGCGGTAGATCCTCTATATTTATAGGTATTCTGTTTTCATCTGCATAGATCTCATAGAGTAACTGCCCATTTCTATCAAATATCTGGGTGCTAACTGCAAAATTTTCTTGAGAAGTAAGTCTTCTAGGAGAAGGAAGGTCTTTTACAAAATAAGCAAAAACTGCTAATCCACAGAAGAAAATAGCAAGAATGCTGTAACGAAAAAGTGAGTTATTAATAAATTTCTTAATGAAAGAAATAAACTGTTTAATTAATGGATATTTTTTTAGATTAGTTATATTTTTTATTTTTAATATATTTTTACTTTTTATTTTTTTATTGGCTGCTTTACCAAGAAGAGCTTTTTTGGAGATATCTGAAAGTGATTTTTTTCTTGTTTTTTTTATTTTTTTATTTTTAGAATGAGTGTTTTTATTTTTTTTCATGATGAGCAAGGATTTGTGAGAAGTCTAGTATATTAGATTTATTGATAATTAGCTACAAAATAGATTGAATATCTTATGTATAGCTCAAGGCTAATACTATGATATAGTTTTTATATAATGAATTGGCAAGGGTTTTTTTCTAGCAATTGGTATTCATATTTGGATGAAGATCATCAAGCACTCGTTCGTACAGCAGTGTCTCTTATGGAAAGACAATTAGTAACGGATGATCTAGAAGATTACTCTTTTATTGTTTTTTTAATGGCAAAGGTATACGAGGCCTTTCTCAAGAAATATCTTTTTGATTCTGGGCTGATTTCTGACAATTCTTATCATAGTAAGCGTTTTCGTATTGGTCGAGCTCTTAACCCAGATGTAAGAAAGAATCATAGAGATAAGTGGTGGTTGTATGATGACATTGTGGATTTTTGTGGAGAAGAACTAGGTGATATTTTATGGAAGAATTGGTTGGAAGGAAGAAATAGAGTTGTTCACTCTTTTCCTGGAGAGAAAAATATCTTATTATCTTTAGATCAGGTAGAAAAAAAAGTAAAAAACATAGTAACAGCTATGGAGATGGCACAAGAATGTGCCATGAATAAATAAAGTATATAAACATAAGGAAAAAAACATGAAGAAGGTAGCAGATCATTCTTTTGCATATAAGAACATTACAATTTCTGGCTTACCAGGAGCTGGCTCGACAACTCTTTTGGCTCAGTTAAAGGATGCTCTAAAGTTTGATAAATGGACAGGATTTAGTGGTGGTGAGTTTATGAGGGCCTATGCAGCAGAGAATAATCTTTTTGATTCAAAACTAAAACTTCATCATTCTTCAATGGCTTATGGTGAAGAATTTGATAGAAAAGTAGATATGGGTATTCGTGAAAAACTGAGTACAGAAAAAAGATGGATTATAGAATCTTGGCTTTCTGGATTTTTGGCACAAGGTGTCAAAGGAACTTTGAAAGTTCTGATGCTTTGTAGCGAAGAATCTATAAGAATTGATCGAATTGTGAACAGAGATGCTGTGACTGTTGATACAGCCAAGGCTAATATCTCTAAAAGATATAATGAAAATCTTAAAAAGTGGTCAAATTTATATTCAAAAGAATGGAAAAAATGGGTTGTCGATGCTGGAAAAATGAGTAAGGATGATCCAATTGATTTTTGGAGTCCAGATCTTTACGATGTAGTATTAGATACCTACTCATTAAATCAACAACAGGCAGTAGATAAGGTCCTAGATGCCCTCAAAAACAAAAAAGACTAAAAGATCCAAAAAAAAGCAACGTATTTCGACTGTTGCTTTTATTCCATTACTTTTATTGAGTGTTCTTTTTTGGCTTCTTTATAGAAGTCTGTTTCAATTTCCAGTTTGGTTTGATGAAACCATTGGTAAAGCAATCTTTTTTGGCTTACCTGTTTGGCTTTATATTTTGGTTAGTGGTCATAAAGATGTTTCAGAAACTTTCGCTTCTTATAAAGTTAAAAGAGGTTTGATGATGGGAGTTGCTGTCGGAGGAATCTATGGCTTTTTAGCAGCGATCTTAGCTGTTTCTCAAAAAGGTGCTGTTATTCCAGCTTTTCCTTTTTCATCACTTGCTTTTTGGAGTGAGTTTCTCTGGGCAATGATGACTGGATTTTGGGAAACTCTTTTCTTTTTTAGTTTTGTGTTTTTGGCTGTAAAGGTCAAGTTTAAGAAATGGTCTTTGTTATCTCAAATACTATTAGTATCTGGCATTTTCTTACTCTTTCATCTACCTAATATAGTTATTAGATTTCAGGGAATAAGCGTATTATATCAAGTAATTTTATTGGCACTTTTTGCTTTGGGCCAAGCTCTTTTATTTTATGTAGAAGAGAATGGTTACACCCTAGTTATTTCTCATGCTATTTGGGGAATGGTCCTTCTGCTTCATTTTTAATCTAAAAAGGTTATAATCCTTTTTTTGTTCTATATTTATGTCATTTATTATTAAAACATTTCCAAAGTTTATTTTTTTATTTGTGGGAGCACTGATAGTAATGCTTTCTTTTTTTTCGGCAAACACTGTTTTTTCTCAAGGAGATTCTATGCAATTGGCGCAAAAAAGGATGTATTTAAAAAAGGAAATTCTTCCAGATCATGTTTTATATCCCGTTTTTATGGTTTTTGATCGAGTTCGTTTGGTTACTTCTTCTGAAAAAGAACAAGTTAATCTTCATGTTTCGTATAGCTGGCAAAGACTTGATGCAACAAAAGAATTATTGCAGAAGGGTTATCAAGCTCTTTCATTCACAACTTTTACTAAAGCTTGTAAACATCAGAATCTAGGATTATTACAAGCAAAACAGTTTTCTTCTTTAGAAGAAAAACAAAAAATATTAGTTCAATCAAAGCAGTTTTATAACCAAGCTTTACATTTAAGTAGGAATTTTTCAGATGTACAGCAACTTGAAATTATTCAGCTCCTTCAAGAGCAAGAAAACCTACAACAAATTTATTCAAATTAATATAATTTGATGCATTTTTATCTATTGACTATATTCTATTAAATGTGAGATTCTTTATACCCGTTAAATTCGGGTTTATAGGAAAATGCCTTTAAGCACTACCTGTAGTAATTTTTTTTTATAAAAACCACAACCTGTTGTGGTCATGAAAGATTTATGTTGTGTCCATTTTGTAAAGAAAGTAATCTAGCAGTCGTTGACTCACGTGATGCTGAAGGTGGAGAAGCAACTCGTAGGAGAAGAGAGTGTGAAGAGTGTGGACGCCGTTTTACTACTTATGAGAGAGCCGAGGGAATTGATTTAAAAGTTCTTAAAAAAGATGGGACAAAAGAACTCTTTAATAGGGACAAAATAAAAAAAGGTTTGATCAAGGCAACTTGGAAAAGACCTGTCTCTGTAGCAGAGATTGAAGCTCTAGTTAGTGAAGTTGAATCAAAACTTCGTGATAAAGGTTTATCCGAGCTAAAGAGTTGGGAGATTGGAAATCTAGTTATTAATAGATTGAAAAAACTTGATGCATTAGGATATCTCTTGTTTGCAACTGTTTATAGAGATTTCGAGAGTTTGGAAGACTTTAAAGAAGAAATTACTAAATTAGAAAAATAAAAATATATAGAAAGGATGGGATTTCCCAGTCCACAATGAATAAGTTACCAAAGAAAAAAATGAAATTTATGGATAGAAGACTTGCTAAAGGTTTAGGAGAAGCCGTTGCCAAGAGAACTATTCTACGTACAGATACAAAAGGTAACTTGGAAACTTGGGCTCAGGTAGCGGAGAGAGTTGCTAAGGGAAATACTTCTCTTATAAATAAAGATAAATCACACAAAAAAGAAGAATATGATCTTTTGAAAAAACATGTCTCAAATGCTTCTCTTTTAATGAGTGGACGTCATCTACAACATGGTGATGAAACTCAGTCAGAAAGAAACATGGAGGTTTTTACAAATTGTAGTACTGCTTCTAGTTCTTTTCTTTTGTTTTATTTATTACTTAATGGATCTGGTGTAGGTAGATCTTATGATGATGATTTGATGATAGTTGATTGGGATCAGATGCCGATTGTTAGGTGTGTATTGGATGAAAAACATCCAGATTTTATCTGGGGAGAAGATGAGAGTGTTCGTGATGCAAAACATAAATATGATAAAGCTTTTTGGTTTGATGTTCCAGATACTAGAGAAGGATGGGCTCAAGCTGTAGAAAAAATAGAGACAATGGCTTTTGAGAAAAAATATAAAGATAATCTCTTGATTATTGATTTCTCTAAAGTGAGACCAAAAGGATCTAAGATCAGAGGAATGCAAAACAGGCCAGCTTCTGGTCCTCGTCCTTTGATGAAGGCTATCCAAAAAGTTGCTACAGTAAAAAATTCTGGAATGGATTCTTGGAGACAGACAGTTTTTGTTGATCATTATTTATCAGAATGTGTTTTAGTTGGTGGTGCTCGCAGAGCTGCTCGGATAGCAGTTAAGACATGGACTGACTCTGGTATTTTTGATTTTATCTCTATTAAAAAAGGTGGCTTTTTATGGTCTGCTAATAATAGTGTGGCTGTAGATGAAAAATTCTGGAAGCAAAAAAGTAAACATTCCAAAAAAGTACTTGAAGCTATTTTGAAAGCATCATATTTTGATAAAACTGGAGAACCAGGTTTTGTTAATCAACATAAATATGTTCAGAACGATGATGGTTTCAGTGGTTATGCAGATGGAAAATATGCTGATAGTGATAGATATAAACCAATGCCTCGTACAAGAAAAATGTTGGCACAAATAGCAAAAAAAGCAGGAACAAAATACTATACTCAAATACCTAATCCATGTGGAGAGATTACTTTAAACATGCTTGGTGGTTACTGTGTAATTGCAGATGTAGTTCCTTATCATGCGCCTAATGTTGATGTTGCAGAGGAAGCTTTTAGAGTGGCTACTAGAGCATTGATCAGAGTTAATACGATGGATTCCTTATATACCCGTGAGGTGAAGCGTACCAATCGTATTGGAGTAGGAATGACAGGTATTCATGAATATGCTTGGAATGCTTTTGGCATGACTTTTAAAGACTTGGTTAACGAGAGAAAATCAAAAGAATTTTGGCTTACCTTGTCTCGTTTCAAAAGAGCTGTTGTTGATGAAGCAGAAACATACTCTAAAAAACTAAAGGTAACTGTTCCTCATACAAACACAACGATTAAACCAGCAGGAACAACGTCCAAGTTATTTGGTCTTTCTGAAGGAGCTCACTTACCAGCAATGCGTGAATATATTCGTTGGGTTCAGTTTAGGGAAGATGATCCTTTAGTAAAAAAATATAGAAAAATGGGTTATCCGGTTAAAGAACTAAAGAGTTATCCAGGAACAACGGTTGTTGGTTTTCCAACTCAACCAGAAATATGTCGTTTGGGAATGGGAGATGATCTGATAACGGCTTCTGAAGCAACTCCTGAAGAACAATATAAATGGTTAATGTTGTTAGAAAAATATTGGATTCAAGGTGTTGATGAAGATGGCAAATTATTACAGCCAGATTTAGGTAATCAAGTTTCTTATACTTTAAAATATGAACCAGATAAAGTAAGTTTTAGAAAATTCAAAGCAATGGTCAAGAAATATCAGCCACTTATTAGAACATGTAGTGTGATGCCAAAGATCGATGCAACAGCTTATGAATATCAACCAGAAGAAGCTATTAACGTAAATGAGTTTATGAAAGTCATTCGTGAAGTTAGTGATGAAGATGGTTTGTTAGAAGATATTGATTTGGAGAGTTTGAAGTGTGAAAGTGGAGCTTGTCCAATATAAATAATTAATAAAAAAACTTATTTATTAATTTGTTTTTTGAAAAAAATAAAAGGCGTTATAAAAATAGCGCCTTTTTTTATGTTTTTTTGTAATCCCACATCTTGTTTTGTTTCTATTCCGCTTTTATAATCTCGCCTAACATGGCTTCTAAAAAACGTGGACGACCAAGAAAATCTTTTTTATTTCATTTGAAAAAAAATGTTTATATTTCCTATAAAAAAAAGAACAAATCTTGGAATAAATATTTAGACCAGGCTTATGAAAGAGGAAATAAAGTTTTACAACAGGTTGGATTGTATAAAAAAAGAGGTAGACCACGTAAACATCGTAAAAGTTTTCAAAATTATTTGGATAGAAAAGATTTATTTTTAAAAAAATCAAAACATAAGAAAACATTATTTCTTAAAAAGTATTATTTTTTAAGAAAAAGAATATATATATTTTTAGGATTAAGAAAAAAAAGAGGCCGACCTAGAAAAAAAAGAAAATTATTTTCTATTTCATCCAAGAAAATTTTTAAGTTAGATCTATTTTTATTTAGATTTAGATGGCGGAATGTTTTTTCTTTTCTTGTAACAGTTTCTATTTTTGTTAGCGCTTGGTTTGGTTATGAATATATTTTTAAAGATTTACCTTCAGTTTTGGATTTAACACAAAAGAAACCTCTTCAAACTACTCGTATTTTGGACAGAAATGGTGAAGTTCTTTTTCGTATTTATGAAGATGAAAATAGAACTCTGATTCCATTATCATCCGTTTCTCCTTATCTTATTCAGGCTACTATTTCTATAGAAGATAAAGATTTTTATAGTCACTATGGATTTTCTTTGACAGGAATAACTAGAGCTTTGGTTGCAAACTCAAGAGAAGAAACTATAAAACAGGGTGGTTCAACTATTACCCAGCAGTTAGTTAAGAATCGTCTACTGACTCCAGAAAGAACTATCCAGAGAAAGCTTAGAGAACTAATTTTGGCAGTGGTGACAGAAGGAGTTTATAGCAAAGACGAGATTTTGGAGATGTATCTAAATCAAGTTCCCTATGGTGGTTCTACTTATGGTGCAGAAGAAGCAGCTTGGAGATATTTTCAAAAATCAGCTAGAGATTTGAATTTGGCAGAGGCTGCTTTACTGGCTGGTTTACCAGCAGCACCTTCTATTTATTCTCCTTTTGGTTCAAATCCTGAACTAGCTTTTGTTAGACAAGATGAAGTCCTACGAAGAATGTTAGAAGATGGTCATATTTCTCCAGAACAGTTCGATGAAGCAAAAAATACAGAGGTTGTTTTTGTAGAGGATAGAATAGATATAAAAGCTCCTCATTTTGTGATGTATATTAAAAAGTTTTTGGCAGAAAAATATGGAGAAGATGTATTACAGACCAGTGGCTGGGAAGTTAGGACGACTTTAGATTTGGCAGTTCAAAATGAAGTAGAAGAAATTTTAGTTCATGAACTGGATAGATTAGAAAGATTGAGAGTTGGTAATGGAGCAGTTTTAGTGACAGATCCCCAAACAGGAGAAATATTAGCAATGGTTGGTTCAAAAGATTACTTTGATTTTGATCATGATGGTCAGGTTAATGTTGTTAACAGACCTCGTCAGCCAGGGTCATCAATAAAACCACTAACTTATGCGATTGCTTTGGAAAATGGTAAAACCCCATCAAGTATTATCGATGACTCTCCCGTTGTTTATCGAGCTGCTGGTAGCCCACCTTATGCACCCAAAAATTATGATGGAAAGTTTCATGGAAAGGTAACTCTTAGAGAGTCTCTGGCATCTTCATATAATATCCCGGCAGTAAAAACTCTGGCAGAAATAGGTGTAAATAACTTTATTGATACTGGAGAAGAGGCTGGAGTCACAACCTGGAAAGATAGAAAAAGATTTGGTTTATCTTTGACTCTAGGTGGGGGTGAAGTAACAATGTTTGATTTATCTCAAGTTTATGGAAGTTTTGCTAATCAAGGAAAATTAGTAAAGTTAAATCCTATTTTAGAGATTCATGCTCAAGATGGAAAAACCTGGTATGAAAATACTTGTGTATTTGATCATGATTCATGTTTTGAAAAAGAAATTTTTAAACCAGAAACAGCTTATCTTATTAGTAATATTTTATCTGATAATAGAGCTAGGACACCTGCTTTTGGCCCAAGATCTGTCTTACATATTCCTGGTCAGGAAGTAGCTGTGAAGACAGGAACAACAAATAGTTTGAGAGATAACTGGACTGTTGGTTATACATCAGACAGATTAGTAGCTGTTTGGGTAGGGAATAATGATAATACTCCAATGAGTTATGTTGCATCTGGAATTACTGGAGCTTCTCCAATTTGGAATGATGTAATGAGACTACTTCTTGATGAAGAGAATCCTCATGTTTTTGAAGTGCCAGAAGATATTGTAGAAGTTACTGTTTGTAAAACGACAGGGACTTTAGTTTGCACTGGTTGTCCGGTAGTTGCCAAAGAAGTTTTTGTAAAAGGTACAGAGCCAAAGTTTGCTTGTTCTGCTGCTTCATTTATTCCAAAAGATATTTCTGAAGAGGAAAGAGCAAAGTTGGGAGGTGGGGGAAGTATTCAGAATTAAGTTTTAGGTGAGAAAACCTCTTTGCCTGTTATTTTTTAAACAAAAAAACAACATATGATATGAGAAGTGTGAGCACTAATAGAATAGGTGCAATTAGTTTTTCCTGAGAAGAAATATCTTCTTTTTTTTGCTTTTTGCTTTTTCTATCTTTTTTCTTTTCAAGAAGCTTCTTTTCATTTTTTTTAACGTCTTCTTGTAAGTCTTTGATTTGTTCACGATCTTTTTTCATATAAAAAATCTTTATTTTGTTTTTATTTTGCTCTCATTTTATTTACTCTTTCAATAATCAAATCAACTACTTCTTCGATATCCATATCAGAAGTATCTATTTCCCAGGCATCGGGAACTATCTTTAGCGGGTCTGTTGCTCTACCCATATCTCTGGTATCTCTTCTTTTGACGCTACTAATAACTTCTTCTAGAGAAGTACTAAATCCTTTTTGCTGAAACTGTAAAAGTCTTCTTTTGGCTCTTTCTTCTGTTTTGGCAGTGAGATAGATTTTAAGATCTGCTTTTGGTAAAACTTTATAAGTTATGTCTCTGCCTTCCATAATGACATTTTTATTCTTAGCAATTATTTTTTGTTTTTTCACTAATATTTTTCTTACTTCAGAAAGGATAGCTACTTTGGAGGCACCTTGACCAATCTCCTTGGTTCTTATTTTCCAAGAGACATCTTCTCCATCCAAAAAAACGGTAGTAAGTCTACCGTCTTGTTCATCTTTTGTTGGGTTTCTCATTTCCATTGTGGAGTTTTTAATGAGCTCTACTATTTTATTTTCTTTGGAGTAGGGAATTTTATTGGCGTGGGCTAGAAAGGCAGTCATTCTATACATAGCGCCAGTATCAACATATAGAAACTGTAGTTTTTTGGAGGCTAATCTGGAAATAGTTCCTTTTCCAGCTGCCACTGGTCCATCTATTGCTATATGAAAAAAGGAATCGGTCATACTTTTATATTTCTTTAAAAAAAGAAGGGGATTATTTCCCCTTCTTAATTTTTATATTTCTACTTTTTATTTTTTCTTTTTGGTTGTCTTCTTTTTTTTAGTAGCTTTTCTCTTCTTAGTTGTTTTTTTTGGTTCTTCTAACCATTCTTCTCGGTCAGAGGTAAGTAATCCTCCAAGACCTACAACTATTAGAATAATAGGCCACAGGTTCCAGAATCTCGCTGGTAAGTAACCCATGTTAGAAGCCATGAACACAAAACCCATGATCACTAAGCTGATTGGCCAAAATACTTTTTTAGGCATATAAAACTCCTTTATGTTGTTCTTTCCAAACTTTATATTTTTCTGCGGAAAGAGGCAGACAACATCAGACTTGTAGTGAAATGAAAACTGTTGTTAATTTCGCATATATTTGGTAAATTTTAGATTTTTCTGATGCCGATACTAGCCATAGCTAATTGAGAAAGAAGAAAATTCTAAAATTTTCAAATAGATGTGAAAGTGCTGTAGTTTTCATTTCACTACAAGTCTATTACTATTGATAATAAATTAAATCTTAAGTCGAGACAAGGGGACTTCTATAGAATACTGTTCAATATGATCTTTATTCTCGGGGATATCTTTGGCAAAAATAATGATAAATCGGTCTAAATATATTATTTTCCATGATTGATCCCGTAATCTATTTTTCATAAAAGTCTGTGCCCAAGGGGTGATATCTCTATGGCCAAAAACTATATAAGTAAATTGGTGTTTTTTCTCTGCTTCTGCCCAGGAAGATTCACTGTTTTGCAGAGGAATGTAATTATCTTGAAAAAAAGATGAAGAATAAGCTTCTGGTCTATTATCAACAAAAACTTTTTTATTTGGGAAAAATGAAAAAACTAGCGCACTCCCTACATCATAGTTGTTAAAAATCTTGGCAGAATGTGGAATTTTTTGAAGAAAATCTAATGTTTCTTGTTGTTCTTCAAATAATCCAAAGACGAATCCTGGTTTTTCTTTTTTGAAAAACTGAGTTGTTGAAAGAACTAGCCAGAGTAAGGTTAGAGGAATAATAATAGTTAGTAATTTTGTGAGACGAGGTTGTTCTAAGGCAATATTTTTTTTCAGGTAAACAATACTTTGCTGAAGGACTATAGCCAAAAAAGGAAAAGAGAATATCACAAACAGAGGAATGTTTCTGAGAGCACTCCAGCCCAGGAAAATACCGGTAAGAGCTAGGGCTTTTTCAAAAATATAATTCTTGGAAAAAATAAAAAAAGATAATAGTATTATTCCCGAAACTATATAAAACATTGGGATAATAGGTCCTTGGTAATATGAACGAAGAAACCACAGGTTCTGATTTTCAAATACTTTGTATCCATAGTCTTGAAAAATAGTAAAAGGACTGAGAGCTCCATTAATTGTGTTGGGATTTAGGATAGAAGCAGCGCCCAGTAAGCCAGTAAGTAAAAATAGTTTTTTTCTTGTATTTATAGAAAATGATTGAATAACTCCTATTTCTAGTAGAGTAAATAGCCCTATTACAAACAAACCAAACACAAAAGAAATGTGTAGATTAATCCAGACTACTTGGATCAAAAAAAGAGTAGCTATTTTCTTCCAAGAAACAGTTTTAGTTTTTTTAATATTTTGAATGATTAATAGATAGATCATCAAAAACAATACACCAAAACTTTCTGGGCGGATTTCTGTTCTAGTAGCAAAAAAAAGCAAAGCAAGTAAGTTCAGTAAAAAACTGATAGTCCAAGAACTTTTCTCTTTTAGAAAAATAAAAAATAAACTTAAAAAAACTAATAAAATTATTGTATGAAAAATATGTAAGGATAGAAAGCCACCAGCAGAATAAGCTAACCAAAAAACTACACCAGACAGCCAGTGGTGATTAATAAATATTTGATCTGGCATAGTATAAGAATAGGTATTTTCAAAGAGAACTTGCCAGTTTTGTGAAAGAACTTCTCTGCCATTGATAAGATGTCTTCCAATATCAGATGTAGTGAGGTTAATGGGCTTGGCTAATATAAAAGTGTAGGTAAAAGCTAGTGAGATGAAGAGGAGAATAGGTATAAATCGAAGTATTTTTTTGGCAGGTTCCATTTATTATCATAATACTGTTTTTTGAGATTTGTTGACAGCGGTAAAAATAGTTATTTGATCAAAACATTAAGTGTTTTTAGATTTTGAGATGAACATTTTTCATTTCTTTTTGCATCTCTCTTTTTAAAGCACGGTTTTTGAGAACTTCTCTTTTTTCGAATTCTTGTTTACCTTTTCCTAGTCCAATGGTGAGCTTTATTTTGTTTTTTACTAGTTCAAAAGAGATTGGTATTGCAGCCCAACCTTTTTTTTCTGTAATAGACATAATGTTAAAGATTTCTTTTTTCTTGACCAATAATTTTCTAGTTCTCTTGGGATCATATTCTGTATTATCAGCAAATTTATAGGGAGTAATTTGAGCTCCAATAAGGTAGAGTTCATTACCAACTACCTTTACATAACTACCAGCCAGACTTCCTGATTTATTACGAAGACTTTTTACTTCTGATCCAATTAAGACAACCCCTGCCTGAATTTTCTGGAAAATTTCGTATTGATGGAAAGCTTTTTTATTTTTTAGTAATAACATACTCACCAAATAGTATACCAGAGGTTAGAGAGATATCTTGTAGATAAGTGAGCCGCTAATTACTAAGATTCCAGTTTCATCTTCAAGAGCTACTATGTTTTCTCCAGAGGAAAGTGATTCGCTGGTGATTTCTTTAACAAAAGTTCCATCTTTTTGTAGTACTACAACTCGTTGGTTATTTTTATCTAGTATGTATAAAAAGTCAGATTCTTCATTGGTAGCTAATTTGATAGGGCCATCAAATGGCTGAGGAAGGTTTTGTGCAGAGAAATCTTGTTTTTGTCCCTGAGTATATTTTAGTATTTCTCCTTTTTTATTAGAGAGCCATACATCACCATCAATAATCATTGATTCAATGTTTGTAAAATCTAGATTTTGCTTATCAATGAGCCAGCCAATAGGTTCACTGAGTTTTCCATCTTTTACTACATAGCGATAGATATTTCTTTTTTCTGGATTAAAGATATATAGGTAAGAACTGTAAACTTGTAGAAAAGTTCCTCCTCTATCAGAGTCTCCTTCTTCTTTTAATTGATTATGGTTTTCTGAGTCAGATACTTCAAAAGAATGGATTCCATTACCTAGTGTGTAAAGTATTTTTTCATTAAGAGCAATATTATTTATTTGCTTTTCTATAACTTCCAAAGAGAATTTTTTAGTTTTTTTTGTATCTAAATCAATAGTGATGCCATATTTTCCAGCAGCATCCAGAGCAAACAATGTAGTTCCATTGATGCTAGTTTCTTTTGTAACGAAGCTGGGTTCTGTAAGTCTTAGGTCAAAGAAAGGATCTAGTGGTCCTTGTGTTTCTACTCCAGAAATAGTTTCAGAAAAATCTTGAATTTTTTGATAGTGTTTTTTTATTTCTTCCAGAACTTGTTGTTTATCTTGATTCTGAGAAATCAAATCCTCTAGTTCATGAAGTAAGCTTCTAATTCCAGTTCTAGTGGCTAGCGGATCAGAAGTAGACTGAGTGAGTAGAGTTTCAAAACGTTGATCAATATTTTGTAGAGTTGGAAGAATTGGTTTGAGTTCTTTTTGAAGAGATTGTTGTTTCCAGAAAATTATTCCGACTAGAATTGTGATAACAATAAATGTTCCTTTGAGAAAAATAGAGAAGTTTTTTGAGTTATTTTCACTTTCTATTTTTTCTGTTAAAAAAGATGGTTTTTTAAATAGTCTTTTTATAATAGAAGGAGATTTCTTAAGTATTTGGCTGCTAGAGTTAAGTACTTTTACTAGTTTCCTACCCATAAAAGAAAAATTAAAGCTTAGTTTTTTTGATTTGGTTATTTGTACCCCAGGGTAGTTTCTCTTGCTTCGCAATTCACCTTCTTTTTCTGGTGCAGAAGTATCTTCATTAAGGGTTGAATCCTCAAGTAAAACTAAAGCTGTCAGGGCAGAGTCTTTTTCTTCCTGAAGGTTTGCAACGAGTTTTGTTGCGATATGTTCTGGTTTGGAGACAAGTAAATTCTTTAATTCAGGGAAAACTTTCTTGGCTTGCTCTGTTACTAGAATAAAGAGATCTTGTTTTTGGAAGTTTCCTTCAATGATTCTTAATGATCCTTCTGAGGAAAGGATCTCTCCTACTTTTTCTTTTCTTTTTAGTAGTACGGAGCCTCTATAGGTTGCGGCAATTACTTTATTTTCTGAGCTTAAGATAAAACAGGATAGTTGTACTTTACAGAGTTCTTTTCTAGCTTTTTGTAAAAGATCTAAGAGAATATTATGTAGTTGAGAGCTAGTTGTAATTGTTTTGGTAACAAGAAATTCACTGAGATTTTTTCCTACAGAATTAGCATTTTGTCCTTCTATCGCAAGAACACAAAAGAATGAGCCTGAAGGATGAGAAATCACTTGAGACCAACCGTTTATTTGAGGCAGGCCAGTTACAGGTGTTACCTGAAAATTTGACACATTTTGATTATATACTAGACTTGAAGCGAAACAATAATCACAGTACTTTCACATCTATTTGAAAATTTAAGAAATTTCTTCTTTCTCAAGTAGCTATGGCTACTATCGGCATCAGAAAAATCTAAAATTACTCAAATATATGTAAAATTAGCAATAATTATTGTTTTGCTTCAAGTCTACTAGCTGAATCTATGTTCCAGTGAGGTTTTCTATCTATTCTCTGAGGAGTTTTTGGTTGTGGTGATTGATCAAAAGAATTTGTTTTATTTAACTTACTTTGCCATTTATATCCTGCAACTACTCCAATCATGGCTGCATTATCACCACAGAGTTTGTTTGAGTAAGGAGTTCTAAAAATTAAGTTGTGTTTTTTGGTTGTTTTTCGTAAGCTTGTGCGAAGAGTCTGATTAGCAGCTACACCACCACCCAACCAGAGTTCTTTTATTGGTGTATCTATCAAAAGTTTTTCTAATTTATAAATAATATGTCTGAACACTCCAAATTGGAGTGAAGCACAAAAATTAGCTGTAGTAACAGCATCTAAAGATTTTTTTTCTTCAAGTTTGCTGATTTCTTTTCTTGAGTGAGTTTTAAGACCAGAAAAGCTCATATCAAAAGTTTTATTAGCAGTCATTGGTAATGGGAAGGCAAATGATTTTGGATTTCCTTTTTTTGCTAGATGTTCAACAACTGGTCCGGCTGGATAACCGAGTCCCAGGAGTCTTCCTACTTTATCTAGACATTCTCCAGCAGCATCATCCAGCGTCGCACCTAGTTTTTTGTAGTGACCTATTTTTTCTATCAGGATAAATTCTGTGTGTCCTCCAGAGACTACAACGGCGAGAGCCGGTAATTGAGGGTTTATTTTTTTGAATATTTTTTTTCTAGGATTTGGTTGAGCAAGAACAGATAAGATATGTCCTTCTATATGGTTCACAGGAATAACTGGAATAGACCAATTTTTTCCAATTTCTATGGCTTTCTGGATACCTATTTCTAGTGCTGGAGCAAGTCCTGGTCCTTGAGTAACAGCAACAGCTTTTATATCTTTTATTGTTATTCCTGATCTTTTTATGGCAGCAGTGATTGTTGCTTCGATGTTATCTTTGTGAGCTTGTTTGGCAACAGTAGGGAAAACGCCACCATATTGTTTATGAAGCTCTATCTGAGAGGCAACTATATTACTGAGGATTTTTTGACCTTGAGTAACTGCAACAGATGTTTCATCACAAGAGGTATCGATAGCTAAAATAATTGGTGGTTTTTGAGTATTAGTTTTCATTTTCAAAGATAGTTATTTCTCTATGATTTGGATTACTGGAACTAGATATGTTGGGTTCTGTAAGAGTTGCCTGAAAAGTAATTGGCAGTGCGTTTGGCCAATATCCAGCTATTTGTTGCCACCACTCGATGACAGTAATGGTTCCAGGTTTTATAAGTTGAGGAATTTCTAGAAGGTCAAAGGATTCTTTGGAATCTATTTTCCAGACATCCAGGTGATTAAGAGTTCCAGTGACGTTATGTCTATTGAAATCATATTGATTCATATAAGTATAGGTAGGAGAAGAAAGTGGTTCTGTGATCTGTAAAAACTTGGCAATTCCTTGGGTAAAGACTGTTTTTCCTGTACCCAGTTCACCATTCAAGCCAATGATAATTCCAGTTTTTTTTATTTTCTCCCAGTTTTTTAGAGTAAGTTTTCCTGCTAGATCTCTTGTTTCTAGATCTGAGTTAGTAGAAAATTTTTGGGTTGGGGTTTGATGATCAAAGTTTCCTCTGACAGTTAGCGGAGTAGTGAGGGTGGTATCTATAACTATAGATGGCTCGTTGGGAGGTAATTTACCAGCATCAATGACAAGATCTATGAGGTTTTTTTGTTTTTCTGATAATCGGTCAAAAATATCTTGAACGGTGTATGGTCTTTTCTTACCAGAAGCATTAGCTGATGTGGCTGTAATTGGTTTATCAAATTTTTTTACTAAATCTAAGATTAGTGAGTAATCTGGAATTCTGATCCCCAGAGTTCCAAATTCTGATTCTACATGGGGAGCAACTGTTTGCTTGCCTTTGGAGACAATAGTATATGGTCCAGGTAGGAATCTTTGATGTAAGTCTTGTGCTTGAGGAGAAAGTTGTATAAATTTTTGTGCCATGCTGGTATCAGCAACTGCGATGGAAAGAGGTTTGCCTTCTCTGCGACTTTTGTATCTGATGAGCTTTTCTACGGCACTGTGATTAGTAGCATCCACACCTATTCCATAGACAGTTTCTGTTGGATAAATTACTAGACCTCCAGCCTCAAGAACCTTGCAAGTCTCAGTAATTAGCTGTTTATGATTAGTATTTGTTAGTTTTAGTGTTTTCACCAGGGGTGTATTGTACCAGTTTAGAGGGAAATATACATGTTTTTCTTAAAGTTCACTTCTCTCCTATAAAATCTGCAGTATAATGCCTATACATGCCAAGAAAAAGAAATATAAAAGTATTTTTAGACGAAATCTTACCTAATCCAGATGCCAACGATAAACAGGCGGAGCAAGTAAGATTTGATCTTTATCGTCGTCAAAAAGAAATTAAAGAGATTTCTAAAATTGTGCATCAGCTTTCATCAAAAGGAAGACAAGAACAAACAAAATGGCTTAGAGAAAATGAGCGGTTTGTTACAGAGATGGCAGAGGATTTTGTTGATGAATCTTTATTTCATCTTGATGGAGTGAAAATGGATAGTGAAACATTACGTTTATCAGTAGAAGTTATGACCCAATTGCGAGAAACATTTGGACGTTTCCAGGCTATAGTAGCTGGAGATGAGACTTTAGAATCATAGTTTTTTATGATTTCAATCTTTTTTTAAAGGTATGAGTCTAATATCCCTAAGAATGGTTTTTTGCGGTAGAATAGTACTTTAGAAAGTAAGAAGATAAAATATGGAATTTGATCGATTAGTAGTTTCTTTTTTTGTTGATGAAGTAGTTGGCGGATTTTTTATATCCGTTCCTCCAGGTCAGGTAGCTTGTGTCTATGATCGTGGACGAGGAGTTCTGCCTAAGGTTTGGGGTCCAGGTCTTCATCTCAAGATACCTTTTTGGCAGGTAGCTAAGCTTTTTAATGCTCAGGTACTTGAGTATTCTATAGATAAACATTTTGATATATCAGCTAACAAAGAAGCTTTGGGTGATCAACCTATCTTGACTTCTACAAAAGATGGTAAAGATATTTCTGTTGAAGGATCTGTTTTGTTCAGGATAGATCGTGGTAATGCTCCTGAGATTTGGGAAAATATTGGAGAGAATGTTGTCTCAAAAGTTGTGCGTCCTTTTTCTAGAAGCAGAATTTCATCTTTGATGAGTGAATACACTTTGGATGAGATTAAGAATAATCGTTCTCAAGTTGAGGCTATTATTCGTAATGACTTAAGTAAACATTTTGAAGATAGAGGGCTTAACTGTGAAGGATTTTTACTTTCTGAAGTTCGTGCAAAATCTTCTAGTGGTAAAGAAAAAACAGTTATTCATCAAGAAGCTCCATCTCTTTCTAAATCTGGAGAAAAATCTGTCCCTAAAAAATAAAGAGTTTTGAAAAAAGTAGTTATATAATTATTGACAATACTTTAGCAGTCAATTATCATAATTGCTAAATTGATACATCGTGTCAGTTATTAATGTTATAAAGTTTATTAAATATCTTTTTTAATTTAAAGAAGATCAAAAAGGAAAATTTTTATGAAGAGTCTTTCTATTTCTCAGATCAAACCAATGCCTGGTTTCGTTTTAGTTGAACCCGCACAATCAGAGAAAAAAACAGCTTCCGGAATTATTTTGACAGAAACAGAAGGAGAAAAGCCACAGTACGGAAAAGTATTGGCTTGTGGAGATATTACCTGTGGAAGTGAATCTTGTTGTGAGGATAAAGCTAGTGAGTCATGTTGTAAGGATGATAAAAAATCATGTAAACCTTGTGATATGAAACTCAAGAAAAATGATCAAGTTGTATATAAAAAATGGGGTGGAAATGAAGTGATGATTGATGATGTAGAATATCAATTTTTGAAATATGAAGATATTTTGGCAATAGTAAAGTAAAAAATAATAATTAATAAATTTAGTAGAAAATAATTTTTTAAAATAGAAATATAAGGAAATAAAACATGGCAAAACAACTTTTATTCGGCGACGAAGCCCGACAAAAAATGTTATCAGGAATTACTCAGTTAGCTCATGCAGTGACAACTACTTTGGGTCCCAAGGGTCGTAATGTAGCTCTGGATAAATCTTGGGGAGCACCTAATGTTATTCATGATGGAGTAACCGTTGCAAAAGAGATTGAACTTGAAGATAAATTCGAGAATATGGGAGCACAATTAGTAAAAGAAGCTGCTTCCAAAACAAATGATGTTGCTGGTGATGGAACTACTACAGCTACTTTGTTAGCTTGGAAAATGAGTGAACGAGGTATGAAGTATATTACCGCAGGTTCTAATCCAATGATTATGAAACGTGGAATAGATAAAGCGGTGAAAGCCGTTGTAAAAGAAATTAGATCAGTAGCAAAGCCGGTCAAAGAAAGTGATTGGGAAAAGGTAGCTACTATTTCTGCTCAGAATGAAGAAGTCGGTAAGAAAATTGCTGAAGCTTTGAAGTTAGTAGGTAAAGATGGAGTTGTTGAAGTCGAAGAGGGTAAAACCATGGAGATAGAGATTCAACACAAAGAAGGTATGGAGTTTGATAAAGGTTATTCATCTCCTTACTTTGTAACTGATTCTGAGAATATGGAAGCTGTAATAGAGAATCCATATATTTTGGTAACTGATCATAAAATTACTAATATCAAAGAGATCTTGCCAGTATTGGAACAAGTTGTGAATGCGGGTAAAGGATTGGTGATGATTGCTGACGATATTGAAGGTGAAGCTTTGACTACTTTGGTAGTGAATAAAATGAGAGGTTCTTTTAAGGTTTTACCTGTAAAGGCTCCTGGATTTGGAGATCGTAGAAAAGCTATGTTAGAAGATATTGCTGTCTTGACTGGAGCTGATTTTATTAGCTCAGAAACAGGAACTGCTTTGAAAGATGTAACAATAGATGCTCTTGGAAAAGCAGATAGCGTTCGTTGTGATAAAGACACCACTAGAATTGTCGGTGGAAAAGGAACAAAGAATGATCTAAATGCTAGGGTTTCTCAAATTCAATCAGAGATTAAGAATTCTACTTCTGAATTTGATATTGAAAAACTACAAGAAAGAAAAGCTCGTCTTACAGGAGGAGTTGCTGTTATCCAAGTAGGCGCTAGTACTGAGATAGAGATGAAGAACCTTCAAGAAAGAGTCAAAGATGCTAAAGAAGCAACTAGAGCTGCTATAGAAGATGGAATCATCGCTGGTGGCGGAGTGACTTTACTGCGTACTAGTAAGATTTTAGATAATGTAAAAACTTCTAGTGAAGATGAAAAGGCTGGTGTTGATTTGGTCCGTTCTATTCTTGAAGAACCATTGAGAATGCTTGCTACTAATTCTGGTGAAGATGCTGGATGGGTAGTAGGTCAAATCTTACAAAAAAATAGTAATACTTGGGGTTTCAATGCTGTAACTAATGATTTTGAAGATTTGATTAAAGCAGGAGTTATTGAGCCAGCTAAGGTAGCTATTTCTTCTTTGGAGAACGCGGCTTCTGTAGCTTCAATGATTCTTACTACTGAATGTCTTGTAACTGATATTCCAAAGGAAGAGGCTGCTATGCCAGCAATGCCTGGGGGTATGCCTGGGATGATGTAAGAAAAATATTTAATTAAAATTAGTTAAGTAACAAGAAAAAACCCTGCTATAAAAAGCAGGGTTTTTTTAAAAACAAATTTACTATTTTTTTGAGGCTGAACTATAGACAATCCATCCTTGGCATTCTTGTTGTTGTACAAGAACATACCTAGGATCATCTGGGTCTACGGCTATGATTGTAGCCTCACCCTCAGTGAGGGTGCAGTTGTTATTTTGTTGACTTAGCCACAGACAAGATCCATGCCCATTTGGATTAACAAGCTGTTCATTTTTTAGAACAACTACCTCACCTTTTGTTCCGGTGCAACTTGTTAGGGTCATAATAGCTAGGGCTAAAATAGTAAGGACGACAATTTTTTTTGTCATTATCAACCTCCTCGAACTTTAAATTTTTCATTTTTTTTGTCAAATAGATGACATTTTATGGCTAAATTTTTAGTATTAGCTACAAAATGTCATCTACTATATGAGGTAAATTTGTTTTTAAAGTACATTTTCTATATCTGTATTAAGCAACGCTTTGTTACTTGTGAGATTATCGGAAATAAGACCCATAGTATATCAATATTACTATCTAAGATCAAGATAAGTTATAGTTTGATGAAGTAGATATTTTTATACCAAGGGTGATGTTTGTCAGTACCCAG
This sequence comes from Minisyncoccota bacterium, assembly GCA_018657765.1. GTDB lineage: Bacteria > Patescibacteriota > Microgenomatia > UBA1400 > PJMF01 > CG2-30-36-39. The sequence goes on along the minus strand of JABHWM010000018.1, from coordinate 191,881 downwards.
ATGGTAAACTCACATTCAGCTGTCTGAAAGACAACTGAAAATTTAACTTTGTACCAAGGGTGAGATTTGCCAGTGCCCCAGAGGGTAAACTCACGTTCAGTTGTCTGAAAAGACAACTGAAAACTTAACTTTGTACCAAGGGTGAGATTTGAACTCACGACCTCAGGTTTATGAATCCTGTGCTCTAACCAACTGAGCTACCTTGGCTTTTGACTCAGCAATTATATCAAGTTATTGCTTTTTTGACATCAGTGATGTGAAAAAGGTTTATTAATTTTTTGGACAAAGATATGTTTTCCAATAATTAATTTCAGAAATAGGTTTACATGAGGTAGTATCTTTATTAGGTTCTATTTTTATTTTTATTTCTTTTGCACCCAGAGTTTCTTTGCCAGCAGTCGAATAGTAAAAACTCCATGGGATTAAATCTTTTGAAATATCTGTATGGATTTCTTTTATAGAAATATAATAATCATGAGAGTTACTTTTTTGTAAAGGTAAGATGATTTTCTTCCAGTCAAAAAAATGAACTATTAATTTCCCATGCCTTGAATCTTTGTAGTTGAGATGAATTTGGGTTGTAGTAATAAAATTAGCTAGATAAATAACTAAAAAAGTTAGGAATATTTTTTTATGAGGTTTATTTATTCCAAAGTATTTTTTTTCATTTTGTGATTTAATATGAAGTTTTTCCAATCCCTTTGCGATCATAAAAAGAAAGAAAAAAGAAATAATTTCTAGACTTCTTATGTGGAAAGTAATAAAAGTGAGATTTAGTGAGCTCAATAGAGTTCCTACATATAAAAAAATAGAGCTGATAACAAAAATAAGTTGCCAAGTTTTTATTCTTTTTTCTTTAAAAAATGACCAATAACCAAATATAAAAAATCCCATGAAAAGAATAGATAATAATGGGAACTCATGAGTTCCAAAAAAATAAGGAATATGAAAAGTGGGATTTAGATATGGAGCTGCCCAACCAATGCCATTTTCTCCAGATTTCACAAGATCAAAATTAAAAGCAATAAATATTAACTTAATAAGTAGAGAGGCAGTTAAAGATTTTGTAATAAGAGTTAGTTTCTTTTTTTGTAAAATTTTCCAAAAAACAATAAAAACTGTGTAGCTTCCGGCATACCAAAAAAAAGCATAATCAAAGAAGAATCCAACAAGGTGAAGGAAAAATAAGGCTATCGGTTTTTTTTGTTGCTGTAGTAAGAGTGAAGCAAAAATAAAGCTGAGGGCAGGTGTATACATTCTTACTTGCCAATCAAAAATTATAAAATATCCAGAAAATACATAGAGGGTTAAAATAATTTTTTGTAATATTGGTTTTTTTATAAAAAGTTTTATAAGTAACCAAATATTTAATGAAAAAGCAAAAAGGCTAGAAAGTCTTAGCCAAAAAAGGTGGTCACTAATAGATCCCCATAATTTTAGAAAAACATAATATCCAGGTGGATGAACAGGATCTACAGTGTTATTTAAAATTTTTAACCAGGGTTGTTCTATGGCCCAAATAGAATAAGCTTCATCTCCCCAAAGAGGAAGTTTGTATATTAGCCATAATCTAGTTAAAAGTCCTAAGATAATAATAAGTTTAAAATAGTTTTTTTTGAAACTTTTTTGTAAAAATAATTGATGTTTTTTGTATAGAAAATTAATTGAGTTTTTTTTCATTGTAGTAGTGTTAAATATACTATCTTAGTTTGTTATATTTTCATAATTTTATTGAGTTTTACTACTGATTCTGATCTAGTTTTTATACTATACTGAAATAATTATAAATAGTAATTTTTTTATACATGTTTTATAAAAAATTATTAAAATTAATTAATAACTAAAAACAATAATGAGACGTATTAACAACAGGAAGAAAAACAGAAAGAAACTGATTGCTCCATTGTTAATTTTGGTGATTTTTATAGTTGGAATTGCTGCCTCTTTTATTTTACTAAATTCTAGTCAAGATCTCAGGCAACAAGCGGATAGTGGAGCTTATTCTACTACAGATCCTACAGTTGCTACTTCTGTAGATGAGCCTAATACCGGTGAGTTTGGATGGAACTATACAACTGGTCAGGCAGCCACTACTGATGATTGGGCTAATACTGATGTCGAGATTGCTGGAACATATATTCAATGTAATGGTGGAGAGTGTAAAAGATATGTAGTTAATATCCAGGCTACACATGATGCTTTGGAGGCATATTCTGAAGCTCGTAAAAAAGAAAATGGTAAATGTTCTCAGGCTCTGGGTGGGTTTTGTGTAGCTTGGGAAGAAGATAAATCTTCAGAAACAGAGCAAGTTGCAGAAACAGAGGAAAAGACTGATGATTCTGGTGAAAGTAACGAGGGATCTCGTTGTACTCAGTCATCTAGTTGTTCTGGAGGAACTGTTTGTGCTTATTCTCCATATGGAGCTTTTTGTGTAAATCAGGAAGATGCCGGAGCTGCAGAAATTTTGGCAGAGACAGAAATTTTAGGAGAAGATGTTCCTACAAATAGTCTTGGATATTCTTCCAGTATGGAATGTGTAACTAGATGTGGATCTGTCTGTGGTGGTCCTGGTGGAAAATATTGTCCAATTCCAGAAAGTGAACTTTTACAGGATAGTATACAAACTCACAAATGGGATCAATATGAGTTGCAAGTAACTGAAGAAGATAGAGCTCGTGTAGAAAATAAATTAGCATTAGTTGATTCAAGAACTGATGCCCAGGCCGCATTAATGAACTATCTGGAAACAGGTGATATTAATCATCTCAAAGAGAATGAAGCTTTTGGTAAAAGCTTGGCAGAGATAACCAGTGGTGGATCATCAGATGATCCTGAAGTTTTACTTCAAAGAATGCTTGGTGAAGAAAAAGGTACAGAAGCTTATCAAACTTATGCTTTGCCACAGATATTGGGTAATGCCATTAATAGTTTTTCGCAGAATCCTGATGAATTAGAAAAACTTTGTAGTAAAACACTGGGCTCTAACTGTAATTTGAGTTCCAGTAATGCTGCTGCAAAACTTGGAAAAGTTTTTGAAGCTGCTTATGGATCTAATCCAGATTTTAATACAAGTGAAGTTGCAGTGCTTACTGCCAATCAGTTGTTTGTAGAAGCAAAAGAAGAACATGCCGACGCTTATACCGAAACATCATTTCTGGGTAATTTAACTGGAAAGTCTAGCAGTGAAGTATTATTGGATTCTATTTCTGATTCTGATTCAAAAACTAATCTTAGTTATTTATCTGGTCCTTCTATTAACTCAATATTAAATCCAAAACTAGAAGAAGCTTATAAACAATCTCAAGAAGATTTAAAAGCAGCTATTCAAGCTTCTCAGATTTTTAATCCTCAAGACACATTTGAATATGCATCAACAACGAGTGTCAGAGAAGATTTGTCTGATTTTACTTATGGAACCACTCTGGGTAATGCTTTTATGCATGATAATGTTTTTGATCGTGAATATGATCTAGAAGAAGATCTGGGTTTGACTGGTGTAGATGCTGCCTCTATGACTTGGAATCAAGTTATAACTCAAGGATTTAATGTTCAAAATACTACAGAAAACATTGCCACTAACTATGCTATTGCTCAACAAGAAGATTATTCTGGTCCAGCTAATACTAATGTTGCTGATATTTCATTTCAGGCAGCACAAAATTTGGGCGGCGATTTTGAAGAAGCTCTCAATATGGATTATCAAGCAGCCACTGATGGTCATTATGCTATTCAAAATTTGAATAATGCCTCTGCAACTCTGGCTGATTGGAGTGCTACTGTTGATACTTTTCTGTCAACAGATACGACAGATCTTACTTTTGGTGAACTTACTGATATTGCTGGAGCAGCTGGAGATGAAGCTGGAGAGTCTGTTAGACAAGAAAAAACAGAAAAATTAGCAGAGAGACATAATGAAAAAGTAGTAGAAACCGGTGGTCAAAAAGTTGATATAGATCAGTTTATTTCTTTCCAAACAGATGAAGAAATAGTCCGGTCCAAAAAAGAGTTAGATTGGGAAGTAGCAGAAAAAGTTGTTGCTCCTGCAGCAGCGCTTGTTGTTTTACCAGTTGCTATAGCTGCTGGAGCTGGTGCAGGAGTAATTGCTGGGGCATCTTCTAGTGTTTTCTCTTTTTATCAGGGAGCTGGGATGAAAACTGAGGCTCTAGAACTAAATAGAGTAGAGATTAGTGAAAATGTTACTAATAGAAAGAACTTAGCAGCTCTTGATTTAATGGAATCTTATTCTTTAGGAGGAGAAGAAATCAGTTATGAAGATGCTTTGGGAACAATAGAAGATCAGGTAGATATGTTAGAGAAGCAGGGCAACATGATGCTGGCTAGCTCTGCAGTAGCTTCACTTACTAGTGGTGCTGGAATAATTAATGGTTTTTCACAGACAGGGCAAGCAGCGATGGCTTCTGGTCAAGCTGTAAGCAGAGCTTCTCAATTAGCTCTAAACTCTAGCAGAGTTAGTAGTCTAATGAGTGCTGGTGGAAGAATTGGTGGACTTGGATTGAGTGGACTTAATACTATTACTTCTGGACAGCAAACTTATGAGTCATTTAAATCTTTAAAAACTTTTAATACAACAGGGGTTGTTATTATCGGTGGAGTTACTTATGACAAATCACAAATGACTCAAAGTGAAATAAGATCTTTGAATAGTGATTTGGGCTGGCAGACTGGAATGAGTGGATTTAGTACTTTCGCAGCAGGATCTGGTGTAATTGGAAATGCTGGTGGAATGATAAATGGTTTTAATTCTGGTTTTGATACGGCATTAACAAAAACTGATTATGTTTTGGATATGATGAATATCCCTGTTGGAGTAGCTATAGATGCTAAGAATGTAAGTGATTCTTGTTTTAATTCTGCATATCCTTCAGATGAGAAGTCATGTGGAGATGCCTGGGTTGGTTTAGCTCTGAGTTTTACTCAGGATTTGGCTTCTAAACATTCTAGTACTCAGGCTTATCTTGCTCATAAAAATAGTGGAGCTGATTATGTGCAAAAAATTTCTTTGGTAGATCAACAACTTGCTAAGTTACTAGATAATCCTAATAAAACTCTTGGTGATAACTTAGAGATTACAGATCTCAGAGCTTATCGTGAAGATATGGTGGTGAAAGCTTTGGTGGTAAATTCTGGTTTGGAGATTCCGGAAGTGGTTAGAAAAAAAACTACTGTTGCAGCAGCAGATGCTTCAAAGTTATTAAATCAGGCTATGGCTGATCGTGGAAAAATATTGAGTAGAGCAAATCAAGTAAAAAATAGTGATCCAGATCTATTTGTAAAGTTAGTAAAACAGGCTGACGATGTATCAAATCGTCAAATAGAGATTTCAAAGCTAGATGAAAAAATAGCTGAAATAGATCAGCAAATTAATACCAAATCACTAGATGCTCCAAAAACTGAGATTGATGAACTGACAATTCAAAGAAAAGCTTTAGTTGATGATTTGACAGAAAAAGTTAATGATTCTAACTTTAAATCTTCAAAATTAGATCCTGGTAATAAATTATTACTTGCTGCTGCAAAAAATAATGAGACTTTTAAAGTTTATGAAGAACTAAGAGCTGCTCAGGATCAAGTTTCAGCAGCTGCTGAAAAACAAAATATACCTCCTCCAAAGAAAACCACAGAAAAAATTGCTGAGTTTGTAAAAGATCCAGTAAATATAACAAAAGCAGGAGTAGGTGGAGTTGTTGAAAGAGTAAAGAATTTTAGTTTTTCTGGATTTGTTGAGAATAGTAAAACAAATATAGCTAGTAGTATTAGAAATAGAAAAACAAAGACTGTTAAGAGTAAATTGACTGATACAAAAAATGCCTATGATCAGCTCACTAAGAGTCAAGATGAAATAAGAAAATCAAATACAGAGATTAGTAGGTTAGATCAAGAGTTAGTTGATTTGAATAAAATAGAAAGAGATAGTGGTTTGGATGTTGATCAAGATTTCAGGAGATCAGAAATTCTTGGAGAGATAAGCTCTATTAAAAAAACTCTGAAGATTTTTTCCAGTGATGCTACAGATCTAGAATTTCAACTTTCCAAATCAGTATTAGCAGATAGTGTTGTTCAAAAATTATCCCAGGCACAGGAGAATGGTGATCTTAAAGATGTTTTACAGGTGGTCCGAGTTGAAGAGATTATAAAACTTACTGAAAACCAGAGCAAATCTGGCTTGAGTGATCCTCAGATAGATTTGATAAAAGAGATAACTGTTATTAAAGATCAAATTGTGAAAACAACAGTAGCAGAAGATTTGTTGGTACAAAGAGATCTTTATAACGAAAAAATGACAGAGCTGAGTAAAAGTATTTTGGGAGAATCTCCAAAACTTGAAGACTATCAGAAACTAAGTACAGATCAAGAATTTATAAAAAATATAGACCTTTTTAACTCTGTTGATTCTGCTTTGGCCAAAGGTAAGTTAGATAGTATTACCGATACTCTGGCTACCAGAGAAGTAAAAATAGATGTAGGTGATCCATTACTTGCTGTTAGATTGGAAACAATTATTCGTGATGCGGAGTTCAGAACTGGAGTATCAGAAGGAATTGATTTTTTTAATACTAGAAGTAATCAGATGGATACTTTTTTGAAGATTTTTGAGGGTGAAAAAGTAGCTATAGAACTTACAACTGCTGGAGGAAAAACTTTTGTAGGTTCTGTTTTACTTAAAGCACAAGTTGAGATATTGGGTTATAAGACAGGATCATATATTGCTAAGGATGGTCAAGAAGTAGATATTCAACAATCGATGATGAAAGCTTATGGGGTTGGGGAAGATGAAGTCGTTATTCTTGATTCAACTAGGTTATCTGAAGAAGGGTATGTAGAAACCTTGCAAAATGCAAAGTTTATAGTAGCTAACCCTTCTAATATTCAGTTTATTAGAAATAGTGCTAATAATTTCAAAGATCCTAACTTCAAAGTTGCAAATGCAGTTTATACAAAACTTACTCAAGATACAGCTTTATATATAGATGAGTTACAGATTAACTTAGATCCAAGTCGTCAAGCTATTAATCCTGTAGGAGAAAATAGTAAGGATATTCCTGAAGCTCAGAAAGCAGCGGCTGAATGGGTTGGAGATGCTTTGAAAGATACTTTATTGGATAAAAGTAGTTGGGGTCTTGGAGAGCATGATTTTCTTACTTTGAAAACCAAAAATGATGCAGAAATTGCCAAATTCAATGAAGGTGCACAGAAAGTAATATTTGATGGTTTGGCTCAAAGATCTCAAGATGAGCTGAATATCTCTAGAGAAGCTTATGATGCAGTCAAAAATAATGCTAGTGAGTTGGATGCAGCTAGTTATAGTCCAGACTTTTTGAAACAAGAATTATCTAAGCTAGGTATTGATATTTCTACTGATAATGCCATTAAGATTCTTGATCAGATAGATATGGTCAATACATTTGCTCAGGGACTGAAAATGAAATCAGGTACTGATTATCATAGAATGGTTGACACAGTTCTTAGAGATAATGGTGGATTGGATAGAGTTGTAACAGTCCCTGCTTCTGGAGCTAATGCTAATGAAGGACAAAGTTATAACGCAAAACTGCAGGCTGCAATGGAGTACATTGGTTCCAAGGCAAATAATGAGCCAGCTCCCAACTTTGATGGTCTCAAATCTTCACCAGAACTTTCTTATAAATCTACAATAGCTGATTTCTTAGGTGATCTCAAAAATAGTTCTGTTGGAGCTGTAACTGGTGCTTTGGCAGATGGCAAGGGTGTTGCAGAGACATCTCTAGGATTAGTGACGTATAGATCCACAGAAGCTGTCGAGAAAATCTTGAGTATAGCTGGTAGTTCTACTGGTGAAAGAATCAGTGTTGATCGTTCATTTGGTATTAATAGAGATGATGATGTTGCTGGGGTGGTTGCTCTGAAACAGCAGGGAAATCTTGATCAAAGTGCTGGTTTGGACTCTGATGGGAATTTGAAAATAGTCATGGGTTTTGATGGAGCAAAAAATCCTTTGGATTTTGCTATTGAAATGGCAAAATCAGAAGCTTTTGTTGATCCAAAATCTGGGGTAGCTAGTAATTCAAAGTTTGCAGTTCAAAAAGCTGATGGTAGCTATTCTTTGGTAAAAATAGATATTGAGGGTAATGTAATAAAATCAGAAGCTGTTACTACAAAAGAAATTCAGGATTTATATAAAAATGGTGAGACCAATTTGGTTACTATTATAGGTAGAGGTGGAGCGACGGGTGATAGTATTGCTACCTCAAAAAATATTCCTGGTATTACGGTAACTAGTGATAGTGCCCCAGAAGGTTTAGTTGCTCAATCTGGTGCTCGCATAGATAGAATTTCTGGTGAAGTTGCAGAGCAATATGCTCTTATTGTTAGCAGGGGTGTAGATAAAATTAAGGGAATAGATGCTGAAGGATTTTTGAAGATTAATCAAATGACTCAGGAAGATTTTCAAAACTTTAGAAATAACGTAGAAAAAGTTCAACTTGCTGTAGAACAGGCAAAAAATACAGTGGGTCTTGATCAGGGTGTTCTAGCTTCTAGTACTAGAGTTCTTTCTGACTTAATAAGAAATTCTAAAGATCCAAAAATTCAAGAATGGGCCTCGGCCAGATTATTAGAGTTTTCTTCCTCTGAGACAACAAGAGATCTAGATCTTAACGGTGGTGACCAAGAAACATTACTAGCTCGTCAAAAAAAGATAGCTGGTCAGGTAGCAGCATGGGAAAAATTATTTACTCATAAAGACAATGCAGCTATTTTGAAAAAAATAAAAAGGAGTAACTCTGATTTATATAAAGAAATGTTGGGTAACTCTGCTGTAGATAGTCAAAAGCTTTCTTATGCTGATAGTGAATCAACATCTAAAGAAGCCGTGATGACTGCTAGAAATTTATCTGAGTTTGTAGAGAGGCATAATAAATATGTAGTAGCCGATTCAGAGAGTAAATATGTTGCATCTAGTGGTCAAAAACCAGTAGCTCAACAGATAGCTACTGCTAGTCAAAAGAATTCTATTGATGGAGGTAAAGCAGGTGGTGCTGTAGCTAGAGTTGAAGAAGAAGTTGATTATCTGAGAGGTTTTGGATTAGGTGTTGCTAATCCGTTAACGTTTGCTGGAAAAGTATGGTCAGATAGAGGAAAATTTGTTTCTAGTACTATTAGTCTTGTAAAAAATGCTCCAGGGTTTGTGAATAATATTAGGATAGTTCAGCGTGATGAAATAAGAACCTACAGAGGATTTAGACAAGACATCGAAGAAAGAGAGCAGGAATTAGTAGAGTTAGATGAAAAAATAGCTAGTTTGAGTGGTGATGAAAAAAGAGATGCTACAGAACGTAAAGCAAAAGTCATAGCAGAGATTGAAAGTCGTAAAAAATATTTGGACGAAGATGCTGGAAACATGGTTAAAGTAGGTGTTTTCATAGCAGATATACCTTCCAAGACAGTAAAGATTGCAAAGAATCAGTTTAGTAGTTTATCTAGTAAGAGAGAAGATGGTAAATCAATATTAAGTGGTCTGGGTAACATTTCAGAAAAAATTATACCTGGGTTTGCAAAGACTGGAGTTTGGATTGCTGATCTTAGTAAAAAAATTCCAGGTACTGATAAATTAAAAACACAGTGGGTGGTTATAAAAGATGAAGCTTCAAAGAAGATTGCAGAAAGAAAAGAAGCTAGTGATGAAGAAGGAACAAATGATCTATTAATCAGAATAATAAGCACAACTGAGGTGGGGTCAGCAAAAATAAGAGCATGGTTATTAACTGATCCAGCAGTTATAGAGAAAAGAGAAGAAATCATTACTGAGTTGAAAATTAAAGATGGAGATCTTGTAAAAAGGATAGAAAAAGCAAAAACTATAGAGGCTTTGGATGAAATTGTGGCAGAGAGAAGAGTGGCTTATCAGAAATTAGTTAAGAAACTTACTTCTTTGGGTATAAAACCAAAAGAATCTTTAGCTGGAGAAAATGGTAACGAAGAAAAATATCAAAATGAGATAGAGAGAGTTTCAGAGATAGAACGGTTACAGAGATATTCTGGGCTACGGTTTGCAGCGATGAATGATGAGACTGGTCATTTTGCAGAGCAAGCAGATGGTTCTGTTTTTAGACTTAATGAGTTTGAGCATCTAACTTTTGGAGAATATAGAGATGCGGCAGAAAATGAAATAGGTGAACTGGGAGTAGTCAAATTAGCAGAGAAAAAAGTTGAAGAAGATGGTTTGGAAAAGAGTGAAGAAGATACTGACGCTGCAGAAGTAGATTATTTACGAGGTTTTGAAATTAATTCTTTTAGTATAGGTGGATTCATTTCAGATAATTTCCAATTAGGAAAAAATAAACTAGGTAGTTTATTGTTAGATAAGCCTATTCCTGGATCAGCAAAAGTTATTGCTTTAGCAAATAATATTAGAGCGAATGCTCCAGACTTTAGTAGTTTGCAAACAAGATGGGTTGTTGTTAGAGATGGAGCTACTAATAAGATTGCAGAAGGTAAAGAAAGCACTGGTTTTAAGAATATAACTGCGGCGATTGAGTGGTCCAAAACAACATCTCAAACAGTGAAGAGTTTATTTGTAGAAGATGCTGAGATAGCAAAAAGAAAAAGAGATATTCTTATTGAACTAGCGATTAAAGATGCAGAATTAAAGAATGAGCTTAATAAAATACAAACAGCAGATGGTTTAAATGAATTTGTAGCAGGACGAAAAAAAGTTTATCAAGGTGTTGTGATAAAACTTACTTCTTTGGGAACAAAACCACAGAAGCCTTTGGCTGGAGAGAATGGAAATGAAACAAGATATCAAAATGAGTTAAAGAGAATTGCAGAAATAGAACAGTTACAAAAAGATTCTTTATTAGTTTTTGTTGAGATGGATGAAGAAACTGGGCACTTTTTGGAACAAGAGAATGGTGCTTTTGAGAGGGTTGGTGAGTATAAAGATTTGTCTCTTGGAGAGTATATAAAGCGGGCTGGGAAGAGGATAAATGAATTGGAGGCGAAGAAGATTGCAGAGGCGGATGAGGCAGAGAGGGTGACTGCTGAGGAAAAAGCTAATTCTGAGCCAACTAAATTTAACATGAGTAATATTAGAGATATTTTAGAAGTTACAAATATTTCTAAGTTACAGGCTTTAGCTAAAGAGAAAAATCCAGATATTACTGGTGAAGTAGTTAATAATTTAAATAAGCTTTTTGATAGAACAGTAGAGTCTAAAAAGAAGTTATTTATAATTAGTACTAATAGTAGTAGGTTTATTGTTTTAGCTAATGATATAGAAGCTATAAATCAACAAGTTGACTATTTAAGATCTGTTGCATTCTTAGAAGAATCTCTAGATGATCAATGTTTAACTGGAATGTGTATAGCTATATCAGGTTATTCTTCTTTTATTGGGCTAAGTGATGGTTTTGCTTCTGTAAGTACTTCTTTAAGTAAATACGATAATAATCACTTTGATCCTAATAAGTCAATCTACGAAATTCTAGGGATACATAATGTTAGTTGGAAACTAAACAAAGGGCAAATTATTTGGAGTGATCTTACTACAGAGAACTATGTTTTTAGTTCTCTTGAGGAAGGAGTAGAAAAATCAATATTTGATGGATTAGTTGTTATTGAAGATGAACAGCAAGCTCAAAGTAAAGATTCTGTGATGAATATTTTATATCAAGTACCTTGGGATATGAAAAATGTCTCCCCTGAAAGTCATGATTCTTATGCAGATAGGTATGATGTTTTTGAAAGACAGAGACAAGATTTTATTCAAAAAAAAGAAGATGAAGGTGATTTAGCAGAAAAACAGTCAACTCAAGAATTAGCAGATGCAAAAACCGCAGCTATTGGAGTTGGAGGCTTAAATGCTGAAGAAAATGAAAGCTTATTAAATGAGATAAATAGTGCCGAAGATTTAGAAGCAGTTAACTCAATTGTAACTAAAAGAAAAGAAGTAGATTATAAAAATTTACAGCTACAGTTTAGTGTTTTGGGCACTAGTGTCAGAGCTATTAATAATGAAGCAGATTATAAAAATGAATTAGATCGTTTATCACAAATAATTATAGAGATAGAAGATTTACAAAATAAATCTGGGTTAGATTTTGTAGAAGTTGGTGATGATAATAAAGTTCCAACTACAGAAGGTTATTTATATGAAATAGCTAGAGTAGATGATGGAAAAGTTCTTTCTAAGTTTATAACAGAAGCTAATAGAGAAATTAAAAAACTTGCTGGGAAAAATGGCTTATATTATCAGGCTAGTTTGGTAGTAGAATCTCTAAGCAAAATAATTCCTACTAGCTTAGCTTTATCAGAGTTAAATTCTAGACTAAGAGAAATAAGTATTTTAAGAGATTCATTAGATGAAAATCATGAATGGATAGCTCTTCGTGAAGGAAGTAGTAATGAAAATCCTCTTGCTGTTTTAGTTAGTTTATCTAAAACATTTGGTCTAGCTGTTGAGTTCCATGCTTCTCTAGTCCAGGATGCAGTGAAATTAGCTGTAGCTCCGAAGGGTGATTTGGAGAGTTTATCTATTGAGGAGTTAGAGAAGCAGATAGAGGAAAAGAAAGAAGAACTTTTGGTAGAAGAAAATAAAATTGTCGATGTTAGTTTGACTGCTGAAGAAAAAGTTTATAGACAATTGGAAGAGGATTTTTCAAAATTAGGAATAGAAAGAAAAATTACTAATGAAGCTGATTTTACAGAATCTCTTGAAGAGTTAGAGATAATAGTTGATCAAATTTTAATTAAAGAAGATAGTAGGAGTGAAAAGTTTTTTGTAGATGGTGCTAGCAAAAAATTTGATGAAGACAATGTTTTTGTGGGGTATGAGTTTGAGGTTTTGAGTGAGGCTGGATATTTTGAGTTTTTAGAAGTTATTGAACCTGATTTTAATAAGCAGCTTAGTGGTATTGGAAGAATTCAAGAATTTACTTTTGAATTAGAAAAGTTGATTGAAAAAAGGAGCTCTTTATTTTTACCATTAGAACATTTGCAATCTAATATAGAAAGTATTAATAGAATAGCTGAGTCTCTAGATTTAAATTTATTTGCAGACAGAAGTCTTAAAGATAGAATTTCTATTATATCTGAGACTTTTTCATTTGAAGAAAAAAATTATAGAATTAGTTTATCTAAAGTTAAAACACTTATCAAAGAATTAAATTTACGAGGTATAAAAGTAGCTAATACTTTGGATGGTTTAAGAAAACAAAGAGAAATTTTAGAAAATTTTTCAAATAAAGAAGCTGCTTTAGAATTTTCTAATAGTGCAAAAAAAGTAGATAGTTTTGAAGTAACAAGACTCTATGATAATGGTGGAAAAAGAGTAGATGGAGACTATTTATTAAATCAGAGTAATGTTAGATCATTTTTAGTTGATTCTTTTCTAGATGGATCCCTTTATGAATCTGGGAATGAAGATACTTTTATTGAAAAAATATCTCAAGCCCATAGAATTTCAAATAGGAATGATGTATATCAAAAAGTTGGAGAAGGTTCATTGGGTGTTAATGCTGGTAATTTCCGTTCTGAAAGAGGTCGTATGAAAAATGGAAGACAAGAACAAGCCAGAGCTGTGGCAGAAATAGCTAAAAAATATAATGACCCTTATGCTTCTAGATTTAAGAAGGAACAAGTTAGTTATAGTAAGGTCTCTTTAGAAGGTATTCCTGAAGAATATCTTCCAGAAGATAGATATGATGATGATTCTAGAGCGTATACATTTTACTATCCACCTAGCCAATCAATTCCGTTATATATGCAACAAATTAACGGACTAGGTATTCAAATTTCTGAATCTTTTAAAAATCAGGATGGTTCCTATGAGAATTTAGTAAAACTAATAGCAAGACAATATCAGTATGGTGCAATTATTTGTCCTTTTAGCCAAATTAATAATTCATTATTCATGAATTTAGCGAATGCTCAGTTAAAAATGTTGGGTCTTTTAGGTATTTCTCATTACAATCTTGATTTAGCAGCTCAAAGAATGCAACAAGATGAGTTTACAGAGTATTTCCTTGATATTGTTAAAAAACATAATAAAAATTTTGTTTTTTCAGAAAAAATATCAGAAGAAAAATCTAACTTACCTGTATCTTTAAATAATGTATCTGATGTCGAAAAATTATCTACTAGTTTAACTACTGGAATAGTAAAATTATTAGAATTTAGCAGAGAAACTTCTCGTTCAGATTATATGGATGTTTTTTTTAAGAAGGAGAATTCTTCTGTAATTGAAAAATTTCCAGGTTTATCTGAAAAAGATATTTTTATAAATGGTAATTCTTTTAAGGATAGTGGGTTTTCTAATTTAGTAGTTGGTGATTTAGTAACTATAGAAAAAAAAGAGTTTCCAAATTTAATTACAACTTATTTAGTAAGTAATTTAGAGGGACAAGTTGTTTTAGTAGACAATCACATTAGGAACACGGGTGAAACATATGTTCCGGCCCAAACAATTAGTAATTTTTTTAGAGTAGAAGACAATATTACTTTAATAATTAGAGAAGGCCATTTTATTGGTATTACTGATAATAATGACCCAACAAAGATTGAAGTAAATGGTGGAAAAACTAAAACTGGAATTCCTAAAAAATTACATCCAAGTAGTTTGGTTTCAATAAATCGCACAGAAGGTGATCCAGTAGAATTAATATTAGAGTTTAATGATTCTGGAAAACTAGTTTTGAACACAGCTTCTCATAGAGATTTTATAAAAGTTCCAGTAGAAGAATTAAATATTCAAGATAAAGGAGTTTCTTTTTCTGATAACGGTTTTGATTTATTAATCAGTCAAGCATTTAGTGGAAAAGAAGATCTTAAAAGATACTCTTTTGAGTCTACTGAATACTATAAAAGTAGTGAATTTGTTGTAACTGGAAATCCAGTTAGAATTAGAGAAAAATCTAGTGAACCTATTATTCGTGTATATAGAGGAATTGGTGTTAGTAGTAAAGCTACTTCTGATTCATTAAAAAATCAGTATGCTTATGCGTTTAGGGATATAGAAGATGGAAAAGTTATTATTAGAAAAGAGATGCAAGAGTCTGCAGATCTTTTATATCTTGAACCAACTTATGAAAATTTAAAGAATTTTATTAAAGCTGGGAAAAATAATATTAAAAATGGAGAGGCAAGAAAAGATTTTGATTCTTTAATGAGTAATATCTTGAAAAGTATTGATCAAGGTGTCTCTATTAGAACTGCCTTGGTATTAAGCACTACCAGTAAGCTAGGTGGTCAATATCAGGCAGAGACCTCTTCAGCTCCATATATTTCTGCTACTACAGATCCAATGCAGTTAGCTAGTTATAGCAAGGGAGGAGAAATTCTTGTAATGGATATTCCTCTTAGTAAAATAGATGGGATTACTAAAAAATCTTTAGAGAACGGTGAAGAAGTAATGATTCAGGAAAGAATAAAATCTGAATATATTGTAGCGATGATTAAAGTTCCAAATTTGTCTAATAGTAGTGATCTTGCTTTTATTGATCAGGCTATTAGATCTGTAGAAGAAGTAACAGAACTGACTCCCAAAATTAATGATGATGATCTGAATAAGAAAATAGAGCAAGAAGAAACCTTTGATAAACAGGCATTAGAAGAGGCACAGTCTCAAAGAGAATTAGAAAAAAAGGCTGAAATAATTCAGAAAGAAGCTAATCTTATAATGGAAAGGATTTTGGAAGATAATCCTATTATTAGTGATAAGGAAGGAATTTTTATTCAACGTGGTATTTGGAGTTCATTGAATTTTATTTCAAAAATGGATCCTGTTTTGGATGATTATAAAGTTGTGGAAAATCATCTTAATCAGATATCAGAATTTTTTGATAGAGATGAAAGTCCTAGTATGACCAGAATCTATGGGTTGGTTAGTGAATATTTTGAGATTAAGAAAAATGGTGATAGTGAAGAAACTCCTTTTGAAATTTCTTGCTCATCTTGTTCCAAAGTCAAAGATCAAACAATCAGTGGTATGAATCAAGTTGATATTCATCTTAGTTCTTTTAGAGAGAAACTTAAACAGGTTGAGGAGCTTACTTCAAAAGCTAGTTCTGAAAATAATCCTGATGAAGCCAAGCAGTTGAAAGCTGAGGCTAGGAGATTAGAACAGGAGGCCGAAAATCTTAGAAAATTGGCTTTGGCACAAATAGATAAAACTAGAAAAGAAGTTGTAGATGAACACAGTATGCAAAACAAGTGTGTTCAGTTTTATCTAAGGACACGGGTGGATGTCAAAGAAGCAGAGATTAGAAATAATGCAGTATATATAAGCAAAGCTTTTACTTCTTTAGATAAAACTCAGCACATTGCAGAGAAACTTCTTGCAGAAGGGAAAATGGAGATTGTAACCAAAGTAGGTTTCTTTGGTTTTGGTAGAGAGTCTCACACTATTGATTTAGAGGATCAAGATAAAGAAGATATTCGTAACATTATTGATAATACTGATGAAGATAGTCCTGGTCTAAAGCAGCTTCGTGAAGTTTTATCAAAACTCAAAAAACAACCTAACTCTAGATCTTTTTTCTCTAATGTTATTTCTAACATCACAGGTCAATTTAGAATTTGGAGAGAAAGTCTTGGTACAAGATGGAGATGGTTTTCTAATAAAAGTGTTTCTACAGCTACTTTTACACACAGCCTTAAAAATATAAATCCTCTAACTGGTAAAGCTTATTCTACTCAAGAATTAGCTGATCTAAGATCTATTACCAAAGATGATTATAAATCCCACATGCCTCTTTCTGGTAAAGGTTTGATCAATACAGCTCATGCCGGAGCAAATAGTTATGAAGATCATAAACAAGCTCAAAATGATATTTTTGATCCTACAACTGATGTTGGTAAAAGTTACCAAGCGGTATTAGCTGCTGGAATAGTTAGGCCTGATGCTATTGGTGCAGAAATAAAAATGAGTTTATTAGTTGATGATCAAGAAGTAATAGAGGTCTCTTCTGTCGAAGAAATAAAGAATCAGTTAACGTTAGAAATGGATAGAATAAGTCACTTGGGATTGACTCAAGAAGAGAAACAAAATGTTATTGATGCTAGTTATGAGTTTGCAGAGACATATAGTAGTGGTTTTCCAGAAGCTAATCCTACTGATGTAGCTCAGTTTAGTGTAGATACAGCTCGAATGTTAGTTTATCAAGTTATTAAAGACAAAGATGTTTTCTCTGGAAGTGATCATGGAGATTTGCATATTATTCAGGGGGATTACAACAATGGAAAGAAATTAATAGATTCTCTAAAAGAACTTGGTATTGAGTTGTCTGATAAGGAAAAATCAATTTGGTCATTTGCTACTTTTATTCATGATCTTGGTTATACGACTGGTATAGCTCAGGCTAAGTATAGTTTTGAAGCTTCCAAAGATCATCCTATTTTTTCTGTTGGCTTTATTGATGCAAATCGTGATTATATTATTGAGCGGTTTGGTGAAGATGGATTTGAATCTGTTAGAGAAATTGTACTAATGCATAGTTACCCAAATCATAATTTTGATCCATTTGCTGTAAATGAATCAGGAATTCATCAAGAGTTACTTAATCAAGTTTTGTCTTTACCAGATTCTTTAGGTGTAACAGCCGAAACAAAGGCTCCTCAGTTTTTCCGTTATCCAGAAGTGATTATTGAGTTACAAAGAATTCGTTTGTATTCAGATATTATAAAAAAACAGTATCCAGATGATTCAGAAATTGTTAAGGAAAAAATTAGTAATTATGTAGCTTCAAGAAGAGAAAAATTATTATTTTTGGTAAAAACATTAGAACCTAATGAGCTGCGTCAGGCTTCTTTTATCAGTGCTATTGAAAATCAATTTAATGAAATTACTGTAAATATGACTTTAGGGTTATATACCGGAACTTTGAACTCAGTTTCTTTTATAAAAAATGAACAGGGAAAAATTATTCCTAATGTTGAAATGAATGTCTCTTCTGTACAAGCTATTTTGGCAGATGTTTTTGGAGATAAAGTAAGTATTCAAGCTTTTGTTAAAGCAATGAAGGATTTGGGTGTAGATCAGCAGACATACTCTAAACTAGCAGATGATATTAGAGATTATAAAAAAGCTTCTTCTGAGTCAAAAAAAGAAATAGTTTCTCGTCTAAAAATAGTTTCAGATAATGCTCAATTTACTTTTGATCCTGATGCTAGTTTTAATTCTAGCTTTGACTACACAGAATTATTTATTGCTCTGACACAACAAACTATTAGAGGAGACTTGAATTATTTGGCAGAATCTATTTTGTCATCAGAAAATAGAGATAAAGCTAGATTATTTAATTTAACAGATAATTTTTTAAGTTCTATTTCTTCACGAGATATTCTTAGTGAAACTGAGTATCTTGATTTGGCAAAATTAATTACAGAAATTAATAATTTGTCAGAAACTTCTTCTGTAGAAGAAGTCGAGTTATTAGTAGATAAATTATTACAATTTACTTCTGTTAAGGAATTGGAGTTTTTGGAAATAGATAGTCCTACTACTTTTGTAGATAAAGAAAGCTTAGTAAAAGAAACTAGATTTAAAGCTGTTGAGAGGTTTGTAGAAAAAACACTTAAAGTTATTCCTAGTAATTTAACTTTACATGAATTAAAAAATGTTTTGGGTAAAGTTAATAGGTTGATAGAAAAAAATAGTATGGATGACTATCTTCTTATTGTTAACTCAAAAAAAGCATCTGTTGTATTTGCTAGATTAAGAAATCTAGCTAGTAGTTTGGTCGTAACAGGAAATAGCAATAATGATTCTGGGAGTAGTTCTCCTGCAGCAGAAAAAAGTGAAGAAGATTTTAAAATTGGCAACTTAGGTCCTGGTAGTGGTTTAAGAAAAATTTTAATGAATTTACCTCTGCTTTTATCTGGTGGAAAAGGAGGTAGTGGAGAAGCTTCTCCTTCAGCAGAAGAAGCATTCACAGAATAACTAGATATTTTTAATAAAAATTAGTTGAGTGTCCAAAAAGTTATTTTTTAAATAAAGTGTTACAATTTATTTATTCTGAATAGAAAAATTTTCAGGAACAAATAATTTATGATTTTAAAAGAAGAAATGTTACCTATAAATACAAAAGAAATAGCTGAGCAGTATTTAGCTGTTATTGAAGCTATTCCTCAAAGTGAAGATTATTCTTTAAACGAGAGTTCTTTAGGTAGTATTGCTTTTTGGTTAGATCACTTGGCATACTCAGATATAAATTGGAAAGAAACCTTGAGTTCTATTCTTTCTTCTTGGAAAGAGTTGGTAGATGATCCAGTCAAAATAGATTTAGATTTATTAGAGAGAATATCTGAGGCTGTTAATGAAGACAGAGGTGGAAACTCTGGGTTTTCCTATATAGATTTATTTAATATCCAGACAAAAATGAAAAAGAAGAATGTCCTTGATGGCGCTCTTCCAAGAGTTAGCTGTGGTGGTTTACCTGCTGATATATGGCCGAGCTGGTTTCTTGAGGTTGCCCAATACTGAGTAATGTTAGTCAATTTTTATTTAGATCTGTTTTTTCTTGAACTCATAAAACTGTCCAATTTCAAACAATAAATAAAATCCTAGTATTGTGAGAATAATAGTTAAAGATATCTGTCCGGTTCCATTAATATCTCCGATAAAGATATTGTAAATAGAGTTCAGCATGCTCAAAATATTTGCCCAGAATAAGTAGATCCAACCAACAGCATTACCATTTCTTAGTGGTTTGAAAGCTTTTGTCAGTAATAATGTATTCAAAAGTATTATTAATAAAGATCCGGTCATATCTATTATTAATCCAAGATCAAAGGCTATTAAGGAGAGAATTGCTAACAAGGAAGATATAACTGTTGTAATTAAGCTAATGATAGCTCCTAGTAGAACTAGCCAAGGAACTACCTTATTAATAAAAGCTGATATTTTTTTTGGTAAATGAGGTAGTTTGATAAAAAAGCTATCTAATTTTGCAATTTTCATTGCTACTTTTTGACTTGCAAAGATTTCTTCAAAGTTTTTTTTATTTTTTATAGTCTTTATTTCTGACATTTATTCCTTTTGGTTTAGATCATCTTCTCAAAAATAGTGAGCTTTTTAAAGTAGCAATCATTAGTTAGTTGATTTAATTTTATTTTTTAAATATTTATTTTAGATTTTAATCTTGTGTTACAATAAAATTTATGGAAATAGCACATAAAAATGAAAAATTGACTAAAGGTAAATTAGAAGCTTTCTATCGAGAATTTAAAGCTTCTCAAGAGCATAAAAAAAATGAAGAAGCAAAAAGTATTTGGACTAATAAAATTTTAGATTTTTTAAAAAATAAAACTGTTGATAATAAAATTGAAGTGACAATTGAGAATGAGGGTTCATCTGTAATTTATAGATTTGGAGAGCTGAGTGTTAGGCTTAAGATTAAATTTTATAATTTATCAGTAGGAAGTCAGGGTGGTGGATCATTTTATATAACTATGTCTAAAAAAGATTTTGAAGAAAATAGTTGGTTTAGAGAAGCTTATGAAGCTAATAAAGTAGCTCTAAATCTAGAATAGTTTTTGCTTCTTTTTATCAATGTTTTTCTCTAGTATCATGTAAGTTATATATTTAATTTCTAAACTTATTCAAAAAGGTACAATATGGATCAAACACCTCAACCTCAAGTGTCTAAACCACAAATATCTATTAATCGTAAACAAGCAACTGTTCCGGTTACTCCACCAGTAACTTCTTCAGTTGGCTCTAGTGTTGATTTTATGACTAGTTTATTTTCATTTATACAGAAAAATAAAAAGATAATCTCTACTTTCATAATTATTTTTGGAGCAGCTTGGTTAATTAAATTAGTTTTCTTTAAGCCTGCAGTTATTTCTGTAGTTGGGGTAGGAACTCTCACTGCAAAACCAGCAAAAGTAGAGATGTTAGTGACCAAGGTAGATTCTAATCCAGATCCAGTTTTGGCTATCATGGCAGCAGAAGAAAGCATTACAGCTATTACTGCCAAAGCAAAAGAATTGGCAGGGGAAGATGTTGAAATTCAAAAATCTTTCTATCAAGTTACTCCTTCTGTCGTAACTGGAGATATTTTGTATCAGGTAGTTAATGTTTTCAAGATAACCTCTCAGGATTCAAGTAAAGCTACAGATCTTATCAAAGGTTTCTATGCGAGTGGAGTGACTACTATCTCTGGTGTTAATTTTATTCCAGAAGATAGAGAAAAAGTAACTCAAGAAGCTAGAAAAGCAGCTATAAAAGACGCAAAACAGCAGGCAAAAAATATAGCTAGAGCATCTGGTAAGAGAGTTGGTAGAATAATTAGTATTGGTGATGATTTTAGTAAAGGAAATAGCACAGTATCAACAGATGGGTCATCTAATACTGACTCAGAGGCTACTTTGAATTATGTAGGAGGTGTTCCTACAGAGATTGATATCTCCAAATCAATGACTGTTACTTACGAAATTTGGTAGATCTTACTTTTACTGATTTATGTTTATGATAAAGCCTAGAGATACTGGTGGTGCAATCTAGAGTTAGTTGATTTATAATGCAGATCTTCTGATGAAGAGTGTTTTTAATTTTTAGTTAAAGATAAACTGTAAATTTAGGAGTTAAAAAGAAATAAGAACAAAATTTTGTTCTAAAAAACGCGGGATAGTGTACGGTGCACGTGAGGCTCATAATCTTACAGGCTAGGTTCGACTCCTAGTCCCGCAACAATATCGGAATGGCTGGGTCAAAGCAGGTAAATAAGCCTGATGAGCCAGCTTTTTTTGTAGGTTCGACCGAGATTCCAATCGCTTCCATTTCTTTCTTGGCTTTTTCAATAATCCACCACAAATTATCCTCATCTACCAATACTTTTTTATTATATAGCTTTAGGTTCGTCCCAAGCAGTTGAAGTATCTGAGTTTTTCTTTTAACATCACCATGTTTAAACCAGTAGCGAGAATAACAAGCAAATTCAAATGTTTTTCTTGATAACTCTATCCAATCGTATTGTTTCTGGTCAACAACTTCCATATTTTCTTTAACGCCTTCAATTTGAGCCTTGAGCGATTCTAGTTCTTCCTCATAAACTTCTTTTTCTTCTTGGCTAGATTCCTCATAAGAATCAGAGAAGCGGTGTTTTGTCATCCTTCTAAGCCTAGATTTTAGGTTTTCATAGTTGCCAGTGTTGCGTTTAGTGGCTTGATGGTCTTGTTTTGTTTCTTGATCATTTAATTCGCTGATATGCTTGATCGCCCAATCTTTGAAATCGGGGTCTATCTCAAATTTTTGTAATTCTTTGTCTATTTGTTTTTCTAACTCTCCAATCTCCAGGTAGCCTTGAGTACAATTTTTATTTACCTTCTTGGTGCAGTGATAGTAGGTGTAGTGGAGAATAGTAGGGTCTTCCATTCGTTCTATTTTTAAATTACAGCTAGGGCAGTTATCTCTAGTTTTTGTTTTGGCAAATTTCTTTTTACAATCTGGGCAAATGATTTGCCATTTTTCTTCGGCAGTCACAAAGCCATCACATTCACCACAATTCATAACCTCTTTGAAAGGAAAATCATGAGCTTTTTGCCTTGCCCTGGATTTTTTACCAAGCCTGATTTGAATAATGTCCCACTCGTCTTTAGTAAGCATTTTTTGGTATTTGTGTTGAGTTTCTTGGACCACGCCTTCAATTTTTCTGCTCATCACTCCATAATAAAAAGGATCGGCAAGAGTTTTATAAAAAGTTGATTTTGACATTGGACCACCACCTTGTTTTCTGAGCCTAACGGTCCTGTATCCCATGTCTTCATTAAGCCAATCAAGAGCTTCTAGAGGAGTTAGTTTGCCATTGGCGATTTTTTTACTAGCTTGTTGAATTAAAGAAAATCTTTCTTTGTCTATTTTAATATCTCGTTTTTTAGTACGGGGGTGAGTGAAGTTAATAAAGCCTTGTTTGGCTGGACCACCCCATTCTTTGTTTTCGTGAAATTTTTGTTTATTACCTCTATGAACTGCAACACTCAGATCATCTGACGATTTTTTTGAAACAGTGAAATCTATGCTGAGAGCAAACTTATAATCTGGAGTATTCAGGTAGAGTCCACCCATTGTTTTAACAGCTAAAACTTTGTTTTGATCCATGGCATAAATAAAATCTCCAGCATCTTTAGAGTTTCTAGCAATTCTATTTCCTGCCCAAACCAGAACGGCGTCAGCTTCACCACTATAAAGCTTTTGTATCATCTCGTTAAATTTTGGTCTGCCTGGATGAAAGGCAGAATGCGACTCTGAGTAGACTGCTACGATGTTTCTATAGCCTTCTTTTTTTGCAATTTCTTTTAATTCTTTTTCCTGGGCGGGGAGAGATTCAATTTGTTTGTCTTCTGTATCACTACTTTTACGACAGTAAATAATCCATTTTAGTTTTTTTAGATCAATATTTTGATTCATTATAAAACCCCTCTCTGGGTGGACTCAATCAATAAAGACTGTCCCAAAGAGGGGTTTTGTATCTTTATTGAAGCTGAGTCCAATTTTTATTTTACATTAGTTTTTGTTATTTTTATTATTGAGTTTATTAAAAACGTCTAAGTCTGTTATTGGTATAGGTTGATAGATTAAGGCAAAGCGTCTTAGCTCCTCTAAGGCTTTAATTTGAGCATCTTTCTCATCAAGCCACACGCCACATTTTTCTTGGTAGAGTTTTTGAAAACTAGAAAGGGCTTTGTAGCTAAGTTGCATTATTCCACAAGTCTTTTTCAGAAAAACATTTTAGCGCATGGAGAAAATCTTTTTTAGTTTTATATTTCCCCTCATTTTTAAAAAGAGTTATTTTATCAAAATTGTTAGTTAGTCTTCCATAGGTTACACAGATAGAGTATTTTTCAACTTCTGAGTTTTTTGTCCTCTGGATAAAATCAAAAAATCGTCTTTTTTTCCAAGTTTTGATAGTAGATACCTCCTTGTTCTTTTTGATTACTTTTAGTGAGTATTTAATTTTTGTTTCCATACTCTTTTTATATCAATAGAAACTACTCGAGTGAAATACGAGTTTTCTCAAGATGAAATATGAGGTATAAAATGAGGGATTTTTAGATCTAGTAGAAGTAAAAAGGCAAGCTAAGACTTAAGGGAAGAGATTAAGAGTTTACATGCACCATGCTTTTTATTTTCAAAAGAAACTTCTGTTATTTTTTTAAACTTTCCATCTTCCATAGTTCGAATAGCGCTTGTTATTATGCTAGCGGTAAGGTCTCTTCTTTTTTGAGTTATTTCTTTATGGAAAACATATTGATTATGGCTATTGATGTAAATATTAAAAATATATGCATATTTAGAACTTCCATCGAGTTGAATTTTATTTTTACGTCCTGGTAGTTTCAAGGTATAGTTTTTATCATCCCATTTAACACCAGCTGGGAGAGATTTGGGCTTAGATTTATTTTTTACTATCATCATTGGAACTAATTCATCTTTAATCCATTTGTTTATTTTTTTTGGTTCAAAATCTAAGTTCCAAAACCCTCCAATTTCATGCCAATTAGAAAATTCTATGATGCCTTTTTGATTAAGCCCTTCTAGGACTCCAACATTTAATTCTGGGTTTCGTTTACACACCAAGTGAATTTTCTTTTTATTTTCAAAAACTGCAAAGGGTTGATTTCTATTTATTTGTTTTAAAACATTTCTTAAGGTAATAATGATAGGATTTGCATTATGTTTGTTAAACATAGATAAATCAATAATTTGTTTCATATATCATAATTATAATTCATAACTCAAAAAAATAAAAATACCTCAACCTAAACAAAGCTTTTAGTATAGGTTTTACTAGCTTAGTATTTACCTGCCCTGATATAGTCCATTTTTTAGATAAAAACCATCTTATAATAAAAAGAACTTTTATATGGAATTAAATAAATATTTTTTTAAATTATTCATTATTGAGTATTTTTCTCTCATTAGTTTTATAATAGTCAGCAATGTTATCAGAATTGTTACCAGTTTTTCCAAAACCTAAAAATAATGTCCAAATACTTCCAAAAACAAATCCTGATTGAATGCTAATTGATATTAGACCTAATCCAAGATAAGCCAAAAAGTACAATATTCCAAGAATAAGTAGAGAGACAAAATAACCACTAATAATTTTATGGTTCTTTATTAGTTTCTTTTCTCTTTCAAGTCCTTTTGTTATGGGTATACCAAAGCGTAGTATTATTAGCATTTGTATGAGTGTAAAAGAAGCAACAAATAAGCCGGACATCCATCCAATAAAAAAAATAATTATTTGCATAAAGTTATCTTTCTATAATTGCTTTTTTCTGTATGTTATTAACATGATCATTGCAATTGTGCCAATAACATCAAACAAAATATAAATAGAAGCATCCGCTAATCCAAAAATTAGTCCTGAAACAACTTTAAAGGCAGTTAGATCGTGCCACTGATGTTTTTTATATATGTAGGCTAAATTATATATTCCACTAACAAATAACCCTGTTGTATAACTAAAGTCTTCTTGTAAAAAAACCATATATAAAATAGCAACTAATATAGTAAACCAAGTATAATATTTAGATACTATTTCAGCTTGATTATGTATTTTTTGATCTTTTTTATTTAATTGCTTTATTTTTTTCATATTTTTTCTGATAAATTAGTCTTAATTTACTGTATTATAGTCCAACGGATAATAAAAATTCAACAGTGTTTAGGTTTAAATAGCCTTATGCCGTTGGATAAACAAAGAAAATCATTATCAACTAAAGAAAAACAGTTGATTACTAATATTAAACATGCTCGATTAGATAGTGATCTTACTCAGGAAGAACTTTCTTATCAGATTTCTAAAAATAGTAACTATATTGGCATGATGGAGTCATATAGACGAGGTATTAGTTTAAAAACTTTATTTAAAATTGCTACTGTATTGGACATAAAAACACAGCAGTTATTTGAAAATATTTAAAATTACTGCTTATCTTTTTTATTAACTAAGTTAAACATTTTTTTGGTTTATAATATTATTTGTTAATCTTATTTTTTTATAAGAATTTTATAGATAAACAAATTAATATGTTTCAAAAAGAATCTAATTATTCAGTACTAAACAAATTTTTAAAAAATAGTTTAGCTATTTTTACTGCTTTAGTTAAATATATTTATTTTTCTTTTTTTAAAAAGAACTATTTTAATAACCATCATTTAGAAATTACCCTAAAAGATAGTTTCCATCTTTCTGTTAAGTGGTATAGCCATGATGAATACATTGTTTATAAAAAAAAGCTTTTAAAACTAATTAGAAAAGAAACTAGTGATCCACTAGAAGTAATTGAATATGCTCTAAATGAGTGTAGTCATTGTAATTTTATTATTTTTAGTTGTGAAAATGAAGATGAATTTATTCAATTTTGGCTTGGTGATAAAAAATTAATGGCTGATTGGCCAATTATAAAAGAAAACACTAATTTTAAAAAACATACCTACGAAATGTTAGGGGTTCTTAATTCACTTGATATTCATAGAGTTAATTTAATAACAACCAAAAAACCAAAAAGATTACCTTATTATGTTCATAACATTGATAATAAGTTAGAAACATACTCAATATATTTTCAAAAATATCCACAAGATGCTGTTAAGTTTACTGAAATTATGTTGAGAGATATTTTTAAAGAAAACTTAGAAAACTTAAATATTAAAATAGGGTAGAGTAAAGTGAGTACCTATACAGGAATAAATTAGTAATGAACAAAATAGTTAAAAAAACAATATATTTTATTACTCTTTTTTCTTTTGTATTTTTTCTTTCTGGATGTACAAATACTAGTTCTCTAAATTCTAAGAAAAAGATATCTTCATATAAATCAGAAACTAGTTCAAAAATTGTTTCTATAAAATATAGGAAAGATCCTGTAAATATTGGATCAAGTAATTTTGAGTATTTATCAACAAATAGTTCTTTTGTTAATGGAGTTTGGTATGACTCGAAAAATAGATATATGGTTATTTTGTTGAAAAGTACTTACTATCACTATTGTGGAATATCATCTTCCTCATGGAGTAGCTTTAAAAAAGCTAGCTCATATGGGGACTACTATAATAGTAGAATTAAAGGAAACTATGATTGTAGACAAGGGTATGTTCCGTCTTATTAAGGTTTATTTATTTTTTTAACATATAAAAAATTTAGTTATAAACTAAGTCATTTCTATAGTTTGAGCAGAGGCTTTAGTCTTTTTTATACAAGAGGGGAGGTAGTCATATATGAAAGACTATTCACTCAGGTATCATTTTTTTATATTAGTCAACTTGTTTTTCTGAGATATAGATTTTGTAAATAAAATAAGCGATTATTGTACATTGGAATATTTAAGTAAAAATTAATAATAAACATCGTGTTTTTATAGCATTTAGCTATGGTTAGTCCTTTCCACTATAAAAAGACGAAACAATAGTTAGACAAAAGGACATTAGGTTGATTTGAACAAAGAACTGATCATGTACTATAATTAAATATTCACTAACAAAATATATTTTTTAAAAAAGTAGAATTAAAATATGACTCAAGATCAAAAAAAACAGTTAGAAAAACAACTTTGGAACATTGCTAATGACTTACGCGGCAAGATGGATGCTGATGAGTTCAGAGACTATATCCTTGGTTTTATCTTTTACAAATACTTATCAGAAAAAATGACTCTTCACGCTGACAAGATTCTCAAACAGGATGGTTTCAAATACAAAGATATTAAAGAAGAGACCGACAAAGACAAGCAAATATTAGAGGCAGTCAAAGAAGACTCCCTCAACAAGTTGGGATACTTCCTCAAACCATCAGAATTATTCAGTGAGATAGCTCATCGTGGCAATGGTAATAGAGAGGGCAAAAGCAAATTCATTCTTGATGACTTAGCCGCTATTCTCAGTAGAATTCAACAAAGCACTATGGGTACTGATAGTGAAGATGATTTTGGCAATCTTTTTGAGGATCTTGATTTAACTTCTACTAAGTTAGGTAGAACTGAAGAGGCCAAAAACACACTAATTTCCAAAGTTCTTGCTCATCTAGATCAAATTGATTTTAAGCTAGAAGATATCGAATCAGATGTGTTGGGTGATGCTTATGAGTATTTAATTGGTAAATTTGCCAGTGGTGCTGGTAAAAAAGCAGGAGAATTTTACACCCCTCAGGAAGTATCAAAGATATTATCAAAACTAGTGACCATGGGCAAAACTAAGCTCAAGTCTGTATATGATCCCACTTGTGGTTCTGGTTCACTGCTACTCAGAGTTGCACGAGAGGTCAAAGATGTCTCAAATTTCTATGGGCAAGAATTAAACAGAACCACCTATAACTTAGCCAGAATGAACATGATCATGCACGATGTGCATTACAGTAAGTTTGACATTCGCCAAGAAGATACTCTGGAGCACCCTCAACACTTAGATCATAAATTTGAGGCTATTGTTGCCAATCCTCCCTTCTCTGCCAAATGGAGCGCCAATCCTTCTCTTATGAGTAATGATGATAGGTTTAGTCAATATGGCAAATTAGCACCAAAGAGCAAAGCTGACTTTGCCTTTGCTCAACACATGATTCATCATCTGTCTGAAAATGGAACTATGGCTATAGTACTACCCCATGGTGTTCTTTTTAGAGGTGGAGCTGAAGGACATATCAGAAAGTATTTGATAGAAGATCTTAATTACCTTGATGCTGTAATTGGACTTCCATCCAACATATTCTATGGCACAAGTATTCCAACTTGTATTTTAATTTTTAAAAAGTGTAGAGAGAATGAAAAAGACATCTTGTTTATTGATGCAAGCCAACACTTTAAGAAAGCTAAGAGCCAAAATGTTCTTAGAGAAAAAGATATAAATAAAATTATTGAAACATATAAAGCAAGAAAGACTGAAGATAAATATAGCTATATAGCATCACTGGATGAAGTTAAAGAAAATGACTACAACCTAAACATTCCAAGATATGTTGATACTTTTGAAGAAGAAGAACCTGTTGACTTAAAAGCAGTTACTAAAGAGATTAAATCAATTGATGAAAAAATGGTAAAGACAAACAAAGAAATTGAGAAATATTGTAAAGAATTAGGCATAGAAGCCCCTATTTAATGACAAATAATTCAATAAAGACAAATAAAATTCCTAGTTTAAGATTTTCTGAGTTTAATGATGAGTGGAAAATAGTAAAACTAGAAGATATATCTAAATCAATTCAATCTGGTAAGGATAAGTTCTCCAATTCTGGACAATACAAGCTATATGGATCAACTGGAAAAATAGGTTTCTTGAAAAATGCATCATTTAAAGGAACATACATACTAATTGCTAGAGTAGGTGCAAATGCAGGAAAGCTATCTGTTGTTAGTGGATCATTTGGAGTAACTGATAACACTCTTGTTTTGAATTTAAAAAATGAGATTAACAAACTTTTTATTTATTATTATTTGCTTCAATTTAACTTAAATAAATTAGTCTTTGGATCAGGTCAACCCCTGATTACTGGAGGACAATTAAAGTCATTAAATATCACAATAGCAAATACTAAAGAACAAAAAAAAATAGCTTCATTCCTTACCTCAGTAGACAATAAAATTGAACAACTTACCAAAAAGAAAAAACTCCTTAAAGAATATAAAAAGGGAGTAATACAAAAAATCTTTAATCAAGAGATGAAATTTAAAGATGACAATGGGGGTAAGTATCCTAAGTGGGAGGAGAAAAAACTAGGAAGTATATTTAAACGAGTTACTCGTAAAAATATAGAAAATAATCAGAATGTATTAACAATATCTGCTAAACAAGGATTAATTAATCAGAAAGAATACTTTAATAAATCAGTAGCCGCTAAAAATGTCACAGGCTACTATTTGCTCAATAAAAATGAATTTGCATATAATAAAAGCTATTCTAAAGGTTATCCAATGGGAGCAATTAAGTTAATGAATAAATATAAAAAGGGAGTTGTTTCAACCTTATATATTTGTTTTAAGTTAGATGATGAAAAGTCATCGGCTAGTTTTTTTGAACAGTACTTTGAAAGTGGACAACTAAACCATGAAATATATAAAATTGCTCAGGAAGGCGCAAGAAATCATGGTTTGCTCAACATGAGTGTTGTGGATTTTTTTGAGACTATCAAAGTTAAAGTTTCAAGTTTAGATGAACAAAAAAAAATAGCATCATTTTTATCTGAGGTTGATAGCAAAATAACTAGAACTAATGGCTTATTAGATCAAGCTACTAAATTTAAGAAAGGTCTGCTGCAGCAGATGTTTGTATAAATGAAAAAGCAAAATAAAAGTACACATATCGAATTTGACGGAGAAAAAATTCACGTTTCCCCCAATCTAGTTCTCGTTTTTCATTTTTTAAGTCAAATTGAACAAGAAGTAACATCAATCTTAGAGATTAACAGTAAATTATTTGAGATTAATAGAGGCTATTCTGATTTACTAAAAATAATTAAAGATTTGGTTATTAGATTAGAAAAATATGAGCCTGAGATTAAAAAAGAAAAATTCAAAATACCATCTGGTAATAGTCTTAATGTTATTGCTGAAAAGTTTACACAACAACCAATGATTAGATCTCAAATGATAGTGCTAATGTCATCACTTGAAGTATTGTTTGCCTTAGATATTGCTTATAAAAATAAAACCAGCAATGAAAAAACGATTCAAAAATACATGATGAATTATGAGAAAGCTATAGCTTTTTTAAATTCTTATGTATTTAATAAAAAAAACGTTCACTTTAAATTTAAAGAAGAGAAGTTATCCAAAATAAAATCACAAGACTTTAGAAAATTGAGAAACAGCTTAGTCCACTTTTTTTCTTTGCCAGATAATTTTATAGTCAATTTTACAGAATCTGAAGAAGAAGAAAATATTAACAACATGCTAGCGTCTAAAGGAGAAAGTGGAGCACTTTTTCTATCTGTTAGAGACCTGGAAAAATTGGTAAAGCATGCGCATTTACTGAGAGTATCTGAATGGATAGATGATTTTCGTAAAGACAAGAAACAGTTCAAAGCTGATATATTAAATGTAAAAAAAATTATTGAAGAACGTGGAGCAAAATTGATGGAACTAAATAAATTTACTGGAAAATAGAAAATATGACAACACAATCTGAACAACTACTAGAAAACAAATTTGTAAAACAGCTTGAAGGGTTGGGATATTCTTATGTCACCATTAGTAGTGAAAAAGATATTCTAAATAATCTTAAGTCGCAACTAGAAAAACACAATAAAATTGACCTTACAGATAACGAGTTTTCCAAAGTCCTCAATCACTTAGACAAAAGCACAATCTTTGAGAGAGCTCAAATTCTTCGAGATAGAATGCAGTTAACTAAAGATGATGGCAAAAGTATTTATCTTGAATTCATCAATAAAGATGAATGGTGTCAGAATGGATTTCAAGTAACTAGCCAAGTTTCGCAAGAGGGCTCATACAAGAATCGTTACGATGTCACTATCCTCATCAATGGATTGCCGTTGGTGCAAATAGAGCTTAAACGTCGTGGAGTTGAACTCAGGCAGGCCTTTAATCAGATTAATAGATACCAGCGCCATTCCTTTGGCTCATCCTACGGATTATTTCAATACATTCAGATTTTTGTTATTAGCAATGGCGTAAATACCAAGTACTACGCCAATAATCGACACCAGTCATTCAAACAAACTTTTTTCTGGGCAGATGTAAATAATAAAGCTATTACTAGACTAGAAGATTTCACTTTTGAATTCTTAGAACCCTGCCATCTTTCTAAGATGATTACCAAGTATGTGGTGCTAGCAACAGCAGATAAAATTTTGATGGTACTTCGTCCTTATCAATATTACGCAACTGAGGCAATTATCGACAAAGTCAAAAACAGCAATGCTAATGGATATATCTGGCACACTACTGGTAGTGGAAAAACATTAACTTCATTCAAAACCAGTCAAATACTTATGGATATCCCAGGAGTTCATAAGGTTGTTTTTGTAGTAGATAGAAAAGACTTGGATTATCAAACTACTGTAGAATTTAATAATTTCTCCAAAGGCAGTGTTGACGGTACTAATAACACTAAGTCTTTAGTTAAACAGTTTTCTGATGATACTAAGCTAATAGTTACCACCATCCAAAAACTAAATACCGCTATCAGCAAGCGTCATTACCTAGGAAAGATGGATAAACTCAAAGACAAAAAGATGATTTTTATCTTTGATGAGTGTCACAGAAGTCAATTTGGAGAAACTCACAAACGAATCAAGGAATATTTTGACAACATCCAACTTTTTGGATTTACAGGTACTCCAATATTTGCTGATAACGCAGTCAAAAACGAAATGGGTAAGCGTACTACTAAAGAGTTGTTTGGAGATAGATTACATCAATACGTCATTACTGACGCCATTAGAGATGAGAATGTGCTTAAGTTCTCAATTGAGTATGTCGGTAAATACAAGCAAAAAGAAGGTAGTAAAAATAACGTAAATATCGAAGTTGAAGGTATTGATACCAGAGAGTTAATGGATTCGCCAGATAGATTGGAGAAAATATCGGACTACATTATTGCCAATCATGATAGGAAAACTAAAGCCAAAGAATTTACCTCTATTTTCTGTGTGAGTAGCGTTGACACCTTAATCAAATACTACGAGCTATTCAAATCAAAGAAAAAGTTGGGAGGACATAATCTCAAAGTTGCCACAATATTTTCATATACAGCAAATCAAGATGATAAAGATGCTAATGGTTTTATCCCAGACGAACTTGATATGGATACAAAAAATGTCAATGTTCATACTAGAGAAAAACTAGATGAGTTCATCGATGACTACAATCAGATGTTTGGCTCAAAATTTTCCACCAAAGATAGTCAATCTTTTTACAACTATTATCGAGATATTGCTAAAAAAGTCAAAACAAGGAAAATTGACGTCTTATTAGTAGTTAATATGTTTTTAACTGGTTTTGATAGCAAAACACTTAATACCATTTATGTAGATAAAAATCTTAAATATCATGGTTTAATTCAAGCCTATTCTAGAACCAATAGAATCCTAAATGAACGCAAGTCTCAAGGTAATATTGTCTGCTTTCGTAATCTCAAAAAAGCTACTGATCAAGCCATTGCTCTTTTTTCCAATAAAGATGCAAAAGAAGTTATTTTCATGAAGCCATACGAAGACTATGTCGGAAGGTTTAATATCGCTCATGAATTAATGCTTGAGATAGTTCCAACTGTAGATAGTGTAAATGATCTAGTAACTGAAGATGATGAGCTGCAGTTTGTTAGAGCATTTAGAGAGCTAATGCGGATTAGAAATATATTACAATCTTTCTCTGATTTCACCTTTGCTGATCTAGAAATGAGTGAGCAAAGCTTTGAGGATTATAAAAGTAAATATCTAGATATTTATGACAAGGTAAAAGGAGATAACGAAAAAGAAATTGTTTCAATACTAGATGATGTTGACTTTGAGTTAGAGCTTATTCATAGAGATGAGATTAATGTTGTCTATATTCTGCGATTACTAGCCAGCCTCCAAGGATTAAATGAAGCAGAAAAAGCCAAGCAAAAGAAAGTGATATTAAATCTTATTAGTGGAGATGTTGAGCTGAGGAGTAAAAAAGAGTTAATAGAGAAATTTATTGAGAATAACTTACCTCACATTGAGGATAAATCTGATATCGATGGAGTATTTGATCAGTATTGGGATGGTGAGCAGAAAAATGCATTTGATAAATTGTGTAAAGAAGAAGGGTTAACAGCAGAAAAAGTGCAAGACGTTGTAAGTAACTATTTGTTTACCAAAAGAAAACCACTTAACGATGAAGTGGAAAGTGTTCTAAAAGTCCCACCCACTATTCTTGAAAGAAAAACTATTATTGGTAAGGTAAGAAGTAAAATTGTGAAATTTGTAGAAACTTTTATTGAGGGGATGTAGTTATTCATATGAAATTAGATAAAGACTTGCAAAAATTATCAAAAGGTGTCTCTAGTCCTTACCAGTCAAGTCGTGGACCAGCATTGGGACAGGCGCAAGTCCATACAATTCAAGCAATAAGAAACCTACAGAAAAAAATAATTGATCTTGATAAGCAAAATGGAAAACTTAACACAAGATTATTTTGGTTGACTGTTATCACTGCAGTTGTAGCAGTATTGCAAGCAATTGAAATTATGAAAAATATTTAAAAAAAGTAATTCTTGACTTCTCCTATCTTAGTTAGTTAATTTGTAAAATAAACAAGTATCGACTAACTTCTAAAACCAAATTTATATCTGAAGGTAATCTCTTTAAAGTTTTCTTAGTCGGTCACTTTAGAGAGATTCCCTTTGGGAATTGAAAAATAGAAAAACTATAATGAAAAAATCATTAAAACAAGAAAGCTTAACTAAACTTGGACGTATTATTCCATATAAAAAAGAATTAAATAAAATTACTGGTAGTATTGGAGGATCTATATTTCTAAAACAATTAATGTATTGGGATGAAAAAAATAATGGTAAATTTTATAAATTTTTAGAACCATGCAACCACAAATTATATCAACCTGGGGACAGCTGGACAGAGGATTTAGGACTGAGTGCTAAAGTTATTAGAAAAGTAATTAAAAAAATAGGTTTTAAAAGAGGGGCTGGTGTTAGTAATCAAATTAAAAAAGAAAACTCATTATTTGACTATTACACTGACAAAGATAGAGTTACATTTTATATTTTAAACAGAACTAAAACTAAAAATGTTATTTCAGATGTATGTGAACAAGCAGAAAAAGAGCTTCAAAAAAAACAAAAAGCTCATGTTTTAAAAAAAAATGATAATTTGATTTATATTAAAGAATTTACTAAATACCTAGAAACTTTTAATATTTTATTTAAAACTAATTATAGAAAAACAGAAGGAAACTTCAAAAACTTTATAAAAATAATCAGAAATGGTTATAGCTTAAACAAATTGATAGAAGCACTTAACAAAATGAGTAAAGATGAAACATACATTAATAGTGATTTTACAAGACCTGGTTATATTTTAAGTAGTGATGAAATTCTAAATAAAGTTTTATACTCATAAAATCAGCTAAAACATAAATAAATACTGATATATAAGTAAAAAATGCTAAATTACAAACAGGAATTTATTTAATAAGCTACCTATTTAAGTTTAACAAATGAATTACTAATGGTAGTTTACTTTTACTACATAGACTACACATAAGAGTACTCAGTAAACTACTATACCTTTTTTTAAAAAAAGGAATTGTAAGGTAAAAAGGAGTATGTTATTTGTTAAATTTGTATTTACACTTATTCTAGATAACAATATACCTTATTTTTATATACACACAAAAAACACCCCCACTATTTATATAAATATGATTTTCTTAATTTATTCAAGGATTTTTTTATCATTACATAAAGCTACTTATACAAATAAAGCTTGGGCTTTACTATCTTTTCACCACAGAGGGGTGGGACAGTATTCACATTGATTTATTCTCAATAAGAGTATCGTTTGAGTTTTGTGGAAGGTAGTATCAGACTAGTATCTAGTCTTGTAAGAGTTATACTATTTGTTTGATAAACAAATGATAATGTCACTACAAGAAAAAGACGAAAAGGAACTCACTGATTTGGGTTTACCAACTTGTAGTTGTGAGAAGATGATTAGTAAAATACATGAAGAAATTAATAATCAAGATAAATTTGTTTTGTAAGTTGAGTTATGTCAAATAACATTGTGTTAGTTCCTTTAGACCAAACAGATAATATTTTAAAAGAATTTTTTATTAAAGATGGTGGTATTACTCCAAGTGGAAATTTTAGAAAAAGTGTCTATTTAGCTGCAAAGAAAGACTTTTTATTTTTAAGAGGTGCAGGGTTTGAAAAAGATCCATTTAATTTTTCAAAAAGAGACGCCAAAACATTAATAAATAATTTGCCTTCATTTACAGCAATTCTTCTATACTGCACAGTTATTGATTTATTGGCAAGAATTATGAAAAAACCAAAAATAATTCCTAGAAATCAATCTAGAAATTATTTCAGGTGGTCAGCAAAAAGATGGTTTGAACTCAACTATAGTAAAGTGGATGCTTTGTGGAATTTAAGGAATGGAATGGTTCATCAGTACCATCTTGGTGATAATAGAGCAGTCCCTCATGGATTTTTAGGTTCAATGAGATATTCTAAAAAAGACAAAAAATGGGAGTTTAATCTAAATGGAATGTTTGGTGATATTCGTAAGGCTGGTAAAAAATGTTATGAGCATATAAAAAGCAAAAGCCTCCCAACAAGGAGAAAATATGCCTCATTTATTTATAAGTATGGTTTTTTCTATACTCCAATTAGCTGAGAGTTTAGTGAATTTCTCCAAATCTAATATTCATTATTATTTGATACTTCTATTTCCAACTTGGGGAGAACAAACTTACTTTGTCCCATAACCCAGGTTCGGATATCGTCCCACATTCGCAACAAAGAAGAGAAGATCTATTCGGTAGTTTTTTTAATATATAATATGATTAAATCATTAAGTAAAAAAAGGTAAATATGTCAAGTAGTAATGAGACCCACAATCTCCACACTCATGCTCAATCTGATGAAAAAGGAAGAGTGTTTTATAGTGACAATGATGCTATTAATTTAATTATTGAGTAAAAATAGGTTCTAATACCTCACTTTATTTTGTCTCCTTATTTTTTAATTTAATTTCTTTTATACTGTTTACTAATGTCTTTTAATTTTTATCATTCCTTAGGAAAAACAGAAGCTTGGCCTAAACTCAGTAATGTTCATCCAGCTAGCCTTACTTATGATGATGTTTTATTAGTTCCTCAATCAATGACCAAGATAGGTTCTAGGAAGGAAACTGATGTATCAGTAAAGTTTGGTTCATTTAATTTGAAAAAGCCGATTGTAACAGCCCCAATGGATACTGTTAGTGGTGAAAAAATGGCCAAATTAATGCACCGAATTGGTGGTTTGACCTTTATGCCTAGAGTATTTATCAATGAAGCTTTAGCTTCTTGTGAGCGTTTACAAAATAAAAAAATAGATGCTGTTTATTCAATTGGATTAAAAAATGCTTTAAAAGATGCAACTAAATTTAAAAAGCTCGGTGCTAAATCCTTGCTATTAGATGTAGCTCATGGCGGTATGAAAAATATTGTAAAAACAGCTGTTGAGATTCAAAGTAAGTTAAAAATTTCTGTTATTGCTGGCAATATTATTAATTATGATCAAGCATTGTCTTATAAAAAGGCGGGAATTAAAATTGCAAGAGTAGGTGTTGGTGGAGGTGGTATGTGTATTACTCGTTTAGTAGCTGGCTCTGGTTTTCCTCAGTTATCAGCAGTTTTCGAAACTGTTTCTTCTGGTCTAGATGTTATTGCTGATGGAGGTATTCGTAAACCTGCTGATTTTGCTAAGGCAATTGCTGCAGGCGCTAAAGTTATTATGGTTGGTTCAATATTAGCAGGCACAGAAGAGGCTCCTGGAGAAACTATTGCTGGATTTAAAAAAATTCGTGGTCAAGCATCTGAAGATTATATGAAAGATAATGGTTCTGAACTTGGAGAGTTCCGTAGTGCAGAAGGTGTGACGGCTATGATGCCTTATAAAGGCTCAGCTGAGATGATTATTAATGATTTAGTTGGTGGTTTACGAAGTGCCATGTCTTATTCTGGTGCAGAAAATATTAAAGAATTTCAAAAAAATGCTCAGTTTACTATTTCTTCTGTGGCAGCACAGAGTGAAGGTGTAGCTCATATTAATACAAATTAAATTGATATAGAAAACTATTTTTTCATTTTTGATACTCTACAACTTATTTTTCATAAACTTATACTATGATGAAGTCTATGAAATTCGATAAAGCAAAAAAAGCTCTCAAGAAATACTTTGGTTATGATAAGTTTTATACAACCCAAGAAAAAGCTATAAAAGCGGTTCTTGCTGGTAAAGATGCTTTTGTTTTAATGCCTACTGGAGGTGGTAAATCTATTTGTTACCAAATTCCAGCATTAGTTCTAAAGGGTACAACCATAGTTGTTTCTCCTCTTATTGCTCTTATGAAGGATCAGGTAGATGGTCTCAAAGCTAATGGTATCGAGGCAGAATTTTTGAATAGTAGCTTGGATATTAATCAGCAAAATGAAATCTTAGAAAGATTGCTAAAAGGTGAGATCTCGATTCTTTATGTCTCTGCTGAACGTTTGGTATCATCACAATTTTTTAAAGTTCTCAAACAAATAAAACTTAATTTATTTGCGATAGATGAAGCTCACTGTATATCTTCATGGGGACATGATTTTAGACCAGATTATACAAAGCTCTCTGAACTTCGTATGCAGTTTCCAGATGTACCGATTATTGCTCTTACTGCTACGGCAGATACAGTTACAAGAAATGATATTTTGTCTCAGTTGGAGTTGGATAATCCAGAAGAGTTAGTAGATTCTTTTGATAGACCCAATATCTCACTCACTGTTTTACCTGGACAAAAAAGAGCTCAACAAATAAAAAGCTTTTTAAGTGATAAGTTACATCAGTCTGGAATTGTTTATTGTCTTACTAGAAAACAAACAGAAAAATTAGCAAAAAACTTACAGCAACAAGGATTGAGTGCAGCTAGTTACCATGCTGGGATGAGTAAAAAAGATAGATCCAGAATTCAAAGAAGTTTTGTTAGAGATAAAACACAGGTAATTTGTGCCACGATTGCTTTTGGAATGGGAATAGATAAATCTAATGTACGTTGGATTATTCACTATAATGTTCCCAAAAATATTGAAGGATATTATCAAGAGATAGGTAGAGCTGGGAGAGATTCTGCTCCGGCAGAAGCATTGCTTTTTTACACTTATGCAGATATCAGAATGATAGAACAGTTTTTTATTGATAAGTCTCAAGGAAATTTACAACTGGCCAAGTTGAAACGTATAAAAGATTATGCAGAAGGAGTGATTTGCAGACGTCAGATACTTTTACGTTACTTTGATGAGCCTTATGACAAAGAATGCGGGAACTGTGATATTTGTAGGAATCCATATAAAACTCTGGATGGAACTAAAATTACTAGAGAAGTACTGAGGGCTGTTAAAAAATCTACTTTTATAACAGAAGATTTAGTTAGTCACTTACTAACTTTAAGTAGTAAAGTTAGTTTTGCCTATTGGTATTTTTATCTTGCTCAACTAAAGAATTTAGGTTTAATAAAAGTAAATTTTGATAACAATCAGCATCTCTCTTTGACAAAAAAAGGAGAAGAGATTTTATTGAAAAATAAAAAAGTTAGACTTGTTACCTTGGATACTTTCGTTGATAGACAACAAGATTTTTCTAAAGTAAGTAAAAGTAGTAAAAAAACAAAAAAAGAAGCCAAAAATTATTTTAAAAACTCACTTTTTGAAAAACTACGAGAGCTCAGAGCTCAGTTAGCCAAAGAAAATTCATGTCCTGCCTACATCATTTTTAATGATAAAACTCTTTTGGAAATGTCTAATGAAAAGCCAAAAAATAAAGAAGAGATGCTAGATATTTCTGGAGTTGGAGAGACTAAGTGGGAAAGGTATGGGCAGGAGTTTTTGGAGGTTATTTCAGATTAATGTTTTGAAAAAAAGAAAACATCAAAATATGTTATATAATTCATTTTAATATGAAATCAAAATCAAACAAAGCAGAAATGCTAAGACTTGCAAAGACTTTCCAATTAATTTGGTTACTGACCTTTGGTTTGAGAGTTTTTATAAATATTCTTGAAGATTTTTTTGATGTGGCTAATCCAATAGTTGAAACTTCAATTATTATTCCTGTAATTGGCATAGGTTTTGGTTTGGCAGGATTGATTCTTCAGAAGAAAGCTAATAAATAATTATGTCAAAAGAACATTTAAAAAGAGTCCATGGTGATGGTGATACAAGATTAGAGTTATCTATAAAAAAAGATGAGTATCAACAGTATTTAGAAATTTTTCAGAGTATTTTATCAAAAATAGATTTTGATTCATCAGAAGATCAATCAATAGATAAAGTTTTATTAGCTCTAAAACAACGTTTAGATTTAGCTTTTTCTAATGGTTGTCCTTGGCCTGAAAAAGTAATAACTGATTTTATTAATAAACAAGAAGATAAGCCAAAAAATTTAGATCAGTTAGAAGAACTAATTTTGGAAAGTGGGAGAGGTGATGCTCAATGTAATATTTTATATAAAAATATTTTGCAGTATGCTAATCGAACACTAAGAAGTGAACTTCAACTTCTCAAGCCAGTAGAATCTATTAATGGTCAAGAAAATGATAATTTACCAAAAGAAAGAACAGAGCATAATTTAGTTGCTGGGATGGCTTATGATCCCGTTTACTTTGATATTTTGGTGCCTTTAAAGAATTTTATTGTT
The DNA here is from genome assembly GCA_018657765.1 of Minisyncoccota bacterium. Lineage (GTDB taxonomy): Bacteria > Patescibacteriota > Microgenomatia > UBA1400 > PJMF01 > CG2-30-36-39. The sequence goes on along the minus strand of JABHWM010000018.1, from coordinate 151,500 downwards.
AAAGCTGAAGACCAAAATGTCGCTCATAATCAAATAACTAAATTTTTATATACAGCTTCTTTAGAATCAAGAGATATTGCAGAATTAATAGAAAGAACTAAAAATTTTTTGAAGTAGTTATAAAATTAGGTTCTTTTTAATAATTTTAAATTAGAATTGTTCTTTTTTCTATTTTTCGATATATTTAGTTAATGCCGAAAACATACTCAAAACAAGAAATTCTTAGTTTTTTACAAAAAACTTCCTTAATGTCCGTCGCCTTGTGTCAAAAAGACAATAAACCTCTTTCGACGATTTTACTTTTTGCCTTGGATGATGACTTTACTCTATATTTTGCAACTATAAGTTCTAGCTATAAAGCAAAGGCTATAGAAAACAATAAAAATATTAGCTTTTCTGTCTGGAAACCTGAAGAGATGTTAGTGCAGGCAAATGGTGTTGTAGATCAAATTACCGACCAAAAAGCAGCAGAAGAAGTGGTAGATAAAATTGCTGAGGCAGCTGCTAGTTTAGATGATTTTTGGCCACCAGTTTTACAGATTAAAGGGCATGATTATTCTGTTTATAAAGTAAAGATAAATTGGTTACATGCATTGGATTTGTCTAGTAAAAATTTAGTAGAAAAAACATCACTTTTTACGGAGGTAGAACTATATGATAAAACATAAAATATTATTAGCAGAAGACGATTTATTTTTGGGTAAATTGTCTCAAAAAAAATTCGAGATGTCAGATTTTTCTGTATTATTTCTTAAAGATGGTGTAGATGTGTTGAGCACTGCAAAAAAAGAGAAGCCTGAGGTAATTGTTCTTGATTTGATTATGCCTAATAAAGATGGTTTTCAAGTATTAGCAGAGCTAAAAGCTGATGAAGAAACAAAAAAGATTCCTGTAGTTGTGGTTTCTGCACTGGGATCTGAGGAGGATATAAATAAGGTATTAGCTCTTGGAGCCAAGAAGTATTTTATAAAATCAAATGTCCAGTTAAGTGAAATTATCAAATACCTTCAAGCATTAGTTGCTTAATAAACCTCTTTTTAATAAGTTGGGATAATTTTAGAAACTATATTTCTATTTATTTTTCACAAACTTTGCCACGAACATTGGATCTAGGTTATCTTGATGTGGTTGAATTCTTCTAACATTTTTCATAGGAAAACTAAGTTTTTCTTGTAAACTTACTCCAGGGCCACCTGGTGTATTAATAGTCCAAGGCTGGAGTTTTGCATCAGAATTATTTCTCAAGAAGTCATCTACTACTTTTTCGTTTTCTTCTGGGGTTACTGCACAAGTAGAGTAGACCAGAGTTCCACCTGGTTTTAAGGCCATCCAGACAGCTTTGAGGAGGTTCTTTTGACGTTTAGAAAGAGTTTTTATTCTTCCATAGCTCCATTTTTGGAGTTCTTTAGGTTCTTGGATAATATGTTTTTCACTACTACAAGGTGAGTCTATCAAAATTTTATCAAAATACTCTGGATAGGAATAAAAAATAGTCTCGGCTTTTTGGCCCCAGATCTCTATATGTGGTTTATCATAAGCCTGGAAAATCTGTCTCATTCTCCCTCTTCTAAAACTAGATAAATCATTAGCTATTAAATGTCCTTTTTTATCTAGTAAATCATCTATAAACAAGGCTTTCCCACCAGGGGCAGCACAAGCATCTAGGACAAGATCTCCAGCTCCAGCTTCTAAAGCCAAAATAGGCAATAAAGAAGATGCATTCATGGCATAAAAATATCTTTCTTCAAATCCTGGAAGTGTTGTTTTTGGAGGAGTACCTTCTGGCCAGATTAGTGCATGTGGATACCAGTTCAATGTTTTCCAGGGAAGATTAGCCTCTTTCCAGAGAGCTTTTAGTTCTTCTTTATATTTTGGATGGAAGCGTAAAATGGGTTGCTTCTGAGATCTCAAAGCTTTTTCCCAAGATATAAACTCTTCTTCATTCTTGAATAGTGTTCTATAGTAAGCCAGAAAAGCAGCTTCTCCAGTAGGTTTTTTTATTTTTTTGCTCATTATTTATGTATTTCAACTGTATTTTACTACTTGTTGAGGCATTAGACTTGGGGAAAAATAAGTAAGTATAAGTTGCTGATCTTATTTTAGTTAACTTTTTTATTTAAAAGTAGATTTTTCCAAGTTTCCCAAGGAGTTTTTTCTTGAGAAAGTTTTTGTTTTTCTATTTCTTTTTCCTCGAGTGGAATCTGGAGAATATACTCTCCAGGTTTTTGTAGTAAAAGCTCATTACGAAGAATTCCTTCTTTGGCAAACTCTGAGGACGTATATTCTAGTTCTTTTTTTTCTATTTCTATCTTGGTTGTAATATCCTGGAGAGTATGTTCTAATACCTCAACATTTTCTTGGGAGACAATACTTTTACTAGCTGTTCTCCTTAAAGAGAAAATAAATAATATAGTTATAAGGGTTATAAAGAGGATAGATGGTGTTCTTTGAAAAAAATTCATCATGCTATTTGCAAAAAATCCCTTGGTGTGGTATTATAAGACGTTAGATTATAGAAAACTATAAAAAATTAAGTAATCTGCTCTATATCATACACTGGCTTTAATATTAAAAGCTACTGTATAGGAGGAAAAAATAAATATGCAACAGACAGTTTTGGTTGACGCTCACGTCAAATTTGAACAACACCTTAGAGAAAAAGGTAAAGCTAATGCTACGGTTATTGCTTATAGCAAAGACATTGAGCAATTAGTTCAATTCGTTGGTAACAATGGTAAAACATTGGCTGCCGAGGTTTCTACTGATGATATTGATCTTTTCAAAAGTGATTTAAAACAGAAACGTTACACAAGTAAATCTATTTCTAGAAAGATTAATTCTATCAAGGCTTTCTTCCGCTATTTAATAGCAGAAAGCATTGTTGAAACAAATCCAGCTCAGGCTATTACTCATCCAAAAATAGAGCAAGTTCCCCCAAGAGTTCTTTCTCGTCTGGAGTATCGTGCTCTGAGAGATGCTTGTAGAGGTGATGCTCGTATTTTTGCAATTGTAGAATTACTTTTACAGACTGGTATGAGAATCAGTGAGTTAGCGGCTTTGGCTTCTGATGATGTTGATCTTGAAAGAGGTATCATCATGATCTTAGCTCAAAATTCTAGAGAAGAACGTAAAGTTCCTTTGAATAAAGCTGCCAAAAAAGCTGTTATGGAATATCTCAAGGTTCGTCCTAGAGCTAGAGAAAAAACAGTCTTTTTAACCAAAACATGTAGACCATTCTTGGTTAGAAATATTCGTACAGCTATCGATCGTTATTTCCGTTTGGCCGGTATTAAAGGAGCTAAGGTAAATGATCTTAGACATACTTTCATTGTTGAACAGCTCAAAGCTGGAACACCATTGGTTTATGTTTCTCAACTAGTTGGTCACAAACGTATTACTACTACTGAAAAATATCTCAATCTTATAGACACTCCTGATTTGAACCCTAATGTTCAAATAGAAGAACTATAGTTGAATAATTCATAGATTATTTTAATTAATAATCTATGGATTCAGTGATTTTTTGGTATCTTTAATTTATTTTAAGATTTATATTAGATTTGTAGTAAAATAAAAATAACAGCACTTTTACATCTATTTTAAAAATTTATAATTTTCTTCTTCCGCAAGTAGACATAGCTACTATTGTCATCAGAAAAATCTAAATTTAATAAAATATATGCAAAATTAACAATAATTTTTGTTTTACTACAAATCTATTAAGAAAAATATGTTAATTCTAAACACAAATTCTAGCTTTTATTGGCGAACCTCTCTAGTTTAGGGGATTTTTGTGTATCTAAATATATAAAATATATAAAGCCCCTGTTGAGGGGATTTTTTATATCAAAAAGATATTTTGAAATTATTTTCCTCTCAGAAAAAAATAGTATTCATTTATAATTAAGAAAGTCATATGTCAACACAACAAACAAATAACAAAAAAAGAATTTTATCTGGTATTACTCCCAGTGGTAACTCACTCCACATCGGGAACTATTTTGGTGCGGTAAAACCACAGCTAGAACTACAGAATGATCTGACAACAGATACCCATTATTTTATAGCTGATCTTCATGCTCTGACAACAGTTCATGATGCAGCAGCTCTAGAAAAGAATATTACTGGAGTTGTTTTGGATTATTTATCATTGGGACTAGATCCGAGTAACTCAGTGTTTTTTCGTCAATCTCAGGTAATGTCTCATACGCAGCTAGCTGTAGTCTTGGCTAATTATGTTTCTTTTGGTCAAATGAAAAGAATGCATGCTTTCAAGGATAAGTTACAGAAAAATGTAGGTGTGGAATCTATCAACATGGGCTTGTTTAACTATCCTATCTTGATGGCAGCAGATATTTTGATATATAAGCCATTTGGGGTACCTGTTGGTGAGGATCAAAGGCAACACATTGAGCTGGCTCGCGATATTGCAGAGAACTTTAATCGTACATATAAGAAGGATGTCTTTCCTTTGCCAGAACCATTAATCTCAAAAACTATTGGTAAGATTATTGGTACAGATGGTAAGCGTAAGATGAGTAAATCTTTGGGTAATATTATCGGTATTTTCGAGGATGAGGCAGTGATTCGTAAACAGATCATGAGTTGTTTTACAGATCCCAATAGAAAAAAGGCTACTGATCCTGGAAAAGTAGAAGGTAATCCAGTGTTTTTGTATCATGATTTATTGAATGATGACTTAGCTGAAGTGGCTGATTTGAAGGATAGATATACTGTTGGAACAGTGGGTGATGTAGAAGTCAAAGAAAAGCTTTTCTTGGCTCATCAGAGAATGTTTGCACAAGCTCGTGATCGTAGAAGAAATCTTGAGCAGGATTTGAATCAAGTTAAAGAGATTCTTAAGAATGGTGCAGACGAAGCTGCTAAAGTAGCTGATGCTACGATGAAAGAAGTTTACCAAGTATTGGGAATTGAAAACCAATTAAATTAATAAAAAATTGTGAAAAATTTATTTATTTAAAATGAGTTTTTTATATATAAAATAATAAGCTTTTTGAGCTAAAGGAATAAAAATGAAACCAATTATTGAATACAGTGATTTTGAAAAACTAGATATTAGAATAGGAAAAGTAATTGCTGCTTCTGAACCAGACTGGAGTAAAAAGTTGTTACAACTTACTGTAGATTTTGGAGAAGAAATTGGTGAGAAAAATATTTTATCAGGAATTAAAGAGTGGTACTCACCAGATGATTTTGTCGGTAATACTTATATGTTCGTGATTAATCTTGCCGAAAGAAAAATGGGTGAAAGCGTGAGTCAGGGGATGATGATCATGGCTGATGGAGCTGACAAACCTGTTCCTTTTGCCCTAAAGCCTGAAGTTGCTGTCGGTACTGTAGTGAGGTAGGTTTTTTAATTTTATTGCTCTTGAATTTTTTCGTTTTTTTTAGATAATACAGTTTGATGCTGTTTGTTATATGTAACAAGTTTGTTATTTTTAATTATTCACGTTGAACTTGTTTCTTTTGAAACATATTTATATAAAGATATTTTAGATTTTTATAAATCTTTGAAAGTTAATTCGGTGGAACGTTCCAAGAATAGAAAAGAGAGTTTGGGTAAAGTAGCAAAAGATGCTGCTTTTATTTTTGGCGCTTTGGCTGTTTTGGGTACTCTTGCTACTGCTGCGGCAGGAACTGACAGAAGAAAAGAAGTAGTAGCTAGGTCAGAAGGCAAATGTGAAAATTGTGGAGTAAAAATTACTAATGATGAATCAATTGTTGGTCATCTAGATCATGATGCCAGAAGAAATGGAAGGTATAACTCAGATAGTAATGTCAGAGTAAATTGTTTTCATTGTGAAACAGAGATTCATTTGATACATATGGGTAGGTCAAAAGACCTGGGACTGAGTGAAGAAGATAATAACTCAGCTGTTTTGTTTAATATGCTTAAACTTATAAAACAGAGTCCTGATAATTTTATTGAATTATTTGATAAGCATTCTTCATTGATAGATGATGATCTTTTTTTAAGATTTTTTTTCAATGCACCAGAATTAATAGAACAGGCTTTTATTGATTCTGAGAATGATTTACCTATTGATCCATATCAATCTTTGGTAGATATAGCTAATGAATCTATTTATGATTTTATGCTTTTTTATTTCAGAAAAAAATCTAATGTAGATTTTTTTCTGAAGAGTAAAGATCTTGAGTTACCGATAGATATATTAACTTCTTTGGAGCTTTTGAGAGAAGATAACTTAGAAGAATTTATTAGATTATCTCTTGGTCATAGAAGTAAAATCTCGGTTATTTTTAGAGAAAATGGCAAAAAAGCACCAGACTTGAAACAGATTTTAATTAAACTAGAAACTGAAGATAATCCTGAGTTTTTGAGATTAGTAGAAGATATTCCATTTATTCTGGAGTTTATTAGTTCAGATTAATCAGGTACAAATTTTATTTTAAGATGTACTACCTTGATCAGAAGCCCATGTTACAATACCTGTCACTATGATCGAAAAGTCTGAAAAAAAACAAGAAAAAAAACCACTTTCTTCTAAAAACAAATCACCAAAAAAACCTAATAAACCAGGTAAATTACCTAAAAATGTAAAAATTTTTAAGATGAATATAAACCTCAGTAGTCTTTTTAATAAAGGATTTGTGGTCTTGATTCTACTTCTTATTTTTTGGCCATCTATAAAATCAATGTTTGGTTTTAATTCTACAGAATATATTTCTTTGAGTCAGTTAGTTCGTGATGTTCGTGAAGAAAAAATAGAGAAAATCCAGGTGACTGGTACAGAACTTCGTGGGATTTATAAAGATGATAGTAAAAAATATGCTTTGAAAGAAGAAGGACAAGAAGCTTTGGGAATTCTAGATTCTGCAGGGATTGATATTGCTGAGGTTGATGTAACTGTAGAAAATCTGGCTTTTAGTCAACTTATGTGGGAGTTAATAATTAACTTCTTACCTATTGGTTTGATGATTTTCTTTTTTATGATGATGTTCCGTCAGGCTAGAGGTTCTCAAGATGGAATCATGGGGATTGGCAAAAGCAAAGCAAAGATATTTATTAAAGGTAAACAGAATATTTCATTTGCTGATGTTGGTGGAATGGCTGAGGCAAAAAAAGAATTACAAGAAGTTGTTGATTTCTTGAAGAACCCAAAAAAATACATCAAGGTTGGAGCTCGTACTCCAAAAGGTGTTTTGTTAGTAGGTCCTTCTGGAACAGGTAAGACCTTACTTGCTAGAGCCGTTGCTGGTGAAGCAAATGTACAGTTTCTTTCTATCGCTGGTTCTGAATTTATGGAGATGTTGGTAGGAGTTGGTGCTTCTAGAGTTCGTGATCTTTTTAATACCGCAAAAAAACTTGCTCCGGCAATTATTTTTATCGATGAGATAGATGCTATTGGTAGAGCTCGTGGCAGAGGAAATATGGGCGGACATGACGAGAGAGAACAGACTTTGAATCAAATCTTGGTCGAGATGGATGGTTTTGCTCGTAACGAGAATGTGCTAGTTATGGCTGCTACAAATCGTGGTGATATGTTGGATAACGCTTTGGTAAGACCAGGTCGTTTTGATAGACGAGTCACAGTAACTTTGCCAGATATTGAAGAACGTAAATTTATTTTGAAGATTCATGCCAAGGGTAAACCTCTTAGTAAGAATTTAACATGGGAAAAGATAGCCAAACGTACCGTAGGTTTTTCTGGAGCTGATCTTGAAAACATGATGAATGAAGCGGCTATTGCTGTTGCTCGCGAAAGCAGAAAAGAAATTGTTATGGATGACATTGAAGAAGCTTCTATGAAGGTCAAGTATGGTCCTAGTAAGAAACGTCTTCATGATGACTATGAGCGTGAAATGACCGCTTATCATGAGGCAGGACACGCTGTTTTGGCTCATGTATTACCTTTCTCTGATCCAGTTCATAGAATCTCTATTGTTTCTAGGGGTCATGCTTTGGGTTATACTTTTACTCCTCCAGAAAAAGACAGAGTTCAGTTGCTAAAATCAGAGATTTTGGACGACATGGTGATGATGATGGGTGGACGTGCTGCAGAACTTTTGATTTATAAAGAACAAACAGCTGGTGCAAGTAATGATATAGAACGAGCAACTAGAGTTGCTAGATCAATGGTGATGGAGTATGGGATGAGTGAATTGGGTCCAATGAACTTTACACCTCAATATAATAGCGATTACTCAAAAAATTGGGGAGAACCACTCAAAATTTCTACTAATCTTCAGGATAAAGTAGATGTAGAGGTTCGTAAATTTATAGATGAAGCTCAAGCAAAGGCTATGACTCTACTCAAAAAATATCGAAAAGAACTAGATCTAGTTACTAAAAAACTTCTTGAAGTAGAAACCTTGGATGGTGATACTTTTACAGAGGTGATGAAGATGCCAAAGGCAAAGAAACAGCTTAAGAAAAGTTAAGTTTTTATCTAGTTAAGCATTGTTCTTCTTTGTTTTTTTTCGTATAGTAGATCTATGTCTGCCTCAATTCTAGTTCGTCGTTTTCCATTAGCTCGTCGTCTCAGTAAAATTCTAATCGTTATTTTTACCTTAACTATTTTTGCAGGGATGGTGGTTATTCCTTTTGAGATGCAAGCAGATAACACAACCATAAATACTGTTGTTGATGGTTTATGGTGGGCTATTACCACGGTTACTACTGTGGGCTATGGTGATTTAGTTCCAGTAACCACTGGTGGTAGGGTTATTGGCGCCTTTTTACAGATTTCTGGAGCAGTTATGTTTGGTACTCTAGTGGGTACGATTACGGTTTACCTGAATCAGGTACAGGAAGATTATGAATGGCGTCGTATTCATGAAAAACTAGATAGAATGGAAGATAACGTTAATACCCTGAGGCATAAGACTGACTTTTTGATTAAACAAAAAGAAAGTACTAAAGCTCCACAGAGGTGGAGATTGTAACTCATTTTGTATTTCAGGCGGTGAAATAACCTGTTAAGATATAGTTCTATGCCACGTAAAACATTCCTTTTAGTTGATGGACATGCCCTTATTTATCGTTGTTTCTATGGATTTCCCAAAACTTTGACTTCAACTTCTGGTCAATTGATTAATGCTGTTTATGGATTTTCCAGAATTCTTTTGACAGTTATTCGCGACATTGAGCCTACTCATATGGCTGTGACTTTTGATCACCGAAAGCCCACTAATCGCAGTAAAGAATACAAAGAGTACAAGGCAAATAGACCTTCTATGCCAGAAGAGTTGAGGCCTCAGATCCAGATGATCAAGGATGTAGTAACAGCTTTGAATATTCCTCTCTTTATAAAAGAAGGTTTCGAGGCAGATGATCTTATCGGGACGATTAATAGAAAAGTCGAGTCTTTGGATAAGGAGTTACTGACAATGATTCTCACTGGGGACAAGGACATGCTTCAGTTAGTTGATAACGATACCCATGTTTATATGCCAGGTAGAGGTAAGTTTCAAAATGATGTTGAGTATGATGTTGAAAAAGTAAAAGAAAAATTGGGCGTTTTTCCAGATAGAGTGATTGATCTTAAGGGTTTGATGGGAGATAGTTCTGATAATATCCCTGGAGTAAAAGGAATTGGCCCAAAAACTGCTAATGCATTGCTAGAAGCTTTTGATTCTATTGAAGGAGTTTATAAAGCCCTGGAATCAGAAGTGGATAATTCTGTTTTTACAAAATCAGTAAAAAATAAATTGATAACAGATAAAGAAAATGCCATTCTCAGTAAACATCTAGCTACTATTTTGATAGATGTAGATATAGATTTTATTTTGGAAGACTGCAAGGTTTCTTCTTATAATAAAGAAATAATTACTAATCTTTTTGAAGAGTTGAATTTTAGATCTTTAGTGAAGTTATTACCACAGGATGCTTTTGAGTCATCTATTCAGGAGGCATTGTTTTAAATGCAAAATAAAAAAAATAATACACTAAAAGTAGCGCTAGTTCATGACTATTTACGAGAGTTTGGTGGAGCAGAAAGAGTTCTGGAAAGTTTACATGAAATGTATCCAGAAGCTCCAGTTTATACGGCTTTTTTTGATAGAAAATCTCTAGGTGTTCATGCAAAAAGATATGAAGGCTGGGATATTAGAGAAACTTGGTTGGGTAAAATCCCGGGATTTAAGAAGCTCCACTCTCCACTACGTTTCCTAGCACCATGGGCTTTTTCTAGTCTAGATATGTCCAAGTATGATGTGGTTATTTCTTCTTCAAATGCATATTTTGCCAAAGCAGTCAGCGTTCCTAATGGAAAACATCTTTGTTACTGTCACACCCCACCTAGAGTATTGTATGGGTATTCTGCAATGAGTGATTGGAAGAGAAATCCGTTGATGAGAACTGCGGGATATTTTCTCAATCATTTTATGAGAATTATCGATGTTAAAGTTTCTAGAGAAAGAGTAGATTTATTTATTGCAAATTCTAAAGAAACTGCCAGTAGAATCAAGAAGTTTTATAAACTAGATTCTGTAGTGGTTTATCCACCTGTTGATTTTTCAGGAACAAAAGAATTAGATTCTAAGAAGTCATTAGAAAGCAAAAATTTAAAAGAAGAAGAATATTTTTTGTACGTCAATAGACTTGCTTTAGCCAAGCATCCAGAACTAGCAGTAGAAGTCTGTACAGATCTGGAGTTACCACTAAAGGTTGTAGGAACTGGAAAAATGATGGCTCATTTACAAGCTATTGCCGGCCCAACAATAGAGTTTATGGGTGCTGTTTCTGATCAAGAACTCACAAAACTTTATGGCGGGGCAAAGGCTTTGTTTTATCCAGTAGAGCATGAGGATTTTGGAATGGTTCCAGTAGAATCAATGCTATATGGTGTCCCTGTAATTGCTCATAAGTCTGGTGGCCCCAAGGAAACAGTGATTGATGGAAAAACTGGAGTAGTTTTTGATGATCTAAATAAAGATGGACTAAAAAAAGCTTTGCAGAGGTTTGAGAAAATTAGTTTCAAAGAACAAGAAATTAAACAATGGGCTCAAAAATTCAATCAAAAAGAGTTCATCAAGGGAATCAAGAAGGTAGTAGAAAGAAGCTTGACTTCCTAGCACTCAGCACGTATCATTGCTAACATATGATAGATCTAGTTGCCAGACAGATTCAAATTTTACGCGCTATTATCGAGGAGTTTATCTCTACAGCCAAGCCGGTTGGTTCTGATACTATCGATAAAAAATTCAATATAGGAGTTTCTCCTGCAACCATTCGTAATGAAATGGTTTATCTGACCAAACAAGGATATTTGCAAAAATCTCATATCTCGGCTGGAAGAATTCCCACACCACTCGCTTTACGTTTATACGTCAATGAATTAATGAAAGAAAAAGAACTCTCTGTGGCAGATGAGGTGGGGGCAAAGGAAAAAATCTGGAAGTATCGACAAGATACAGATATTTTGATCTATGAAGCTGCAAAGATTCTTGCTGAAAAATCTGGAGCAATCGGGATTGCGATGACTGGTAAGAAACACAGAGTTTATCATTCAGGATATGCTAATTTACTCAATATGCCAGAGTTTTTTGATATTAGAGTGATGCGTAATGTTTTGAACTTGATTGAAGAAAGCAGCATCATGACCGAGATTTTTAATCTGGGTAAAAGTGAGAATCCAGTTCATCTTGTCTTTGGAAAAGAACTAGGAAATAGAAATCTAGAATCTGTGAGTGTGATTTATATGGAAGTTAACGCTGCCGGTAAATCATGTAAATTGGGTGTGCTAGGATCTCATCGTTTTGACTATCCATACATTATTCCAATGATGAAGTATTTTAAAGGTTTAATAGAGGAGATTGCAGGGTAATTATTACAAAAGTGTCATAAAAATATGAGATAAACCCCGTTAGGGGGTTGGGATGTTCGCCTCCCAACTAGAAAATATATATGAAAATAAAAAAAGATAAAACAACACCCGCTACAGACAAAGTTCTAGAAAAAGCTCAACAAAGAATTATTGAGTTAGAAGAACAGTTACATCTGGCTCAAGAAAAAGAGAAACGTTCTCTAGCTGATTACCATAATCTAGTTCGCCGTACTCAAGAAGAAAGAATGAAGACTATCCAGATGGCCAATAGAGATCTTATGGAGTCTTTGGTACAACCTTTTGAACATCTCCAGATGGCTTCAACCCAAATAGAAGACACTGGTCTAAGCATGGTTCTAGAACAACTCAAAAAAGTATTGAATGATTTTGGTCTAGAAGAAATAGATGTAATCGGTAAAGAATTTGATGTTGAAATAATGGAGGCTGTAGAAAAAACAGAAAAAGGTGAGACTGTGACTAGAGTTGCTCAAAAAGGTTATCGTCTCAATGGGGTGGTAATCCAACATGCCAAGGTTGTTTTAGACTAACAATTTGTCTAAAAGGTAAGTTGGCAGAAGAATATAGGCTATTGCTAGCAGTCACTTGACATGTTTGCCAAAAGGTGTATATTACAGTTATTAAATATTAAAAATATTGAGTAATAATCAATATATAAGTAGAAGTTAAAAAGAAACAAAAAAGTAAAAAGGATAATGTATGTCAGATAAATCTGGAAAAATAATCGGTATAGATCTTGGAACCACCAACTCTGCTGTTGCAGTGATGGAAAGTGGATCTCCAAAAATAATCGCTACAACTGAAGGAAGAAATACTTTTCCTTCTATCGTGAACTTTAAGGGTTCTGATGTGATTGTTGGTGATTCTGCTAAGCGTCAAATGGTGATGAATCCAAAATCTACAGTTCATTCTGTAAAACGTTTTATGGGTAAGAAGCTTAATGATAAAGCTGTAAAAAATGCTCTAAAGCACGTTGCTTATGAAATTACAGATGGTAAAGATGGTATGGCAGTGGTGAAGGTAGATAATAAAACCTACACACCTCAAGAAATATCTGCCAAGATTCTTGCAAAAGCAAAAGCTGATGCAGAAAGCTATTTTGGTGAAACAATCACTAGAGCTGTTGTGACTGTTCCTGCATATTTTGATGACTCTCAACGTCAGGCTACCAAGCAAGCTGGTGAGATCGCTGGTCTTACTGTGGAGCGTATCGTAAATGAACCAACTGCCGCAGCATTGGCTTATGGTCTTGATAAAAAAGGTACTGAAACTATTGCTGTTTTTGATCTTGGTGGAGGTACATTTGATATCTCTATTTTAGAAATTGGTGATGGTGTGTTTGAAGTAAAATCAACCAATGGAGATACTTTCCTTGGTGGAGATGATTTTGATAATGTAATCATTGAGCATATTCTTGCTGAGTTCAAAAAAGAAAGCGGTCAAGATCTGGCTAATGATCCTCAAGCAATGCAACGTGTGAAGGATAGCGCTGAAAAAGCAAAGATAGAGTTATCTTCTGCTCAACAGACAGAAATTAATCAACCTTTCATTACTCAAGGTGAGAACGGTCCTTTACATCTGACCATGAGTTTAACTCGTGCAAAACTAGAAGAGTTAGTCGATGATTTGGTCAAAAAAGCTTTTGGTCCAGTTAGTAAAGCTCTTAAAGATGCTAAGTTAGAACCTAAAGATATTAGTGATGTCATTCTTGTAGGTGGTCAAACTCGTATGCCTAAGATTCAAGAAGAAGTCAAGAAATTCTTCGGTAAAGAACCTCATAAAGGTGTAAATCCTGATGAAGTAGTGGCTATTGGTGCTGCTATTCAAGCTGGAGTAATCGGTGGAGATGTCACAGATGTGGTCTTGCTAGATGTAACTCCTTTGACTTTGGGTTTAGAAACTCTTGGTGGAATCAGAACTGCTTTGATCGAGAGAAATACAACAGTTCCTACCAGTAAGTCACAGATCTTTTCTACTGCTGCAGATAATCAAACTCAAGTCGAGATTAATGTCTTGCAAGGTGAGCGTGAAATGGCTGTTGATAACAAAACTCTAGGAAGATTCGTCTTGGATGGTATTCCACCAGCACGTCGTGGTATGCCTCAGGTAGAAGTTACCTTTGATATTGATTCCAATGGAATATTGAATGTCTCTGCCAAAGATAAAACTTCTGGTAAAGAACAAAAGATTACTATTCAAAACAGCACTAATCTTTCTGACGATGAAGTCAAAAAGATGAAGGATGATGCCGAGAAACATGCTGATGAAGATAAAGCCAAAAAAGAGCTTATTGAAGCCAAAAACAAGGCTAACAGCATTGCTTTCGAGATGGAGAAACAAGTCAAAGATTATGGTGACAAAGTTGATCCAAAAGACAAGGAAGCTATTGAAGAGAATATTAAAAAACTCAAAGAAATGGCTGCCAAAGAAGATGTTTCCAAAGAAGATCTTGATAAAGCCACAGAAGAAACCTTGAACTCTGCTCAGAAACTAGGTGAAGCTATGCAGAAAGCACAAGCTGCCGAAGCTAATGCTGCTGCTGGTAAAGACAGTAAGGGTAATAAAAAAGAAGATAAGAAGGATGATAAAGCTGATGATAAAAAGGATGCAGAAGAAGGTGAAGTAGTTAAAGAATAAAGATTTTTAATTATTAACTAGTTCTCAGAACATGGAAAAAGCCCCGCTGAAAAGTGGGGCTTTTTGTTTGTTTTTATTAAAGTTTTACTGATTTATTACCTCTTTTATACGTTATATTTACTTTATAATTAGTAAACAGGGAAATTAAGAAATAATAAAAGGAGAATCGAGATGATAAAAAAGAAGAAAAGCGTTAAGAAGATAGTAAAGATGCTCACAAAGAGAAAAAATTCTAAGAGCGCGAAGAAGAAATCTTAGAGATATAGTATTTCCTATAATTTTTCCTAGTCCACAAACCATAAAAAATAGGTATGATCAGAGAGATGAAACTTTCTGTAATCATGCCGGTTTATAATGAAGAGGCAACTGTAGTAGAGATACTTAGTAAAGTTGCTACTGTTCCTATGGTAAAGGAAGTAATTGTTGTAAATGATGGTAGTACTGATGGCACTGATAAAAAAATCCAGAAACTTCTCAAGTCAAAGAAAAAAGGAATAAAGAAGATTTCTTACTTCAAAAAACAAAATGGAGGTAAGGGTAGTGCTGTTAGACTTGGTTTGGAGAAGGTTTCTCAGGAATATACGATGATTCAAGATGCAGATCTTGAGTATGACCCAGATGATATTCCAGCACTTGTAGAACATATTAAAAAAGGCAGAGTAGAAGTTGTCTATGGTTCTAGGTTTATTGGTCCACATTCTAATCTTTTGTTTTGGCATCGTTTGGGAAATAGTTTTCTTAATTTTCTGGTTAATATTTTGTATGATACGACTCTGACAGATATGGAGACTTGTTACAAAGTTCTTCCTACGAAATTATTTCGTGAGCTGGATATTAGGTCAAACAAATTCGATATGGAGCCGGAGATTACTTGTAAGTTGTTGAAGCGTGGGATAAATATTTTTGAAGTGCCAATTACTTATGTGGGGCGTGATTTTTCTGAAGGTAAAAAGATTTCGTGGCGTGATGGCTTGGATGCTTTGAGGGTGATTTTTGGTTTACGAATTTTACCGTAACAATGTAAAAAAATATTAGAGATAGATAGTAGCGTGATAAGATACACGTACTTATTAAAGATAATTTTTTTTAGTTACAAGAAAAAATTGTAAGACAGATAGAATGATTTTATGAGCTTACTAAAGACTTTAAAAAAATGGCTGAAAACAGAGTGGTTTCAGTTTTTTCTTATTTTCTTAGTTTTTATTACCGTTAGATTTTTACCCTTTTTATACGGCAAAACCCTTATTTTTGGAGATAATTATTCGTTAATGATTCCTGGCAAGATTTTTACAGCAGAGTGGCTGAGACAAGGTGTTTTACCATTGTGGAATCCATATATATTTTCTGGAATGCCTTGGATTGCTGATATTAATCAATCTGTTTTTTATCCTAGTACTTTGTTGTTTATTATTTTTTCACCAGTTGTGGCTTTCAATTTATTATTAGTGAGTCACTCTTTTATAGCTTTTACTGGGATGTATCTTTTGGCAAAGAGATGGGTAAAAGATCATTGGCTAGCTTTGTTGGCTGGTGGGTTGTGGATGTTTTCTGCAAAGGTCACTGAGAGTTTGAATAACTTTTCTATTTTGCAGTCGTTAGTATGGTTACCTTTATTATCTTACTTTGGTTTGAGATTGGTCAAAGAAAGTAAGGCTAGAGTTTGGTTTGCTGTAGTGGTGATGTTGCAGGTCTTGGGTGGGTATCCACAGCATGTAATTTATGGGATTGGACTAGCGGTGGTGTTGTCTGGGTTTGATAGTTGTCTGAATTCTTCTATAAAAAACAAGCAAAAATCACAATTTACTTTGAGTAGTCTTTTTAAGATTTTCTCGAGAAAAAACAACTCTAAGAACACTTCTATCTTTATAGAATGGCTAAAGTCTTGGACTGTGACTGCAATCTTGGTTTTTGGCCTATCTGCGGTGGCTTGGATGCCATTTGTGGATATGTTATTGGAATCAACCAGGATGGAACAAACAGCCCAGCAAGCTTTGGTAGGTTCTTTGAATCCTGCAATGTTGATTAAGTTTGTGTTGCCATATTTCTTTGATAATCCCAGTGCGGGAATGAAATGGGGTCCAGCATGGACTGGTGAATCCAATGTGGGAATTTATGTGACGTGGTTGGGTTGGGTAGTGATAGGGCTAAGTCTATTTGTTAGGAAAAGTAATAAAAAAGTTTTGGGAAGATGGAGTAAAGAAAAAATATTTTTTAGTGTAGTTACTATTAGTACTTTGATTTTTTCATTGGGTCAATATTTGCCAGGATTTTCTTTCATCCAAAAAATATTTCCTCTTTTCCGGATTGCTCGTTATCCTAGTATGGTGATGATTGCTACGAATATAATATTGATTTTGTGGCTGATTAGGGTGCTAAAAAATCTGCAAATAGATGATGTTTTTGACAGGATTTTTCATAAGAACTATCGTTGGTTAATGTGGTTGGGAATGAGCGCTTTGGTGATGGGACTAGTGGGTCTTGGAGTGTGGAGTTACGGGTTTGAGACGGTTTGGAAGATGATAGATTCTTTCGTTTCTTCTTCGCTTTCCAATGGTGCTTTCCATACCTTAGAGAGGGATAAAGTAATTTTATTCGAAATATTAAGAAATATTGTATTTAACAGTGTATTCTTTATTGCATCTTTATATTTTTTCAGGGCAAAGAAAACACGAATAGTAGTTTTTATCTTAGCTTTGGAGATGTTGGTGAACACCCAAGGAATGTTATATTTTGCACCTAGTAAAATCTATGAGACAGTGACAGAAAATTCACAAAAAATCATGCAGAAAATCGAGCTAACAAAAGGCTCTGAAGATGTCGGTGAAGGTTTGGAAAATAATAGTAATGATAGATTTATTAACGGTAGAATTTTGACTAGAAATTCTAACAAACCTTATACAGATTACACGACCTACTGGGAAGCGATGTTAGTGCGTGAACCATTTTCTGATTCATTTGTGGATGACAAAGAGCTACAAGAATTTAGGCATGCACAGAACTTAAGAGATGGAATGACGCCTAACTGGAACATGGTTTTTGGTGTCCCAGTAGTAAATGGCTATGCGACTCTTTTACCAAATGACTATGCAAAGTTGTGGCAGGTTTCAGAAAACCCAAGGATTAATCTTATAGATTATGTAGATCCTAGTAGCAAGCTTTTGGATGAGTGGGCAGTGAAATATTATCTCGTTGATACGTGGTTTGAGGTGGAAGAAGATCTAAGTGATTTTACAAAGATGGGTGAAGTGGGGGTGGTAGAAAAAGTAGGTGGAGCTGGTGGAAATGTTGTTGAAGGTGAGTGGGATGAACAAAATGAACAAGTAGGTATGAGTGGAATGGGTGAAATAGAAAAACAAAATAGCCGGTGGCAGATTTTGGAAAGAGAGAATGCTTTGGATCGTTTTCGTTTTGAGGATGGAACTACAGATGGAATATTTGTGGAAAGAGAAAATCCTAGAAGGATAGATGTAGTTATTCAAAATGACCAACAGCATGAGTCATTAATTGTGGCGGATCGTTATGATACTGATTGGCGAGTGTTTATAAATGGTGAAGAGCAGACAATAGAGAACTTTAGTGGGATGAGGAAGATTATTTTTGATGATTTTGCAGAGCAGAGAATCACGATGGTTTATTGTCCAAAGTGGTTAGTGGTGGGGATGATTGTGAGTGGAGTAAGTTTTATAGGTGTTGGAGGATGGTTGTGGAAAGTAAGAAAATCTAAAAAGAAAGTTTGATATTTCAGAAAAAGAACAGGATCTAGAACAAGAAGGTAAAGAAGATATCTGGCCAGCTGAATTAAAGGCAGCTTTGAAAGAGTTTAAGATAGTGGCTTATTGCTGGACGTGTGGCTTGATTTTATATGCTTCAGAAAAAAATGATCAAATTACTGCAAGGGTAGCCTACAGTACACAGAGTGAACATTATGGTAGTTTTTCAGAGGAGCATGATGTTGTGGAGTTTCCGGATTTGGTGATGTAGGTATGAAAAAGAGAAAAGCGCCCCAGTTAAGGGGCGCTGATCAAATTCAAAAGTATTAAGCTACTATTTTTCCCAATCTAAATTGATTTTATTTTGTTTCTGTATGTATCTATATTGTTGCAAGATACTCCATTGAAACTTTATGAATGGGTTCCCCGTAGAGTTAGGGTGGTTTAGGAGATGGTTAGTGTTAACTTTTTAGTTATCTTCACCAAAGAGGTCAATGGTTCCTGGGTCTTCACCAGTTTGATGAGCATCAACAGCGAATCCAGCAGTTACCGCGGGGTAATCTAGAGCGGTGATTTTGCCGTCACCATCTAAGTCAACGAGAGGTCTTGCTGGTGCATTTAGAGGCAAAACCTTGGGTTGTTCCCAAAATTTTGCATAATTACGACCAAAGGTACCTTCTAACTTATTTGATGCAGTAAGTTGCAGACGCTGCATTTCTGCCACACAATTAGTGTATTTTCCACGTTGAGCTTCTATTACTTGCTGAAGCTGTGTATGTGTAGCACCAAGGTCTGTACCACTATTGGCAGTCATGAAGGCAATCATGTTATTTGTAGCTTCTTTATTGCCTCCTAAGGCTTCACGGAACAAATCTTTACCAAATTCCTCGAAGCTGACAGTCACTTGTGCTGTTTCAGAAATGGTGTTGTAGCTTTGAGTGAGAGTTGTTTCGCAGATTTCAACTTGAGCAACGATGGCATTAAGGGAACGTCCCACACTGGTATCCCAAAATATTCCGCCAAGTACAAATACTACGCCCAAGATAATTATGCCAGCAATGGCAATACGGGTTGAGCTGTTTGTTGAACTGTTCATAATAGGCTCCTATAGCTCTATTCTACTTCGAAGGGATCATTAGAATAAAAGTACAATGATCCTCCGATTGAAATGACAACTACGATTATATAAAGTGCAGTAAGTTGTCCCGACGTTGGGTGAATACCCGGTTTTCGATCAGCAAATTCTGCCATCTGTTTTCTATCGAAGTTCTTGAAGACTTGTGCTTCTGCAACTTTTAGGATTTCAGATAGGTTTTCAACAGTCTCCATATTTCTAATTGCATCACGCAGTTGGATAACGAAGAGCTCGTTGCCGATCTCTGTTGCACCGAGTGTTACCCTGGCCCATGAAATTTCAGGCCAGTTGTTTATGCCAATCCAGATAGTAATATCATTTTTACCACCACCTCGCCAAGTGCCGAGACTTAGGTCTGCAAAACGATTATCTGGTATTGTTTGAGCATTAACATAGAAGATTTGCAAGTTGCCTTGCTTTTCTGGACCAATCGGTTGATTGGTATCTTCTACCTGACTATTCAGCACCAGGTTTGTCATTACCTCATGATTATTGACTATTGCCATGCTAAATCCTGGAGGTGGTGTTTCAAAACCAACCGCCTGAACTTTAATCGCATGATAGTAATCATAAGCAAGTTCTGTGCTATGCACAGGGACCAGGTCCCCATACAATTCTTTCATATCCAACGGGATCGGGAATGAGTCAGATTCGCCAGAAGGTTTTAGGTAGCTGGTAAATGGGTGAAGGCTTGTAGCACTTTCACCTATAACAACAGCAGTCCATCTTTCTGGTTGATTCAATCCTTGCCGATCAGTTGTTGGAAATTCAATATGACCATACCCGTCAAAATTATAGTTGGTTTCAGCCCACCAAATTCTGTCGTATGAATGATCACATTCTTCATGAGAACTTGTACAGTTCCCATCATCGTCGCGTGAGTCACAAACAGTGTGACAGTGACGGCAAGAAATATCGCTAAAATCTTTAGCAGCAATTTCACCATTAAGGAATTCCATTGATTTCATCTGGCTGTCACGGAACATGAACCAGCCAAAAATACCAACGATGCTCACTAGAAAAATTAGAACACCAAATTCAATAATGTTTAACATTTGTGATCTTTGATATCTTGTAGAACGTTTATTAAACAAACCTACAACGATGCCAATCACCACTGGTACTACAGGTATTAGTAGTAGGGTTTCCATTATCTTTTTTTTCTCCTTGAATCTCTGATTTTGACAGAGAAACCAACCAAAGGTGATTGGCTTCATCTGCAAAACCAGAAATTTACTCTTGAATTTTTTAAAGTGCTGTTGTTTGACAATCATTTATATCGCATAGACATAAAGATTGTGTAACAACGTGATCAAGTATATCAAATACTATCCAATATGTCAATACTATAAGACTCTAACTATTATATTAAATTGGGAATTATATATTTTTCTAATTAAATGAAAACACCTCTCGTTTTTAAGGAGAGGTGTTACTATAGAGCCAGATAAAATCTATCACTTGAACTGCACTTGCATTGGCAGCTTGTTGATAAGATTCTCTCTTTTTATCCCCATCAGCATGATCGCTCACACTGCGGAAGGCAATAAAAGGAATATTATTTTCAGAGGCAATCTTGGCTACGTGGTATGTTTCCATATCCACAACAATTGCTTGAAAATTACTCCTTATAAACTCTACTATTTCTGGATCGCTTACAAATTCTGGCGATGTTATGCCAGTTATTTGTTCTCTAGTTACTAGAGAGAGAAGTGATTCATTAACAAAGACACTTTCTCCAGTTTCCAGATCAAACCATTTATATGGCACAAAAGTTGTGCCTATGGCTGAATCTTCAATTCCTCCGGCAATACCAGAGAAAATAATGATTTCTATTTCGAAATTTGAAACGATTCTATTTGTACTAGCAATGGCTTTTTCAGAGCCAACACCAGTTTCGAACAATAGAACTTGTTGTTCTCCAATTTTTCCTACAGTGTAGGTAGAATTTTCAAATTGGCAACTTTCTTGATTAAGCATCTGCTGTTTGACAGCATCAGTTTCGATCCAGAAAGCAGTAGCAATAGTAATATGAGGAGTGTTGAAAACAGTATCTCCACATTCAGGAATTTCCTGACCATTGCAGCCAACTAACAAGCTAGCGAACAGAATAAATAATAGGGTAAGACGCTTCATGCGACTGTACCTCCTTATATTGGGGATTTTTAACGAGCTCTAACTGTCCATTATATAATAATAGTCTTATATTGTCAATATTATAGGACTTAATTCTTTCAGCTGTGTGTACTTCATGCCTTCCTTTCTTGCGGTATTCTACCGCGCGAAAGTGTTGCACTTCGTTTGCGAACTCAGGTTCTTAAGATTTCTTTTTAATTATCTTCTTTAGCACTCCCACCATTTCTCTGCTTAATTTTTCCTCTTTTCCCTGTTACAATCACTCCACCTATAAAAAGGTTGCTAGAAAATATTATCAAAATAGACTCTTACCAGAGGTTTGAAGATAGTAAAGCAGATAGCAAAATAGAAATAAAGATTATTAATTAAATATTAAATCAAGATAATTCAGATTACCTTTCTAAGGAAAACATATGGCTACCAAACGTGATTACTATGAAATTCTAGGTGTTTCCAAAACAGCTACTGCTGCAGAGGTAAAATCTGCTTATCGCAAGATGGCTCTCAAGTTCCACCCAGACAAAAATAAAGCCAAAGATGCAGAAGAAAAGTTCAAGGAAATAAATGAAGCTTACCAAGTAGTATCTGATAAAACAAAACGTCAACAATATGATCAATTCGGACATGCTGCTTTTGACCCATCTAGCGGTGGTTTTGGCGGTGGAGCAGGAAATCCCTTCAGTGGTGCTCAATCTGGTCCATTTACCTGGGGTTACCAGAACTCAGGCGGTCAGGGAGGTCAATCTGGAGCTGATTTTGATTTTAATGACCCTTTCGATATTTTTGAGTCATTTTTTGGTGGTGGTTTTGGAGGTAGAGCGGCTCGTCGTTCCAGATATGGTTTGACCATAGAGTTCATGGAGGCTGTTCATGGAGTAACCAAAGAAGTTACTATCGAGGGGAAAACCCAAAAAATAAAGGTTCCTGCTGGTGCTAATGATGGTACTAGAATTCGTTTTAAAGATTTTGATGTAACTATCGATGTAAAGACTCATGATCGTTTCAAACGAGAAGGCTATGATGTTTTTGTGGTTCAAAAGATATCTATCAGTATGGCTCTTCTGGGCGGTAAAGTAGAGGTCCCTACCTTGACTGAAGATAACCTTAAGATGAAGATCAGACCAGGCACTCAATCTCACAGCTTGATTCGTCTGCGAGGTGAAGGGGTGAGTCATCTACAATCAAGAGGTAAAGGTGATCTTTATGTCAGAATTGTAGTGGATATTCCAGAAAAACTCTCTAGAGGACAGAAGAAGTTGATAAAAGAGCTGCAAAAGGCTGGGCTTTAACACTTCTTTACTTCTTTATTTAATTTCTCCAACGTAAGCTGGGTGGACTTAACTTTCCTAGCTAAGTATCAGAAAAACTAAGCTAAGGATAATTGGTTTTTTATCAAAAAGTATTGTATTTTTACTACTTTTATGCTATATTTTACCCATTATGACAAAAGTTCAACTTACCCTAACTGATCAAGAAGCAGCTATTTTGGCTGGATATGGTACTCAACTTGGTTACAATGTTCCCAAGACTGCTAAATTCTTTATTGCTCAAGCTACTGCTCAGATTCTAAAACAGGGAATAACTCCTGTTTATGAAATGAGTGAAAAAACAGAGAGAAAAGGTTTGGAAGCCCTAGCAGAACATAGAGCTGGTAAAACTACTAAAGTCACTGATGCAAAACAATTTTTTGAGGAGTTATGAACTTCTCTCTAACAAAAACATTTCAAAAAAAAGCTCAAAAATTTTGCAAGAAAGATCCTAAATTAAGGCTAGAATTAGCTAAACAATTTTCTTTGTTTCAACAAAACCATAAGCATCCATCACTAAAAATACATAAGCTTCAGGGGAAAAGATCCAGGCAATATGCTATTTGGATTACTGGAGATTTAAGAGCTTTGGGTATTAAAGATGGTAGTGAGTATGTATTTTTTGATTTGGTAACACATGATCAGTATTAACTATATTAACTAATTGTAAAACTCTCAAGACTTTCTCAACTTAGTTCTATAGAATTAAGCTCATGAAAGAAAATACAGACAAACAAAAAACAAAAAAGACAGTTGGTTCAAAAAAAAATAAAAAATCCTGGTTAAAATGGGTTTTAATATTACTTGGTGTTGTTTCTATATTTACAGCATTTCAATTTCTTAAATTTCAAAAACAATCAGCCGTTCGTAGAGAAGCTACTCAGATTCAACAAAAGAAATTAGTTGAGTTCTGGGAATCTCAAGGATTAAGTGAAGAAGAAATTCAAGAAAAATTAGAAGAAGATAGAGCAAGTAATTTACCAGAGAGAGAGACTAGTATTTTTGGATCGATAATGCGTACAGTAAGACACTCTACTGGGACTGGCCCTGGGACAGGAGGAGGTCCTGGAGCAGGTGGTGGTCCTGGAGATAGAAAATAGATAGACTGGAAAAGAATATTATGATAAAAAAAATAAAATCATTGGGATTGTCTGTTTTAAATAAATTTAAAAACAAGACAAAATTTCAAAAATTATTAATTATTACTGTTGCGGTTACTGTCGTATTTATTGCTAATGGGCAACTAAATAAAGAAGAAGAAGGTCCTACTTATAAGTTTGGTCAGGTGAGTAGAGGTAATATTATCGAGCAAGTCTCTGAAACTGGTAGTATTACTACTTCCAACAAAGTAGAGATAAACAGCACTATAGATGGTGTAGTTACAGAGGTTTATGTAGAAAATGGAGCTGAAGTAAAAAGAGGTGATAAGTTGTTTTATGTTGTTAGTAGTGCTACGGAGGCCGAGAGAAGCAAAGCTTACTCTAGTTATTTATCAGCCAAAAATAGTCTAGAATCTGCAAAAGCAAATCTTAATTCTCTAGAATCCAAGATGTGGGCTGCTCATGAAGATTTTGAGGCTCGTGCACTTGATACAGAGTTATCTGTAGATGATCCTATTTTTATACAAACAGAACGTGATTGGCATGCTTCAGAAGCTAATTATTTGAATCAAAAAGATGTAATTTCTCAGGGGCAGGCTGCAGTAAGTAGTTCTTGGTTAGCTTATCAGGCTACTGCTGATGGTCCAGTGAAAGCTACGATTGATGGTCAAGTTGTTAACTTGGCTTTGGCTGAAGGTCAGATGTCTTCTGCTACAGATTTGGCTTTGATTATTAAAACTAACTCCGAGACTTGGGTAGAGATTGCTATTAATGAGAATGATATTAAAGATATTTCTCCAGGACAAACAGCAGAAGTAAAAGTAGATGCTTTATCCAGCTCAACTTTACCAGCTACTGTTCAAAGAGTTGATGAATTCGCAACGGTTATATCTGATGTTGCTGTTTACTATGTTTATCTGACTTTAGATGAAGTAGATCAAGAGATTAGGCCAGGCATGACTGCTCAGGTAGATATTTTGACTCAAGAAAAAAATGATATTTTAGTTGTTCCTATTACAGCCATCAAGCCATATCAAGGAGAAAAAGCTGTTCAAATCTTTGATGAACAAAGTCAAACAGTTATTTATCAACCTGTAAAGATAGGGGCAACAGGTACTGCAAATGTAGAAATAACTTCTGGTCTTGAAGAAGGACAGAAGATTATTATTAGCGAATTGGGTAAGAGTAGCTCTGGTGGTGGTTTATTTGGAAAATAAAGTTTAAACATGTCTTCTAGTAAAGTTATTATCTCTTTTAAAAAAGTCAGGAAGGTTTACAAGACTGGTCCTGTTTCTTATGAAGCTTTGAAAGATATTAATTTCTCGATTAATTCTGGTGAGTTTGTGGCCATCATGGGTCCCTCTGGTTCTGGTAAGTCAACGATAATGAATATTATTGGAGCTTTGGATCTTGTTACTTCTGGTGAATATCACCTGAGAGGAAAACTAATAGATTCTTATGATGACGACGAGTTAGCAGAAATTAGAAACAAAGAAATTGGCTTTATCTTTCAATCTTTTAACCTTTTACCTAGGACTTCTGTTCTCAAGAATGTAGAACGACCAATGATGTATGGAGGTGTTTCGCCAGTGGAAAGAAACAAAAGAGCTTTGGAATCTTTAAAGTTAGTTGGTCTAGAAGATAAAGCAGATAATTTATCTAATCATATCTCTGGTGGACAGATTCAACGGGTGGCTATTGCTAGATCATTAGTTATGAAACCAGCTATTCTTTTGGCTGATGAGCCAACTGGAAATCTAGATACAAAAACTGCTCATGAAATCATGAATTTATTCAAGGAGTTAAACAAAAAAGGTCATACTATTATTTTGATTACTCATGAAGAAGATATTGCAAAGTTTGCCAAAAGAGTTATTCGTATTCAAGATGGACTTGTTAAAAAAGATAGTAAAAACAAAAGAAAGTCTAAATAAATGGATTTTATAGAGTTATTTATTCTGGCCATTAATGCTTTAAAAACTAATTTAATTAGAACAGTTTTGACGATGCTTGGGGTAATTATTGGAATTGCTTCAGTGATTATTATTATTTCTCTGGGTGAAGGGGCTACCCAATCTATTGTTGGAGAAATTGCTAGTTTTGGAGCTAACGTTTTGACTATTTCACCTGGTAAAAATAGTAGAGGTCCAGGAGGCGGAGGTGGATCTACGACTGACACTTTAGTTTATGATGATGTGGAATCTCTAGCTCTTCTTGAAAATGTTGATGTAGCGACTGCTTTGGTTTCTACTAATAAACAACTCAGTTATGACGGTGAAACAATGCAATCTAGCATTATTGGTGCAGAGGCTGTTTATCAAGATGTTCATGAACTAAATTTTTCTCAAGGAACTTTTTTTACAGAGTCACAAGTAGTAACTAGATCTAAGGTTGTTGTTCTAGGAGATGAAATCGTCACAGAGTTGTTTGGTGAAGATGCAGAAGTAGTGGGTGAATCAGTGAGAATAGACGGTAAGACTTTTAGAATTATTGGGGTGATTACGGATAGTTCTAGTGTTTTGGTCCCACTTTATACGGCTCAAAAGATACTTTTATCTCAAGATTATCTCAATAGTATCGAGTTATTGATTTCTGATAGTGATCTTGTCGAGTCTATGGAGACTTCTGTTGAGGATATTTTGTTGTTGCAACATGATATTGATGATGCGGAGGATGCTGATTTTAGTATTCGTAGTTCTCAAGAAATGATTTCTTCTATTAGTTCTGTGACCGGGACTTTATCTGCCATGTTGGCTGGTATAGCGGCTATTTCATTGGTAGTGGGTGGGATTGGCATAATGAATATTATGTTGGTGACTGTGACAGAGAGAACCAAAGAGATAGGTTTATTGAAGGCTTTGGGAGCCAAGAAAAATAATATTTTGATGCAGTTTCTTATCGAGGCTATAGTGGTGACTTTGATGGGAGGGATTATTGGAATGTCTCTGGGAATTGCTATAACATTTTTGGCTGCTTCAATGTTGAGTATTCCGTTTATTGTTAGTTTATCTTCTATTTTATTGGCAATTGGAGTATCTGCTTCTGTTGGAGTTATTTTTGGCTGGTATCCTGCCAAACAAGCTGCTCAGTTACAGCCAATAGATGCTTTGCGTTATGAGTAACTAAGATTCTCAAATTCTTGTTTTTTTAGAAATATATTTTAATAATAATTTCTCTAACTTGTGTTATAATAATGACCTGGCTAGATACTGATGAAGACGGACACTATATTGGTCACGTCTTTTTTCATATCTTTAGCTAGATAAAATTAGTAAAAAATTGAAATTAAAAGAAAGCTTTTTTTGAAAATAAATAAATATTAAAAAATTTGTTTATATTCAGAAAAGAAGCATAAAAAAGGAAAAACATGTCTAATAAGATTTCAACAACTGCTAGAACAGAGTTCGCAGCTGCTATTGCTCAAATTGCATCAGAAAGAAAAATCGAAGCATCAGCTATTTTTGACGCTATTCGTCAGGCTCTCGTATCTGCTTATCGTAAGCAAATGGGATTCTTGGATGATGATTTTTACTACTACACAGAACTAAATGAAGAAACAGGTGAAGCTAGAATTTTCAAAGCTCCAGTCTTGGAGTTTGATGAAGAAACATTAGAGCCTACCAAGTGGGATGAAAAGAAATCTGAAGATGTTACTCCAGCAGGATTTGGAAGAATTGCTGCTCAAACTGCAAAGCAAGTTATCTTGCAAAAGATTCGTCGCTCAGAGAGAGATCAAATAATCTCTGAGTTCCAAGACAAAATCGGTGACATGATCACTGGTCAAGTTCTTCGTATGGATCGTCGTAATGTAATTATTGATATGGGCAGAGGTCATGGTTGGATGCCTCCAGAAGAGCAGATGCGTGGAGAATTTTATCGTCTTAATGCTCGTCTTGCTGTATATATCAAAGATATTCGTGAAACAGTTCGTGGTCAGGTAGTGGTTGTTTCCAGAGCTGATAAGAACTTAGTTTCCAAGTTATTTGAACGTGAAGTTCCTGAAGTTGCATCTGGTGCAGTAGAAGTTGTAGCAATTGCTAGAGAAGCAGGGGTTAGAACTAAACTCGCTGTCCGTTCTGTTCAAGAAGGTGTAGATCCAGTTGGTTCATGTGTTGGACAACGTGGTGTTCGTGTTCAGAAAGTAATCGAAGAATTAAATAACGAAAAAATCGATATTATTCCTCACTCTGATGACATGGTTACATATTTCAAAGGTGCCTTGGCTCCAGCAGAGAATTTATTGATAGAAGTAGATGAAGAGAAAAAGACAGCAGAAGTGACTGCTCCTGATGATCAACTTTCTTTGGTAATTGGTAGAGGTGGACAAAATGTTCGTCTTGCTGCCAAGCTTACTGAATATAAGATCACTATCAAGTCTGCTAGCGGTA
Source organism: Minisyncoccota bacterium (assembly GCA_018657765.1). GTDB lineage: Bacteria > Patescibacteriota > Microgenomatia > UBA1400 > PJMF01 > CG2-30-36-39. Next base: position 123,259 of record JABHWM010000018.1, on the reverse strand, counting down.
AGATCGAGACCAAAGCTACTGGTAAAGAAGAATATGAGATTGATACTTTCAAAGGTATTAGTGATGAAACCAGAGAACAGCTTATTAGTCATAAACTCACTACTCTTAATGATTTAGTTCGTTTTGAAAACAAATGGATGGAGATGTTAGATCTGGAAGATGATCAAAAAGAGATTTTGACCAAAAAAGTAGAAGCAGATAAAAAAGAGCAAGAAGCTAGAATGAAAGCTCGTGCAGAACTTGAGAAGAGTTTCTTGGCTGATGCAGAAGCTTTAAAGACAGAATCAACTGAAGAAAAAGTAGAAGAAACTGAAGCAAAGTAAGTTACTTTAACTTTTATAAAGAAAGAATAACAACGATATGGCATTAACACCTCGCCCACCAATTATTACGATCCTAGGTCATGTTGATCATGGGAAGACTAGTTTATTGGATTACATCCGTAAAACTAATGTTCAGGGTAAAGAACAGGGTGGAATTACTCAACATATCGGTGCTTACCAGATAGATTACAAGGGTAATAAAATTACTTTTATCGATACACCGGGTCACGCAGCTTTTAATAAAATGCGTCAACGTGGATCTCAAATTACAGATATCGTAATCTTGGTTGTAGCTGCAAATGATGGAGTCAAACCACAAACTATAGAATCAATACGATACATAAAGGAATCTAAAGTACCTTTCTTAGTCGTAATGAATAAAATAGATGTAGAAGGTATCAGAATAGATGATGTTAAAGCTCAATTGGCAGAACATGAAGTAATTGTTCAAGATTTTGGTGGCGATGTCGAAGTCGTAGAAGTTTCTGCAAAAACTGGAAAAGGAGTTGATAAACTTCTAGAAACTATTTCTCTATTGGCAGAACTTCAAGAACTTAAGGCAGATGCCTCAGCTCCTTTAGAAGCTGTAGTGGTCGAGTCTTCCAGAGATCCTCGTAAAGGTTCTTTGGCTAGTGTGATTGTTCAGCAAGGTACTCTTTCTACCCGTCAAGATATTTTTATTGATGAAATTCAAGGTAGAGTAAAACTTCTTAGTGATGAAAATGGAAAATCTTTGAAAGAAGTTTTTCCTGGTTCTCCTGCAGAGATTGTTGGTCTTAAAGGTGCTCCAGAAGTTGGTTCTATCGTCAAAGAACAAGGCAAAGAATACGTAGAAAAAGAAGTTGTAGAAGAAGAAGCTGTTGCTGGTGAAGTGAATGAATGGGCAGATTTTGATATTGAAGGTGCATTTGGCGAAAAAATAAAAATGAACTTGATTGTAAAAGCTGATGTCAAAGGAACTCTTGAGGCTATCGAGCAAAATATTGATCCTGATAGTGTCAACCTTATTAGTGCTGGAGTAGGTCCTGTGACTGAAGGAGAGCTAGAAATGGCAGAGACTAGTAATGCTCTAGTTATTGCTTTTAACCTAAAAGTTCCTCGTAAAATAAAGAATTTTGCCAAGAGTCTTGGTGTAAAAGTCAAAGAATACGGCATTATTTATCATCTTATCGAAGATCTTCAAAAACAAATGTTAAAGATTCTTGAGCCTACTATTGATGAAATAACTACAGGTGAAGCAGAGATTTTACAGATTTTTGAGATGAAAGGTGACAAGATTGCCGGAATAAAAGTCAAGACTGGTGAGATCAAGAGATCTGATCTTTTACATCTCAAACGTGGTGAAGAAATCATTGCTAACCCAGTTATTTCTGGAATGAAGCATGGTAAAGAAGACATTCTCGTAATCAAGACAAAAAACGAAGGTGGTCTGACTTTCAAGAAAAAGAAACTTGATTTCCAGGTAGGCGATATAGTCGTTGCTTACAAAATAGAGGATGACGAGGATTAGAAAAATAAAAAACTGATCAGGTGTGATATAATCTCACCTCTGATTAATTAATAATAAAATTAACAGAAGTATAAATAAAGGTTACTTTATAAGCTTGCGAAGGCTCGCTTATTAAGGAAAGGAAATACCATGGCACTTACAAAGTCCCAAAAAACTCAAATAGTAACAGATTTTCAGCTTTTCGAAGGTGATACAGGATCTCCAGAGGTACAGGTGGCTTTATTGACTGCTTCTATCCAAGAGCTTACTGACCATCTTAAGAAACACAAAAAAGACAACCACTCTCGTAGAGGTCTTCTTAAGCAGGTTTCCAAGAGACGTCGCTTACTTCGCTTTTTACAAAGCAGAAGCCAAGAGAGATATGCTGGTTTGATTAAAAAATTAGGTTTAAATAAATAAGCTTAAATAAATTTTTAGAAATTGGAAGCCTCTGCTGAAAAGCAGGGGCTTTTTTTAAAGAAAACTTACTTCTACATTTAAATTAAGATCTTCCTGTATAATAGTTGCTACGGGAATATAAATTTATTAATATTCAAAATTCTTCGATCAGCAAGGAGTGGTTGAAACCACAGGTACTCCCTGCTTATTGAAGAATGTATTCCCCTAGAATTTATGAAGAAGTTAGCTCTTATTCGAGCTCGTTTGTCACGCAGATAAATAATCTGAACGTGATTCTCGTAGCATGCTAACAGAAAGAAAAAAATGGGTTATCCAAAATATCCAGATACATATAAAAAGACTATTACCCTCGGAGGTAAAGAAGTCACTATAGAAGTAGGAAAGTTCTCAGAACAAGTTGCTGCTGCAGTTCTCATCACATGTGGTGAAACAGTAGTTCATTCAACCATTGGTCTAGGAAGAAAAGTCAATCTTGGCTATTTTCCTCTCTCAGTAGAGTTTGCAGAAAAACTATATTCCGCAGGAACTATCAAAGGTTCTCGTTGGATGAAACGTGATGGACGTCCTAACGATAACGTGATCTTGAAAGCTCGTGTTATTGACCGTTCTCTTCGTCCAATGTTTCCAGATGGAATCACTAACGAAGTTCAAGCTATCAACACTGTTTTCTCATATGATGAAGAAAATGATCCAGACATGTTGGGTCTTTTGGGAAGCACCATTGGTATGGCTATTTCCGAGATTCCTTTCGATGGTCCTTTAGCAGGTCTTCGTGTAGGTTATAGCAAAGAAACTAGTAAGTTTTCTATTAATCCTACTCATACAGAACGTGATGCTAATGATTTAGATCTCATTGTTTCTGGAAGTGGCAAAACTATCGTTATGGTAGAAGCTGCAGCAAAAGAAGTTTCTGAAGAAGTTATGGTCGAGGCCATGATTCTCGCTCAGAAAGAACTAGGTGCTGTTTGTGATGTCATTGATGAAATGGTCGCAGAGATAGGTAAAGAAAAAATAGAACTTATTTCTGAAGAAGATAGACTCAAGGTTCAAGCAACAGAAGAACTTGCAGATAAAATCTATGTAGATTATGCAGAACAGGTTCGTGAAATCGTAGAAAAAAGTGGTCGTTTACTTCCTACTAATGAAGATGAAGTTAAAACCGCTATTTTCGAGAAATTAAATGCTGATCTTGATGAAGATGCAGAAGAAATCACTGAGAAACAAATCGGTGCAGCTCTCTATGTTTTGACCAAAAAAGAAGCAAGAAAAATGATTCTTGAAGAAGGTGTTAGACCTGATGGTAGAAAAACTACAGAGATTCGCCCAATCTGGTGTGAAACAGATGTTTTTGCTAGAACTCATGGTTCTGCAATGTTCAAAAGAGGTGCTACTCAAGCTGTAACTGTTACAACTTTGGCAGATCCATCTTTGGGTCAGTTAGTAGAAAGCATTGACGGTGAAGATACTCTTCATTACATGCATCACTACAACATGCCTCCTTACTCTTTCGGGGGAACAGGACGTTTCGGATTTCCAAAACGTAGAGAAATAGGACATGGTGCTCTCGCAGAACGTGCTCTATATCCAATGATCCCAAGTCAAGCTGATTTCCCATACACAATTCATGTGGTAACAGAAATCATGAGTTCTAATGGATCAACTTCTCAAGCTGCAGTTTGTGGTTCAACTATGTCTTTGATGGCAGCAGGTGTTCCTCTCAAACGACCAGTTTCTGGAATTGCTATGGGTCTTATGAGTGATGGTGAAAAACATGTAGTTCTTTCTGATATTCAAGGTCTTGAAGATCATATCGGTGATATGGATTTCAAAGTAGCCGGAACAAAAGAAGGTATTACTGCTATTCAGATGGATATCAAGCTTAAAGGAGTTTCCAAAGAAATTCTTGAGCAAGCTCTTTCTCAATCTCATGAAGGCAGAATGCATATCATGGGTGAAATGATGAAAGCTATTGAAGCTCCTAGAGATCAAATTTCTCAATATGCTCCAAAAGTTTTCCAGATAGAGATTCCAGCTGAAAAAATCGGTGCTTTAATCGGTCCAGGTGGAAAAATGATCAAATCAATCATTGAACAATCTGGTGCAGACATTAATGTTGACGAAGATAAAGAGAGAGAACTAGGAATAGTTAATATCTCTTCTAGTGAACAAGAAAAAATCGATGCAGCTGTCACAATAGTCAGCAACTTGGTTCGTGTCATTGAAGTAGGAGATGAATTCGACGGTAATATTACCAGAGTAGAAGGCTATGGTGTGTTTGTTGAATATCTTCCAGGTCGTGAAGGTTTAGTTCACGTTTCTCAAATGTCTACAGAAAGAGTTGATGATGTTGAAGCTATTGCCAAGATTGGTGATGCTACTCATGTCAGAATTTCTGAAGTAAAAGATGATGGTAAGATTGGTTTATCCATGATTACTGCAGAAGAAGCTGCCGCAAAGAAACCTAGTGGTGGAGACCGCGGAGGTCGCGGAGGTGGTAGAGACAACCGATATGGTGGAGATCGCCGTGGCGGTGGTCGCAATGATCGAGGAGGTCGCGGTTACTCTAGAGACAGTCGTGGAGGTTCAAGAGGTTCAGATGGCCCTCGTGATGGATTCCGCAGACGTGATTCTTAAATAATCTTTAAAAAAGAAAATTAGAAAGTCCCCACTGAAAGGTGGGGGCTTTTTTAATTGAGGTTTGGGATATTAGAAATCCTTCAATTGAATAGTTTTTTTTAAATCGATATACTAGACAGATGAAAGTCTCTGCCCTACAAAAAAACGGTATCGGAATATTAGCTTTAGACGGGGCTTATTCTTTTGCAGAAAATCTAGGGTTATCTTTATCAGAACCTACCAATGTCGAGAATCTTAATGCTTTGATTACTAGGTTTTTAATTTTATATACAGAACATACTACAGGGGTAGTTCTGGATCCTACTTATTCTTTGCCTTTCCTGAGTTATAAGCATAATAACTCAGGATTACTACTTCGTCTGGAACAAGAACATGATCAAGATCCACTGAGTTTACCTAGATTTATTCATCAATGGGGAATAGAAGAAGTCAGAAATAACTATGGTGTGGCCAAATTAGAGTTGTTGTATCACCCTGCAGAAGAAAAAGCCGCAGAAAAAAAGAAACTTGTAGCAGAGCTTTTCAATTTTTGTCAGTACGAGGGAATTGATTTTTTACTAAAATTAGTGATTTATCATCCACCAGGAATTGATCTAGATACTATCAAGTTTCAAGAAACTCAGTTAGAAGCTATCTCTGAACTACAAAAATCAGCAAGCATTCTTTCTTTACAGTATCCTCAAGATCCCCTAGCTACAGCAACGATCACTAGTGCTTTGGATATCCCTTGGATTGTTCACTCTGATGGAGTGAAATATGAAGAATTCAAAGAGTTTGTCCGGGTAAGTACAGAAAATGGAGCTAGTGGTTTTATGATTGGTCAGACTTTATGGGAAGAGGTAAATTCTTTACGTCTTGAAGATCAATCTCCAGATTTTGAAGAGATAGAAAAATTCTTGAAAACTACTGGTAAAGATAGAATTATAGAGTTGATGCGGATTGTAAAAGAGTCTCAAGGAGAGTAGCTAATTTTTTTTGTAAGTTTGCCCACTGTGTTAGCCTTTTATTTAGGTATAATTTCTTTAGATATACAAATATTATTTTAATTTCAAAAAAAGGAATTTTATGTCACATACTTTACCAAAACTAGATTTTGCTTATGATGCTCTAGAACCTCATATAGATGCACAGACAATGGAAATTCATCATTCAAAACATCATCAAGGATATGTAAATAAACTTAATGCTGCTTTGGAAAGTCTTCCAGATATGCAGGAGTTACCAGTAGAAGTATTAATGCAGTCTTTGAAAAAAATTCGTGATTCAAAACTTCGTGTTGCTGTTCAGAATAATGGTGGTGGAGTGGCTAATCATAACTTCTTTTGGCAGATTCTGAGCCCAGAAAAGCAAGAGATGGATAAAGACTTCCAAGCTGTTATAGAAGCCCAGTTTGGCTCTGTAGAAGAGTTCAAAGCAGAGTTTGCAGCAGCAGCCGCAACAAGATTTGGTTCTGGTTGGGCATGGTTGGTCGTGAGACATGGAAAGTTGGAGATTGTGAGTACTCCCAATCAATTCAACCCATGGACAGATAAGTTGAAGCCAGTTTTGACAATTGATGTTTGGGAACATGCTTATTATCTCAATTATCAGAATAGAAGACCTGATTATATTAAAGCATTTTGGAATGTTGTGAACTGGTCCAAAGTAGCAGAACTCTATGAGTTAGCTTTGGAAGACTAGATTTTCCCCTTTTTTTCTGTGGAAAAATTAGGTAAGGTAATACCTTATGTTGCAGGTAATCTTAGACGTTGAAACAAAAAAAACTTTTGATGAAGTAGGTGGATTTTTTCCAGATCGTTTGGGAATCTCTTTTGTTGGGGTTAATGTCCGTAATGGTTTTGGAGAAGAAGGTGAATACAGGTCATATTTCGAAAAAGATTTACCAAAGTTATTCCCATTATTAGAACAAGCAGATGTAGTTATTGGTTTTAACATTGATGGCTTTGATATGCCGACTTTCACAGAATATTACTCTGGTGATATCAGGAATATTCCAACCTTAGATGTGATGTCAAGAATTAAGGATTCAGTAGGACACAGAATTGGCTTAGATGCAGTAGCTAAGGAAACATTAGGAATTGGTAAAACTGGAGATGGTTTGGATGCTATCAAATATTATCAAAGACAGCAGTGGGATAAACTAGAAAAATATTGTATTCAGGATGTTAAGGTTACCAAAGAGGTTTTGGATTATGGTTACAATAAAGGTGAGGTGAAGTTTCGTAATAGATGGAATAGGTTGATTACTGCACCTGTTGATTTTACTTTTACTCCGCAGAAAAATGCTGGAGTTCAGATGAGTTTGATTTGATATTTTTCAAAATTTATAGAGTTCAACATCATACAACTCCATGGAGCTAGGAGCTGATTTTTTTCATTAACTTCAAATTTATAAGGAGCTGTCTGCAATTTGAGTTGTTCAAGATTCATGTCTAAAGTTTTCTGGGAATCTCTAAGTGGGGAATTTAGCTTTATATTTTTCTTTAGTTGCAAAGTAAGGTTGTTTAAATCAACCCAAGCAACTTCACTAACTTCATCTTTGTTGGGAATAGCTTTCCCATTATATTTAGCTATAAAAACTTGATCTATTTCGTGTTCCCCATATTTTTCATTACAGTAAGCTTTATAAATAAATTTATGGACGGGTATTAGTTCTAAAGTTTCTTTTTGGTTATCTTTTGGATCTACAATAATTCCTACTTCTTCTTTTAATCTACGAACAGCACATTCCAGATATGTCTCTGTTGGTCTAAGATTGCCACAGATAGTGTTTCCCCACCAAGTGGCTCCAACGATTTTCTTTTTACTTCTTTTTTGAAGTAATGTTTCTCCTTGATCATTTATTAGCCAGACAGAAACAGCCCTATGAAGTTTGGCTGGATGTTCATGAGCTTTGTATTTATCCATCTCTCCAATTACTTGGTCATTGGTATCTACAAGGGTAACTTTATCTAAATTATTATTTTTCATCATTTTTATTTATGCAGAATATATATTGTTAGTAATTATACTAGACAGGCTACTAATAGGACGGTTAGATCAGGATTAGGATGTTACAATTCTTCTATGAAAGAATCTTCAAAATTTCCTCCAAAAGCATGTCTAACAGCAGCAGGTTTCCTAGTGGTAGACGATAAAGTTTTATTGATCAAACACAAAAAACTCGGGATTTGGTTGGCTCCAGGTGGACATATCGATGATGGAGAGATGCCTCATCAGGCAGCAGAAAGAGAGTTTTGGGAAGAAACAAATGTAAAAGTGGAGGCTCAAAGCACTCAGTCACTTTTTCCAGGAACGGATAATTCTGGATACTATCCCACTCCTTTTGCTGTTAATTTGCACTGGATTAATAAAGATTTTTATAAACAAAGAATTGAAAGTGACACTCCAGATAAAAAAGTCGTTAGTTCTATTTGGAAATTGGGTTGTGAAAAACATCTAGTTTTCACATATTTGGTGAAACCAACAGGTAGCATTGAGTTCAAACAAAATGTTGAAGAAACCGATGGGATAGCTTGGTTTTCTAAAGAAGATCTTAAAGATTTAGAGACTATTCCAGAGGTTCGTTATGAAGCTAGCTGGGCACTGGAAAATACTGCTAAGATTTTGGAGAAAGTAAAATAGATTTTTTTAGGAAAATACAAGAAAAATTTTAAAGAAAATTAATAGAAAGAATTTATGGAACAAACACCACACCAACTTACAAAAAATGTAAAGTTTCTCCACAAAGTAGCGCTAGTTAATCATGGAAAAGTACTTGTTCTGAAGCGTCCTGATACGGCTCTTAGCAGGCCAGGTGCTTGGGATTTACCAGGAGGAAATGCAGAGTGGCCAGTTGATCTTGAAGAGTCTGCTCGTAATATACATCAAGCAGAAATTGCTCGTGAAGTTATAGAAGAAACAGGATTGGAAGTTTTACCAGAAGTCTTTGAACTTAAAAACATGGTTCATTTTTTCAGTTACTTTGATGTAAAAAAACAGGTTTATTCTATTGTGTGTGGCTGGGTTGTAAGAGACATTACTGATTTAAATCCAGATCAAGTTATGATATCTGATGAGCATACAGAATATCGCTGGGTTGACGGTAACGAACTAGAAAGTCTTGATTTTGGTGAACCTGTTGGTAGCTTTGTAAAAACAATTGCCAAAGAAGGCTTGAAGTAAAAAAACTAGTAAGTTAAGTTTATTTTTTTTATAAAGTAGTTTAAAAAATTTAAATATATTTTATATTTTGAGGTTTATAGATTTAATAATAGAGAAAGTAATTATGTCTTTTTTTGAAGTCAAAAATGTTCATGCAGAAATAGAGAAGCAACCTATTCTAAAAGGAATAGATCTCTCGATAGATAAAGGTGAAATGGTTGTGGTCATGGGGCCTAATGGCTCTGGTAAATCAACTTTATCAAATGTTCTTGCAGGTCATCCAGATTATCTGGCAACGGGGTCTGCTGTTCTAGATGGAGTAGAACTTTTTGATCTTTCTCCAGATAAAAGGGCAAAAGCCGGCTTGTTTTTGGCTTTTCAGTATCCTGTAGAGATACCTGGAGTTAAGATCTTGAATTTTTTATGGAATCTTTATATAGAAAAATATCCAGATAGAGAAACACGTAAGTACTCTTCGATTGTTGATTTTAGAGATTTTTTACAAAGGAAAGCCACAGAACTAGCTATTTCAAAAGATTTATTGATGCGTGGGCTCAATGAAGGATTCAGTGGTGGGGAGAAAAAGAAGTTAGAGATTTTACAGATGATTGTTCTAGAACCAAAGCTAGTTATTTTGGATGAAACAGACTCTGGTCTTGATATAGATGCTATCAAGATTGTAGCTCAGGGAGTAGCTGATCTAAAGAAAAAAACAAACATGACAGTGATAGTGATTACTCATTATCAAAGGATATTACAGTATTTAGATTACGATAAAGTTTTAGTTATTTCTGGTGGACGAGTGGTAAAAACTGGTGGTTCTGAATTGGTAGAGGAGTTAGAAAAAACAGGTTATGGTCAGATAAGTGACTAGATAACAAATTACAAATATTTCAAAACAATATGGCTAAAAAAACTACCAAAGTCAGTAAACCAGGGGATAATTTCATAAAAGATCAAGATAGTTATGAGCATGGATATTCTTTTAATACCAAAGATTATGCTTTTCAGGCTGAAAAAGGTTTGGATGAAGCAATAGTAAAGAAGATTTCTGGTATGAAACAAGAACCAGACTGGATGTTAAAGAATCGTTTGGCTGGTTTTAAAGAATTCCAGAATAAAAAAATTCCTAGCTGGGGTCCAGATTTATCTGATCTCAAACTGGATGATTTATCATATTATCTGAAACCAACCGATCAACAAGCAAGGTCTTGGGATGATGTTCCTCCAGAAGTAAAAGAAACCTTCGAGAGAATCGGTGTTCCAGAAGCAGAGAGAGCTCACCTGGCTGGGGTAAAAGCTCAATATGATAGTGAAATCATTTATGGATCACTAAAACAGGCCTGGGAAAAAGATGGAGTAATCTTTGTTTCTATAGAAGAAGGTTTGTCTAAGCATCCAGAATTATTCAAAAAATATTTTGGGACAGTAATCCCTAATGATGATAATAAATATGCAGCTCTTAATACTGCTGTATGGTCTGGTGGATCTTTTGTTTATATTCCTCCTGGAGTTCATGTAAAAATGCCTTTACAGACTTACTTTAGGATTAACTCAGAATCTTTTGGGCAGTTCGAGAGAACCTTGATTATTGTGGATGAAGGAGCTTCTGTTCATTACGTAGAAGGCTGTTTTACAGCAGAGACAGAAATTACGACAGATAGAGGAATTATTCCTATTAAAGATGTTTTGGCTACAGATAAAGTTTTGACCCATGCTGGTAGGGTTAGATCAGTTGGTCATACCCAGATTAGAAAATATTCTGGGGAGCTTTATGAAGTTAAAGTAACCGGAAATATCCATCAAGTTATTGAGGCCACAGAAGAGCATCCATTTCTTGTTGTTAAGAGAATAAAAAATAATGAACGTAATAAAAAGTGGAAACCAGAGTGGTTAGCTATAAAAAATGTAACTAAAGGAGATTATGTTTGTACTCCTATAGATAGATTAGTAAAAGAATCTAAGTTTCTTGAACAGACTATTAAAATGGGAGCAGGTAGACATGGTTTTTCTAAAGTTGCTGTAAAAGTACCTTTAATACCTGAGTTTTTTAGATTAATTGGCTACTATTTGGCAGAGGGTAGTATTAGTAGTGGTCACTATTTGAATTTTTCTTTTGGATCTTATGAAAGAGAATATATTGATGATGTAAAAAGGCTAATTAAATTGGTTTTTAATGAGGATAGAATTAGAGAAAATCATCATAAAACTAATAATGGAACGTCTGTTGTTGTTAGTTCAACAAAATTATGTAGAATTTTTGAGCAATTTGGTACATCATCGTCAAGTAAACAAGTTCCCAAATGGGTTATGCAGGCTTCTCCAAAGAAACAATCAGAAGTGATTTTGGGCTGGTATAGAGGTGATGGGAATTATTACAATAAGCAGTTAAAACATGGTTTAAAAGAAATATTTAGAGGTTCAACTACTTCTAAAAATTTGGTTTATCAGATGAAACAGATTTTACTAAGATTAGATATCGCTTGTGGTATTAATAAGAGAGTTAGAAAACATGAAGGTCGTCAAACAATGTTTAATCTGGTTATTGGTGGTGAATACATGGTTAAGTTTGGTGAGTTAGTTGGTCAGAAAATAGAAGCAAAAATAAATGGAAAAAAAAGAGCAACTTTTTATTATTTAGATGATAAATATTTATATTCTCCAGTAAATAATATTTCTAAAACTGAAGTAAAAAATATTGATGTTTATAATTTTAGTGTTAAACAAGATGAAAGTTATGTAGCCAATGGAGTTGCAGTTCATAATTGTACGGCACCTCAATTTGCCTCGAGTTCTCTTCACTCTGGAGTGGTAGAGATTATCGTAAAAAAAGGAGCTACCTGTCAGTACACTACTGTTCAGAATTGGTATAAGAATATTTATAACTTAGTAACTCAAAGAGCTTATGTTCATGAAGATGGAAAAATGGTCTGGACTGATTTCAACATGGGTTCACAAGTAACAATGAAATATCCTGGGTATATTTTGGCAGGCAAAGGTGCAAAGGGTGAGGTTTTATCGATGGCTTTGGCGGGACATGGACAACATCAAGATACCGGTGCTAAGGCGATTCATTTAGCTCCTTATACTTCTTCAACGATTATCTCAAAATCTATTAGTAAAGGTGGTGGTAGAGCTAGTTATAGAGGCTTAGTTTATGTTGCCCCTGAAGCTCACCATAGTAAAAACACAGTTGTTTGTGATGCCTTGATTTTGGATGGTGATTCTAGATCTGATACATATCCCGTAGATAAAATATCTAATAACCAGGTAGAGATTCAGCATGAAGCTACTGTTTCCAAAGTGGGTGATGATCAGTTGTTTTATCTGATGAGTAGAGGTGTCTCAGAAGAAAATGCTAGAAAAATGATCGTCAATGGTTTTATTGCGGATCTGGTGAGAAAGTTACCTTTGGAGTATGCGGTGGAGATGAATAGATTAATTGATTTTGAGATGGAGGGGTCAGTGGGATAAATTAGAAAAAATAATTTATAAAATTGTTGCAAAAAATGAAAATTTATACTATAAAAAAAGACCAGCATGAAAAAATAAAACTGACAAAGTCAGGTAGTTATTTAATAGAGCTTACTGGAGCAGGTTCTTCTGTAGATATAACTGGAGTTTTTAAAGCTGAAGAAAAAAATAAGTTAGAGATATATGTAGTAATTCATCATAAAGCTCCACACACAAAGGCAGAGACAGTTCTAAAAGGAGTAGTACGAGATAGTTCTTTTTTACAGTTGAAAGGGAAAATAATTATCGATGAGAATTGTGGTGATTCTAGTTCTTTTCTAACAGAGCGTGTTTTACTTTTGTCAGATAAGGCTAAAGCAGAGGCTATTCCAGATCTAGAGATAAAGACAGATGATGTCCAGTGTTCTCATGCGGCTAGTATTAGTAGTATTTCTGAAGAGCATTTATTTTATTTAGAGACTAGAGGTATTGGCAGAGAGAAGGCAGAAGAGATGGTGGTTGATGGATTTCTCAATTTATAAATAATTTAATTTGTTACAATACTTTTTATTATGCTAGATTCAAAAGTTATTCTCAAAGATTTTCCTATTCTTTCTCAAAAAGTTCATGGGAGTAAACGACTAGTATATCTAGATAGTGGAGCCACCTCCCAAAAACCAACTCAAGTTATAGAAGCTATCTCAAATTATTATCTTCATGATACATCTAATGTTCATCGAGGAGTTCATACTCTATCTGATAGAAGTACCCAAGTTTTTGAAGACAGTAGAAAAACAGTAGCTGAGTTTTTTGGTGCTGAAAGTGACGAACTAATTTTGACTAGAAACACAACAGAAGCCATTAATGGAATTGCTTATGGCTGGGGAGATAACAATCTAAAAAAAGGTGATGTAGTTGTTAGTACAGAGATGGAACATCATGCAAATTTAGTTGTTTGGCAGGAGTTGTGTAAAAGAACTGGGGCAGTACTCAAAGTAGTTGGTTTGAAAGATAAATCTACTTTGGATCTAGCAGAGTTTGAAGATATTCTAAAACAAAATCCAGTAAAACTTGTGGCTTTTGTTCATGTTTCCAATACTTTGGGAACAGTGAATCCTGTTGCAGAGATAGTTTCTTTTGTAAAAAAACATACTCCTTCTGCTCGTATCGTACTTGATGCTGCTCAATCTGCTCCTCATATGCCAGTAGATTTTCATGGTCTAAAGGTAGATTTTTTGGCATTTGGTGGTCATAAAATGCTTGCTCCTATGGGTGCAGCTGGATTATTGGTTAAAAAATCTCTTCTCCAAGATGGAGAAATGAAACCTTGGTTATTTGGAGGTGGGATGATCAATCAAGTTCATAAACTAGATGCAAGTTATGCGGAAGATTTATCAGATTTATTTACAGCAGGAACTCCAGATGTTGCCTCTGCAAAAGGATTAGCAGTTGCTTGTGAATATCTTAGTGACTTGGGAATGAAGGAAGTGATGGAGCATGATTTTTCACTGGTGAAATATGCTTATGAAAAACTTTCTAAGGTAGATGGTTTGATGGTTGTAGGCTTGAAACCAGAAAAGGATGGTCAAGGGCAACCTAATAGACTAGGTTCAGTATCTTTTATTCACAATGAAGTTCACGCTCATGATCTGGCACAGATTTTGGATAGCGAAGGGGTAGCTGTTAGATCTGGACATCATTGTACTATGCCTTTGCATATTGCTTGTGGATGGCAAGCTACTACTAGAGCAAGTTTTAATGTTTATAACACCAAAGAAGATATTGATGCTTTGGTCAGAGCATTTGATAGAGTATTGAAGATTTTTGGAAAGTAAAAATGAGTGATTTTTATCAGGCTGCTTTGATTGCAGAATTTCGTGAACCTCAAAACCAAGGAAAAATTACTAGTGCAGATTTTGATCATAAAGAGACTAATGCTTCTTGTGGTGATGAAATAACTATTAGTATCAAGCTTTCTGAAGATAAAAAATCTATAGAAAATGTAAAGTGGATGGGTAATGGTTGCTCTGTTAGTCAGACTAGTATGAGTTTACTTTCTGTAAAATTAAAAGGGGCTAAAGTGGCAGAAGTTAAAAATTGGGGTAAGGAGGATTTACTACCTTTTTTTGGGATGGAAGAAATTACTGCAGGAAGAGAAAAATGTTTTATGATGGGGCTGAAGGCAGTACAGAAAGTATTTAAAGAAAATAAAAAGTCAGATTAGTATGAGATAACCCCGTTAGGGGTTGGGACATAAATCAGAAAATATAATTAATGAAAATATTTGTCGGTTCAGCAAATCCAGTAAAAGTAAATGCAGTTCTCGCTGCAGCTATCGAAACATGGCCTGATGTTGTTGCTAGGGGTTTTGAGGTAGAAAGTGGTGTATCAGATCAGCCCAAAAGTGATGAAGAAACAAAGCAAGGAGCTATCAATAGAGCCAAAGCTGCTTTGGAAAAAGGTCTTTTTCAGTATAAGAAAAACTCAACAGATGAAAATATAGAAAATAATGATTATATTTTGGGTGTTGGTATGGAAGGTGGAATAGTGGATCTTGGAAAAGAAATGTGGTCTACTGTTTGGGCTGCTGTAATTGATCAAAAGGGAAACCTAGCCTTATCTGCAGGGGCTCGTTTCCAGGTTCCAAACTCTGTCGCAAATAAAATTAGACAAAAAATAGAGATGGGGCATGCTGTAGCGCATATTATTGGTGAGAAAGACATGAATAAGATCAAACAAGAACAAGGACTTATTGGTATTCTTACTGATGGTTTTATAGATAGAACAGAGGAGTATCACGGTATTATTAAACTTGCCCTGGGAATCTGGTATGGTGGTGACAAGGCAAAGAAGATTTTTTAGTAGTTAGTCAAATATAAGAATAATTAATTTATGCAAAAATTTCCCCCCCCACAAATGTACACAGTAAAACTTTCTGAGAAAGAGGTTCTCAATGACAAATTTATTGAGTTCCATTTTGAACTTGTTGAGCCCAATAAAATAGAGTTTATAGCTGGTCAATATGTTTCTTTTATTGTTTCTGAGAAAGAAGAAAGACGTTCTTATTCTATTTCTAGTTCTCCAAAATTAGCACATGGATTTAAGATTACTCTAGATATTACTCCAGATGGTTTAGGGGTTCAGTTCTTTAAGAATCTAGAATTTGGCCAAGAGGTAAAAGTTTTGGGTCCTTTGGGTAATTTTGTTTTACAAGATGAGCCAAAAGAAGACAGCATAGTTTTTATTGCTACCGGGTCTGGAGTTGCTCCTTTTCATAGTATGATTTTGGATTTATTGCAAAATAACTCAGAGTCATCCACTAAAGATACTAGAAATATTACTTTATATTGGGGTCTACGTCATGCAGAAGATATGATTTGGCAAGATGAATTTCAAGAACTAGCTCAAGATTTTCCTCGATTTCAGTTTCACCCAGTGCTTTCCAAGGCACAACAAGAATGGCCTTTATGTAGGGGTCATGTAACTGATTGTGTAGGTATTCATGATCTTCCAGAAAATGCGGGTTTTTACCTTTGTGGAGCGAAGCAAATGATTGCCGATGTTCAAAAAGTTCTTCTAAAAAGAGGTGTACAGCAAGAAGCTATTCATTACGAGAAGTTTGATTAGTTTTAAAAAATAATTTAATTCATTAGTTCTTTATAGACATGATTATATAGGTGGCTAGATCTTGGTTTTTCTTTATCACCATCTATTTTAAATTTCCACACTGTATAAGTATCAGAACTAAATATTTTTTGATAATTGGGATCTAGGTAGTCTCTAGCATCAATAAAACGATCTAGACACTCTGTTTTTACTAGTTTCTTTTTTGTACGGTGATCACAAATAAGATAAATAATATCTGCATTTTTTACTAGAGGTTTGCTATTAACTCCATAATCAGTATTTTTTACTAATTTTTTGTTTGTGAGTTTTTCCAAATTAAACCAAAAACCACTAGTACCCCAGCCATCAAAAGGCAAAGTTCCACTAGTAGTGAGTAAAGCCAAAGCAAAGTTTGGTTCTTTATTTACTTTGTTACTTGAAAAGTAGTCTGTGAAAATAACTTGTGATATTTTGAAGTTTTGTTCATAAAAAGATTCTTTTGGGATGTAGTAAGTTACTTCTTTTAGTGAATAAAGATATTGCTGGAATAAAACTATACAGAGAAATAAAAATCCAAGTAAATGATTGATAGAAAATAATTCGTATATGCCGATAGCAAGTATTATCAAGAAGAACGGTAATAAAGCTAATAGATAAGTATCTGCTACAAAACCATTAGAGATAGTCATAAACAAAACAGATAGTGATAATAAAAAGACAGGGCTTGTTTTGAACCAATTTTTTTTATTATTTTTTGTTTTTATAAATGCTATGAAAGTTAGAAACATAGTTATTAATAAAGTTTTATTAGAGTTTTGTCCTCTCCAGATCATAGTTATGGTTGCTTGAAGAATATTATTTGTTTGTGTTAAAAAATCTTTGTTGTGATCACTAAAATTTAGAACAAAAAAGAAAAATTGATCAAATAAATGAGTTCTATAAGTAAGAAAGATCCATAATAATCCAAAAACAATCATAGTAAAGCCAGGTAAAAGCACATTTTTCCAAGAAAAATCTTCAGATATTAATTCTGCCCAGTAATAAATAATTAAAAAGAGGCCTATCGGTAAAGTAAGAAAGATACCATAATGAAAATGAAGAGGTAACAGTAAAAAAGCAATAGCCCAAGATAGATATGAATAATGTTTTTTAATTTTGAATTTAATTAACATCCAGACAAATAGAAGAGAAAAAACTGGTAGTAAAAATGGTTGTAGAAGCTGTCTGCTTTCATAAATTAACTCTCCATTGAAGGCAAATAAGGCAGCTGTAATCAGACCTAGTTTTTTATTTTTCAGACTAGTACTTATTTTATAGGCAAGCAGAGGCATTAATCCTAGTAATACAGCCCAAAGTTTTAAAAATAGAGGAGGTGTTCTTGTTACAGACCATAAAGCAGTAACAAGATAAAAATATATTGGTGAGTTTTTTAGCCAGTTGAATCCTCCTGCTGCAAGAGGTCCTCTGATGACATGTTCCTTATTATTTAAAATATGTTCTGCCACAAGCATATCTCTGTGTTCATCATAGCCACTTTGCTCCCAAACCATATTATCGATGTTCTTTAAGCGGAGCCAGAGTCCGGTTAGAATAATGAACGCAAGCATTATTTTTGTAAAATCTATTTTTTTAGTAATTTTTTTTAAATTTTTAAAATTTAAAGAGTTGATTTTTATCATTGATTAAAATACTAACATTTTTTGAAAGATATATTTCTACTAGAAGGATTTTTGTGTTAAATGATTTATTTTGATATAATAAATAATATTATGTTAGATACTTTAAAACCAATTCCAGAAGAAGCTATTTCTAAAAGGAGAAAGCTTGAGATTAAAAGAGTAGCTGCTGAAGAGAGAATAACTAAAATAGTGGGAGAGTATTTTGAATCCCAACAAATAAGTCGTCCTAGTTTTCATGAAGCTCCAGAATTTGGTCAAGATATTTCAGCAAAAATAGTCACACAACGTCTAAAAGAAAAAAAAGAATATGTCCTTGAGGAAATTCAAGTTTTAACTCCATGTAATCTAGAAGCAGCAGAGACTATTTTTGATGAAAAAATGTCATCTTTTAGAGACGCTCTAATAGCCATTCAATCTCCAGCTATAATAGGTTTTTCTAGGTTATATTAAATTTTTATATTTATATCTATCCCATAATTCTAAAATAAACGATCTTGACTCTTTCTATTTCTAGTTCAGAATACACAGAAGTGATACATAATCATTAGTTTTGTGCAGTGATGCATTAAAACAACTACTGCCCCCTCAGCTAACAAGTTTTTTGTTCGTTGAGTATTAACAAACATTAATGCCTTGGAGGGGCCATTATGAAAATGAAAAAACTTTACCCATATATATTTCCTGCGATTGCTTTCTTATTTGTACTTTTTCTTTTATTCCGTTGGTACAATCTACGTACTCAGAGAGAAGGACTTACTTCTTTACTAAGTGATGGTGTAGAAATTGAAAACTTAGATCCTCAAGAAGCAAACGGCTTTTTGAAAGGTACAAAAGATTACAAAACAGAGACTTTAGAGGGTGAAGAAACAAATCTTGGAGAAATTCGATATGAAGTTAAAGATGGTAAAGTTTTATTCAGTGTTTCAGCTGTTTTACCAGAATTAACAGCAGGTCATTACCAAGTTTGGCTTAAAGATGTAGATAGTGATGGTAAAAGAAAAGCAATGATTTTGGAGTATGGTAAAGGTGGATATATGGGATCTGCTGCTATAAATGCAGACACACTTCCATTCGAAGTTATTGTTAGTAAAGAAATGGAAAGTGATGATCAACTAGAGGAAATTCTTCTAAAAGGGATGATCAGAGAAGAAGAATAAATAGAACTGCGTCTTGATTAAGACGCCAAGTATGTTAGGCTTTAATAAGTAGTAAAGACCTCGAGAGTACTCGGGTCAGAAAAAAGGAACACCACTATGGCAGATGCCTACGGTTACACAAATTCCAAGGGTCAAACCTATTACCTTCACACACGTGAGGTAACCTTGAAAAATGGTAGAGTTCAAAGAATTTATTTCTTTGCTCGTGATGTTAGAGACGGTTCTTTAGATGCCGTTCCTGAAGGTTTTGAAGTAATGGAAACCAAAAGAACTGGAATGCCAGTTTTGAAGAAGAGCGCTTAATTAGCTCGGTTTTAAATACGTAAATGAGCCCTTCCTCGTTGGGATTTATCTCGACGAGGGAGGGTTTTTTGTTGGGCATATATTTTGTATGATGACCAACAAACTTTTTATAGATCTCCAGGTATAATATGTTTCTTGAAGTCTAAATCTAGAAATACAAAAATTAAGATTAATAATGAGTAAAATAGATATTACAGAAAAAAAAGCTTATCAAGCTTTGTCTAAGGTTATAGATCCAGAGCTGATGGTAGATATTGTTAGCTTGGGTCTTATTTATAAAGTAGAGTTACCAACATCTACTACTGTAAAAATAACTATGACATTAACTACTCCTGGTTGTCCTTTAGCTCCAGTCATTGATGATATGGTTAGACAAAGTATGTTTGGTCTTGTGGATGATGTAGAACAAGATGTAGAGATTGTTCTAACTTTTGATCCTCCTTGGTTACCAGATATGATGTCAGAGGAAGTTAGATTAGAGTTAGGTTTATAAATTTTTTTGAATATTAAAATAACTATGGGAAAAGTATCCTAAAAAAGGTACATTCTTTATAAAGATAAACTTAAAAAACAATTTAAGGAGCTTTAATGAAAAAAATATTTATTGGTGCAGATCATGGTGGTTTTGTTCTTAAGAATATCCTAATCCCTTTTTTGGAAAAACTAGATTATGAAGTTGAAGACTGCGGAGCTCTTTTCTTGGATCCTGGGGATGATTATCCAGAAATAAGCTTTACTGTTGCAGAAAAAGTAAAAAACAATCAAGGTTCTTTTGGTATTTTATTATGTCGTTCTGGAGGTGGAGTAGCGATAGCAGCTAATAAAGTAGTTGGTATCAGAGCAGTTTCTGCTATAGATGAAGAATCAGCAGCTCACGCTAGAAAAGACAATGATGCTCAGATATTAGTTGTAGGTGCAGATTTTGTATCTTCAGAAGAAAAAGCAAAAAAAGTAGTAGTAGAGTTTTTAGAGACAGATTTTTCTAAAGAATCTCGTCATCAACGTCGTATCAACCAGATACATGATTATGAAAAAAGAAAATAATTTAAGAAATACCCTAAAGGGCACAAGGAAAAAATGAAAATATATCCAGCTATTTTAAGCGATTCTATAGAAGAGATTCAAAAACAAGTAGATCTGGCAAAATCTTGCTCTTCTGTAGAAATTTTACAGATTGATATTATTGATGGATTTTTTGCAGATAACATCACTGTTTCTCCACAAAGTTTGTTGGAGGTCGATTTTGGAGATTTGCAAATAGATTTACATCTTATGGTAGATGAGCCAATGGATATGATTTCAGAAATAGAAAACTTGGAAAATAATTTACCTATTAGAACGATTATTGCTCAAATAGAAAAAATGACTTATCAAAAAGATTTTGTAGAAGATGTAAAAAAGATGGGTTATAAGGTGGGGTTATCTCTAGATATTTATACTCCAGTAGATTCTCTAGATGAAGATATTTTGAGTGAGATTAGCATTTTACAGTTTATGGGAATAGAAGCTGGGTTCCAGGGTCAGAAATTAATACCACAGGTATTTGAAAAGATTAAATTATTTGTAGAGGCAGATTTAGTTAAAAATGATCAGGATTTATCGGCAGATACCATGGAAATTACTTTTGATGGTGGAGTAATAGAAGAGCATGCAGAAAAACTTGATCTATTAGGTGTTACTTCTCTGGTTGTTGGTAGTTTGTTATGGAAATCCGAAGATTTTTGTGAGCAGTATCAGAAACTTGCTGAAATATAGTTTTTAACTTTACTAATAGGTGAGGTTAGCAAAATTTGTTAGTATAGTTCTATGATAAAGACTAATATTATTGTTCCTGAGGTAAAAAAAACTTGTACTATCCAAAGAATTGCTGTTTTTGGTAGTGCGGATGTAGATGAGAAACATCCACTTTTTCAAGAAACTTTTAAGATTGCTCGTTTTTTAGCTTATCAGGGTAAAACTGTGGTAGATGGTGGTGGTCCAGGAACAATGCTAGCAGCTACTCAGGGAGCTCAATCTGTTGGAGGAGAGACAGTTGCGGTCACACTTAATCCTACAGATATGCCAGAGTTTGAAGGTGCAGATGATCAGAATCACGTAGATAAAGAAATAAAAGCTACAAACTATATAGAAAGAATGTTTGGGCTTATGGATCAGTCAGATGCTTTTATTTGTGTCCGAGGTGGGACAGGTACTCTTAGTGAATGGGCTACAGCTTGGTTGCTGGGTCATTTGTATTATGGAAATCATAAGCCAATGATTTTATATGGAGATTTTTGGCATGAAGTAATGAGAGTAATTGGAGAAAACTTTTTTATTGGTGAAAAAGAACATTTGGTTTATAAAATAGCTAGAGATGAAGAAGAGTTAATTAGAGCTTTGAATGAGTTTGAATCAGATCTCGCCAATCGTTGTCGGTTGCCTAGCAGATCATAAACAGAGTACACTTTTAGTATGCATGATTTTATTTCTATCGGTTCTTCTTTAGTTGATATGTTTATTCATTCTGATAAGTTCAAAGTGGATGATTTGGATGGAGAAAATCGTTTTGTTTTGCAGGGAGATAAAGTAGATATCGAGAGTTTTGTGGTTAGAATTGGCGGAGGAGGAGCTAACACAGCTACAGGTTTCACTAGATTGGGTTTTGATGCTGCTGTAATTAGTGAGACCGGTAAAGATGATTTTGCTAATGTTATTTTCAGAAATTTACAAAAAAATAGAGTAGATACCAGTCTTATTATCAAAGAGAAACGAGAGATTACAGGTGGTTCTGTGATCTTGGTTTCTGGCAATGGTAGAAGAACAGTCATGGTTCATCGAGGTGCTGCTTCTATGCTAGATTCATTTGATATCTCGCCATATAGATTAACCAAGGCTCGTTGGGTTCATTTATCTAGTATTTCTGGTCGTCTAGAAACATTAAAGCGTATTTTTGAACTTGTCAAAGTAAACCCAGAATTAAAGCTTTCTTGGAATCCTGGTAGTAAAGAATTAGCCTTGCTAGCTGATGGAAAAATAAATATTGAGGAGATTCCTTGTTTGATTCTGTTTCTGAATGCAAAAGAGTGGGAGTTGGTTAGAAAGCAGCAAAAGCAATTAATCAAAGAAATTCCTCAAATAGTTGTTACAAAAGGTGCTGAAGGTGGTGAGGTATATATTCATGGAGAAAAATCTTTGAAGTTTTTTGGAGCTAAATCAAAATCTGTTGATGATACTGGTGCTGGTGATGCCTTTGCAACAGGTTATGTAGCTGGTCAATATTTGAACTTACCTCCCAAAACATCAGTCGAGTGGGGAGTTAGAAATGCAGGATCTGTAATTAGATATTTTGGTGCTCAGACTGGTTTATTAGGTAGGGATAGAATTAAGGGTTAGATCATTCTATTTTTTATAATTTTGGCTAATTATTTTTTTGATATATATTGATCGGTTGTTTTGAGGGTTTGTTATGAGGTATATTAGATCCTTAGTACTCTTTTTGAAATTTAAGAGAAAAATACATAAATATGAATAAAATTATTAAGATAGCAATGGTATTTTTGGCTTTTTTGTTGATGACAAATAGCTATGTTCTCGCCGCAACTCTAGAGCTTATTAGCGCAGGAGGAACGACTGTTGGTGCTTTGATTAGTATCAGCACTACAGACTCTACTCCTACTTTGGTAGGTAAAGCTTCTCCAGATGCTACAGTTGATATTACTATTGATGATCTGACAGTTGCTGTTTTGGCAGATGTTGATGGAGACTGGACCTATACTCCTATCAGTGAATTGGCTGATGCAGCACATACTCTGAAGATTGCTTCCAATCTAGAAACACTAGATTATATTTTGTTAATAGATTCAGGAACCTCTGAAACAACTACTACAACAACCACGACGACTACTACAGATACTGGTGTTGGTGGAGCTACAGAAAGTAGTTCTGCAACCTTACCTGTTTCTGGTGGTGTAGAAAATACTTTTTTAATGATCGTTGGTGGACTATTCCTGATGGGAATGGGTGTTGTGACTCAACAAGTATTACCTGTTACAGAATTGTCAGAAGAAATAGATGAGGAAGTTCTAAAAGAAGAAGCCTCAGAAAACGATCAAGAAGTTTAGAAGTATCAGAAATATATATAGTAGAGTCTACTGCCCATGACTGATTACAAACAAGTTCTCCAACAAGAAATTCAAGACCTTCGTGATGAATCTAGTAAAGCAGATTTACCAG
Organism: Minisyncoccota bacterium; assembly: GCA_018657765.1. Taxonomy (GTDB): domain Bacteria; phylum Patescibacteriota; class Microgenomatia; order UBA1400; family PJMF01; genus CG2-30-36-39. Next base: position 99,837 of record JABHWM010000018.1, on the reverse strand, counting down.
AAGAAATGCGTGAAAAAGTAGACAAAGAAATTGTCTCTCTGGAAAGAAGTGTTGAACTGGGTAGTTATGATGAGAAATATGAAAAAGTTTCTAGATATATTCACTGGGTATTAAGTATTCCTTGGGTAAAAGAAACTACAGATACCACTGATTTGCAAAAAGCCAAAGAGATTTTTGATAAGCATCATTATGGTATGCAGGAGGTTAAGGATCGTTTTTTAGAATATATTTCTGTTCTGAATCTTCGTGGTAAGCAATCAACAGGAGAAGGTTTTAAAGCTCCTATTTTATTATTGGTTGGTTTGGTGGGTACTGGTAAAACAACTTTTGCTTATTCTCTGGCAGAAGCTTTGGGGAGAGAGTTAGTTCGTATACCTTTTGGTGGTATGGGTTCTGCCAAAGAACTAAGAGGTAATTCTCGTTTACTACTTGGCTCTGAACCTGGTAAAGTTATAAAAGGTATTTCTGAAGCTGGTGTAAAAAATCCAGTTATTTTACTTGATGAAATAGATCGTGGAGCGGAAGACGCTAATATGGATCTAATGGGTGTTTTGGTGGAGTTACTAGATCCTGCTCAAAATCATGCTTTTACAGATTCATATATAGATTATCCAGTAGATCTGAGTCATTGTATTTTCTTGGCTACGGCAAATAATACAACCAAGATTGCTACTGCTGTTATGGATCGTATGGAAAAAATCACAATGCCTTCTTATACAGATAATGAAAAAATAGAGATTGCCAAGCAATATATTCTTCCTGGATTATTAAAAGATGCTGGTCTCAAACCAGAACAGTTTATTCTGAAGGAAGATGTTTGGAAAATGATTACTCGTCCTTTGGGGTATGACATGGGTATTCGTACATTGCAAAGAACCCTAATGGGTGCTGTTCGTAAAGCAGTCAGAATTATTGTAGAACGTGATTTCGAAAAGGTAGTTATTACCAAAGAAAACGCCAAGATTTTTATGCCTAGGTATTAGGTTTTTTGTTTTATTTTTTTATAAATTATGCTTCTTGGGTTAACTGATCTAGTTTGTATGATTTAAATATATTGACTGAAGGGGTAGTTTTGATGTCTAATAGATCTTGTATGTATTATTAGTAATTTTAGTAAGTAAGTTAATTATTATAAGAAAGAAATTATGACAGAAGGTTCTTCTCCAAAGCCAAGTTTTAAAGAAAAAATGTCTGGATTTGGTCAAAAAATTAAAGAAAATAAAATAGCAAATAGTTTGGGGAAAAGAGCCGAAGAAGGTGCTGCTGTAACAAGAGCTACCCAAGGGGTGAATTTGGTAACTGATACTGCTGTAAAGGCAGGACATGCAGCTGGTGAAGTTGCTGATAAGTTTGGAAAAGGAGTTGATGTTGTAGGAGATAGAGCAGGACAACTTGGTAAAAATATTGAATTAACAGCAGGAAATCTAAAGGACTCTATTCATAAAGATCTTTCAGATGAAGTGATAATTGCTAAATTGAAGGAAGCTGGAATAAAAGTTACAGAGAAAATTAGAACGGAAGTTGAAGCAGTAATTGGTCGTGAGATAAAAGGAAGAATCTCTAGTTTAGTAGCAGAGAGAGTTGTTCCAGTTCTAAAAACTTTAGGTTTAAAGAAGGAGAAAGCTGCAGAAGAAGTTAGTGAAACTACTGATGAAAAACCAGAAGAAGAAACATCAGAGCGTTCTCAAAGAAGAGCAGAAAGCACTATTGAAGGATCAAAACTTATCAGTGACATTATGGGTAACCTAGATGCTGCAGTTAAATTTGATCAAGTTAGAGATAGTCAACTTCCAGCTCTTTTGGAGAAAAGTTTGGGAAGTACTGAACTCGCAAAAAAAGTTGGCCCAGTTGTTTTGAAATCTTTAACAGCATTAATCATGGAATCAGCTAGTTTTGGTGGAAAAACAGGCGGAGCAATGGAATCATTAAGTGAATTATTGAATGATCCAGCAACAAGAGAAGAACTTGAAAAAAGTAATGTAAGTATGGCTGAGCTTTTAGAAGGATTTAATGATGCTCTGAAAAGTATTACAGAAACTAAACAATTAGTTCTTGATTCTAGAGGAGAAGATAAAGATCTTTCTTGGGAGTATGAAGGTAAGCAGGTAGAGTCTAGCGAGAAAGCTCAAGAAGAAGCTTTTGAATTAGGCTGGGAAGTAGTAGATGCTCTTCCAAAATCTGCTGCAGATCTTACTATTGATAAGTTAATTACTGCTAGAGTTAAAGCAATTGATTTTTCTAGAAAATCTATGGATGTTATCCGTCCTCTCAAAAAGATTGCTATGAGTATGGAACAACGTTTCCCAGGAAAAGCCAAAGAAATTAGAGCAGCATTACTTGAAGCAATTGCCCCATGGCAAGTATCAAAGGGAGTAGTTAATGGAGTTTCAGAAGCTATTGTTTTAGATAGAGAAACAATGAGACAAGCCTCTGGAGATATTTTCAAAGAACTTATCAAACCAAATGAAATGTTTGGTGCTCTTAATAGAGATCAAAAAACAGAGGTTATGGAAAAAGTTGGTGGAAAGATGACTGACGAAAATAAAAACCAAAAAATTTATGATAAACATGAGGTTGTTCCTGGATCTATGTATGAGAATGCACTCCAAGCTTATGGAGAATATGCCAAATTGCTAATATCTTATGATAGTTTGAGAGATCATGTAGAAAATCATCCAGAAGCAGCTGATCAACTCATGGTACTGGCAGAGAGAATTATGCAAGCAAAGTCAGTATTAGAGTTTACAAAAAATAAGATAGCTTCAGAAGTTATTGTTCAGTCAAGAATTATAACAAACAGAAAAGAAGCATCTTCTTCAGAGAAACAAAATACTGCATCTGAACTTAAAACTCAAAAAGAAAGAAGAGAGTACTACACAAAAATTCTCAAGCGCCTTAGTAAAAGAATCACAGATGAAAAACCAACTGTAGATAAAATAATAAGATATTTTGCTGCTGCAGGATTGGCAACTATTGGTGGAGTGGCAATTGCAGAGCTAGGCCCTGGATTATTAGAAAGTTCTGGTCAAGCCATAGCTGAAGGATCACGAGTAGCTGTTGAGTCAGCTCCTGATATTTTAGAAAAATTGAGAGTATGGGCAGTTAGTGCATCAGCCGTTGGAGCTGAAGCTACAGGTAAAGCTGTTGAATTTGCTAGATTTATTGTAGATAATTCTCCAAAATCAGTAAAAGTAGCAGCTGGTATATCAAGTGGCTGGGCTTCTTTAAATATTCTCTCTGGATTAGCAGAAAAAGTAGGTATAGGAGCTGGTAAATCAGCTAAAAAAGAGGAGGCTGCTCTTAAAAAAGATAATAAAGAGGCTGTTAAAAATTTGAGGAAAATAGTTAAAGATCTCAGAGAAGCAGGTCAAGATGAGCTGGCTAGTAGAATGGCTGAAGAATTAGCAGCATTTAAGTAGTTATTAAGTTTAACTAAATAAAATAAAAAAAGGATAAAATTATGCAAGACCAACAAGCACAAAACTCTCAGACTCAATCCGCTGATGATTTTTATAAAGATATTGAAGATTTGGGTGTTTCTGAAGAGAAACTTCGAACAATGGCTGCTCTTACTCAAGCTCAAGCAGATTCTGCTGATAGATCTGGTGAATTAGTTAAAGAAATGGAAGAAGTCATAGTAGAAGAAAAAGCTGAAGATAATTAGTTTTTAAATTTATTAAAACAGAAAACTAAATAAAGGGAGCCCTCCGGCTCCCTTTTGTATTGGTATTTATTTTAGCTAATTATCCATATTACTTTTTTGCTATTTTAGGTACTAAATACTTAAATTTCACCAAAAACAAGAAAAAACCCACTTCTGTGTTATCATATACCAATGGATAAAGCTGCTTTGCTCGAGGATTTGCAACAAGAAATAGAAAATTCATATCATATTCTCCCTTTAGCTACAAAAAAAGAAGATCTAGTACATGGTGAAGGTGACGCCAGTGCAAAGATTATGTTGATAGGAGAAGCACCAGGTAAAGATGAAGCAATTCAACGAAGACCATTTGTTGGGAGATCTGGAAAGCTACTCAGAAAAACTCTTACAGAAGTAGGCTTGAAACCAGAAAAAGTCTTTATTAGTAATATTGTAAAAGTAAGACCTCCCGAGAATAGAGATCCTACACCAGAGGAAATAGAAGCTTATAGACCTTTTCTAAACAAAGAAATAGAGATCTTACAACCAGAAATAATCGTGACGCTTGGTAGGTTTAGTATGGGAAAGTTTTTACCAGATGTAAAAATCTCTCAGGTTCATGGTCATTTACACAAGGTAAATTGGGAAGGTAAAAATATATTTATTTTACCAATGTATCATCCAGCAGCAGCACTTTACTCTGGAAAAACAAAAATATCCTTTTTAGCTGATTTTCAAAAGATAGAAAAGATTCTAGACTGGATAGGACAACAAAAACAAACAAAAAAATTAAAAGGAAATATAGAAGAAATATTATTTTAAACTTGTAAAAAAGTTTTGATTTTTAACTTCACTTAATTAAGAAAGGACAAAATGTCAGAATTAAGAATAGTGCCATTGGGTGGCCTAGGAAAAGTAACCCAAAATATGTATTTATATGAATATGGGAATGAAATTCTCATTGTGGATTGTGGAATTGGTTTTCCAGATGAGTATATGCCTGGAGTAGATACTCTTATTCCAGATACAACTTACCTTCATGAGCAGATAGCTCAGGGTAAAAAAGTAGTAGGAATGGTAATTTCTCATGGTCATGAAGACCATATGGGAGCTTTGCCATATATCTTGCCAGAGTTTGAAAAGATGCCTGTAATTTGGGGATCAACTTTAACAATTGGTTTTGTTAAGAAAAAAATTCAAGAAAAGAAACTAGCGGTAGAACTGAATGTTTTTAAAGATTTGGAGCCTGTAAAATTTGGAGAACATTTCTCTGTAATGTCTTTGGCTGTAACTCACTCTGTACCAGATACAAAACATCTAGTTATCGAGACTCCAGAAGGAACTGTTTACCATGGTTCAGATTTCAAGTTAGATGATAATCCTATAGATGGTGTAAAGACAGATCTCGAGACTATGAAACGAGTTGGGAATAAAGGTATTGTTTTGGCTTTACTAGATTGTCTCAGAGTTGAGCAACTAGAGCCAACTGGTTCTGAATCTCTTACTGGTCCGGAACTCGAAAAACAAATGATTAATACCAAGGGTAAATATGTTATTACCTTGATGAGTTCTCACATTCATCGTATTCAACAAGTAGTTGATGCTGCAGAGAAATTGAATAGAAGAGTAGCTTTCATTGGTAGGTCTGTAGAGCAGAATGTAACGATTGCTCTAGAACTCAAAAAACTAAAGATTCCTAATGGTGTGATGATCGATAAAAGAGATATAGAGCAATATCGTGATAGAGAATTATGTATTGTTATTGCTGGTAGTCAGGGTCAAGAAGGTTCTTCTCTTACCAGAGCTGTTTTTGGTGAACATCGTCAAATTAGGATTTTCCCTAACGATAAAGTTGTTTTTTCTGCAGGAGCTATTCCTGGAAGTGAAATTCCTTACTACAGAGTAGTTAATGAGTTAGCTGGTAATGACGTTACTGTTGTTTATCCTGATGTTGTTCCAGATCTTCATAAGTCTGGTCATGCTAGTGCAGCAGAGCAACGAGAGGTTGTAAAGCTTTTGCATCCCAAGTATGTGATGCCTATTGGTGGTGAAGATCGTCATAGATCCAAATTTAGAGAATATGTCAGTCAATCTTTGGGATATAAAAAAGGATTTACTCTTATTCCTAAGCATGAAGAGGTTTTGGGTATTAGTAATGGTGAGATAAAAGTTGTTGACTCTATTACTATTAAACCAAGAACTGTAGATGGTTTGGGTATTGGAGATGTTGGTCCATCAGTGCTATCTGATCGTCGTTCTCTTTCTCAAGCAGGAATGGTTGTTTTGGTATTACCTAGAATTAATGGCAGACTAGATCTTAGTAAAATGGATGTAATTTCTAAAGGTTTTGTATTTGTACAGGAATCTAATGAAGTTATTGATTTTGTAAAACAAGAAACAGTTGCTATTTTCGAGAAAGCTTCAAAGAAAATCAAGAAAGAGGAAGATATCTTGGGTATTCTAGAAAAGAAATTATCTAGAAAACTTTTCAAGGTTATTCGTCGAGAGCCAATGATTATTCCAGTTATTTTAGATGTGTAAGCCGTTCTCTGGCTATGCTATATTGGAAGAGTTATAGTTTGTTTTTACCAGATGGTGGATTATATTTTTTATGAACTGCTTGACTTTGGGCATAATATCCTATAATATTTTAAATATAAATCTTAATTAAAGTTTATTAAAACTTATTTTAAGATCACAGACAGAGATTTCCTTAGGGAAAATATGGCAAAAAAGAGAAAAAGAAGAAAAAAGCATCAGCTTAAATTAGTGATTCCTCCAGAGACATCTCATTCTGTGTTAGCTATTTTTCTAATGGCTTTTGGAGTGCTTATTTTGGTTTCGTTCTCTGGACAAGGTCTTTTATTACAAAAAATGAATAATTTACTAACTCAAAAACTTGGTTTAGCAATGTTATTTTTACCTTTTGTGTTTATCTCCGCAGGATTGGCCACACTTAGAGCAAAGTGGGTTTGGTCAAAACCTCATGTATTACTTGGTACATTACTGATGATGTTCTCGACTTTAGGTCTGGGTCGTACAGGAGAAATTGGTAGAGCCCTCTATACAAATTTTGCTAATCTGTTGACTGCTATTGGTTCAATAGTTTTGTTTTTTTCTTTTGGAGTGATTGGTTTTTTGGTTATGACTCAATGGTCAGTTGCAGAAATTACCAAGTTTTTCAGTAAGAAAAAGAATAAGAAAGAAGCAGATAAAGAAACTAAAGATCTCTTTTCAGATAAGAAAAAAGGCTTTAGCCTAGAGCAATTGAAGATTCCAGGAATGGGTAAGTCAATAAAAAAAGGTTTTGCTGTTAATGAAGGCAAAAAAATAGAATCAGAAACAGAGTTACTCTCTGATCAAGCCAAAACTAAAGAAAAAATCAGTTCAGAAAAGAAACCAGTTGAAGGTAAAAATCTTCTTCGCCCAACGGACGCAATGCCATCAAATACGCCTGTTTTGTGGGAGTACCCACCACTAAGTCTTTTATCAGATAAACCCGGTGGTAAAGCCCAAAGAGGTGATGTAAAGGCAAATGCTCAAATAATCGAAAACACCTTGGATTCTTTTGGTATTAAAGCTAGAGTAGCAGAGGTTAATTTTGGCCCTGCTGTGACTCAATATGCTCTAGAAATTTCTAAAGGAACTCGTCTTTCCAAGATTACCAGTTTATCTACAGATCTAGCTCTGGCTCTTGCTGCACCAACAGGGCAGATTAGAGTCGAGGCTCCAATTGCTGGTCGTTCATTAGTGGGTATCGAGGTTCCTAATCATTCTGCAGAGTTTGTAACTCTCAAAGGAATGTTGAGTTCTCCTGCCTTGAAAAAGCATCCTTCAAAGTTAGCTGTTTCTCTGGGAATTGATGTTTCTGGAAAAGCAGTTGCCGCAGATATTTCTAGAATGCCTCATGTATTGATTGCTGGTGCTACTGGTTCTGGTAAATCTGTAGCTATCAATGCTTTCATGAGTTCTATTTTATTTAGAGCAAGTCCTTCAGAAGTTAAATTTATTTTGGTTGATCCAAAACGTGTGGAGTTGACTGCATATAATGATATTCCTCATCTTTTGACTCCAGTTATTGTCGAACCTAGTAAAGTTGTCTCTGCCTTGAAGTGGGCCGTGAAGCTGATGGAAGATAGATATAAACAACTGGCCGAAGTTGGGGTGAAAAATATTGATTCATATAATGAGCTAGCTGGATTAGTAGCGATGCCAAACATTGTGATCGTGATCGATGAGTTAGCTGATGTGATGTTATTTGCACCTAACGAAGTAGAAGAAAGTATCACTAGAATTGCTCAGATGGCTCGGGCTGTGGGTATTCATTTGGTATTGGCAACTCAACGTCCTTCTGTTGATGTTATTACTGGTCTTATCAAGGCTAATATTCCTACTAGAATTGCTTTCAATGTATCTTCTCAGACAGATTCTAGAGTTATTTTGGATTCTTCTGGAGCAGAAAAATTGTTAGGTCGGGGTGATATGTTATATATCTCTCCTGATAAAGCCAAGCCGAGTCGTGTTCAAGGAACATTTATTTCTGAGCAAGAAACTCGTAACTTAACAAACTTCTTGAAGTCTCAAGGACAGAAACCAGATTATCAAGAAGATATCACTTCAAAATATAAACCGGGAATAGTTAAAGGTGGATCTGGTGGAGCTGCAGGAGAAAATAGAGATGCTTTATTTAATGATGCTGCCAAGTTATTTTCACAATATGACAAGGCTTCAGCTTCTCTGATTCAGCGTCGTTTGTCTGTGGGTTATGCCAGAGCAGCTCGTATATTAGATCAGTTATTTGAAGCAGGATTCGTAGGAGCTCCAGATGGGAGTAAGCCTAGAGAAGTTCATCAACAAAGGTTACAGGAATATTTAGGTTCCACCCAGAGTATGGGTGATTAAAAAGAAAGGTATTCCCGCTAAATAGGCGGGAATTTTTTTATGTCAAAAATAAACACTTCCGAGAAAGTAGCTCAAGCATTGTTAGATATCTCTGCAGTGGGATTTGTACTGGATAAACCAATTCGTTTTAAATCAGGAATTTTATCTCCGGTATATTTGGATAATCGCCGTTTTCCTTTTTACCCAGAACAGTGGGCAGAAATTATCTTTGCATTTAAAAAAATTATTGAAGAAAAAGGCATTGAGTTTGATGTCATAGCAGGAGTTGAAGCGGCAGGTATTCCTCATAGCGCAGCTTTGTCTTTCGCAATGAAAAAACCTTCTGTTTTTGTTAGAAAACAGGTAAAAGGACATGGAACAAAAAAAATGGTAGAAGGTGGTGATGTCACTGGGAAAAGAGTTTTATTGATAGAAGATCATGTTTCGACAGGAATTAGTAGTCTTGCTGCAGTAGAGTCTTTGAGAAATGAAGGAGCAATAGTAGAGGATTGTTTTGCAATAAGTGATTATGGTTTTCCAATTGTTGAAGAAAGTTTTGGTAAACATAATGCAAAGCTACATAGCTTAGTAGATTTTCCAACGATTGTAGAACAAGGTATCAAAAATGGAAAAATAAAAGCTGACCAAAAAAAAGTAATGCTTGATTGGATGGAAGATCCAAAAGGGTGGGAAAAGAAATATCAGGGATAAAAAAATATGTTTTCAAAAAAATTAACTACTGCTATTTTGCAGAAAAACTCTAGAGTTTGTGTCGGGCTTGATCCACGTTTGGAGCTTATTCCAGAAAAAATCAAGCAACAAGCAATAAAAAAACATGGTAAAACTTTTCAAGCAGCTGCAGAAGCAATTCGTGTTTTTAATAGACAGGTAATTGATGTAGTAGCTCCACATGTGCCGATAATAAAACCACAACTGGCTTTTTATGAGCAGTACGGTTCTGCAGGGGTAGCTACTTTTGAAGATACTGTTGCTTATGCTCATGACAATGGATTATTGGTTATTGCAGATGCAAAACGCGGTGACATTGGTTCTACTTCACAGGCTTATGCTAATGCTTTTCTTGGTAAAACAAATATTTTTGAAGAAGAAAAAGCTGCTTTCAATGCAGATGCTTTGACTATTAATCCTTTTCTTGGTGAAGATAGCCTTTTGCCGTTTATAGATACTTGTCAGAAATATGGCAAAGGAATATTTGTTTTGGTGAAGACTTCAAATATTGGCGGAAAAGATATTCAAGATCTAGAGGTAGATGGAAAAACTGTTTCAGAAAAATTAGCAGGGATGCTAAATAAACATGCTGGCAATTATAGTTCTGATGAAAAATATACAAATATTGGAGCAGTGGTTGGAGCTACGTTTCCTGAACAAGCCAAAGGTTTGCGAGAGCTAATGCCTAGGTCTATTTTCTTAGTTCCTGGTATAGGTGCACAAGGTGGAGATTTGAATTCATTGGCAGTATTTTTTGATCCAGAAGGTTTGGGGGCAATTATTAATTCTTCTAGAGGTATTGTTTTTCCCAAAGAAGCACAAGGGCAGGATAATTATTTGGAGATTATTGAAGGTAAAGCGAAAGAGTTGAAGGAGCAGATTAATGAGGTGGTTTTATAAATTATCCTTTTTAGGATCACTTTTCATCTTTTATATTAAGATAAGAAAAACCCCGTCATACAGACGGGGTTTTTGGTTTCAAAGAAATATTAATCGTATTTTCTCCATCCAAGAATATACAAACCAATCCATGTCCCAGTGACATATTTGAATCTGGCTGTACGTTCTCCGGGGAAATTTTTAAAAATTCTTATTTCTTTTTTTTCTTTAGATTTTTTGGGCATCTTTTTCTCCTTTTGTATGATTAGAGCCACGGCATTGTGGCTCAGATGATTAAAATCTACCTAATATTATATATTATAAGACGTATATTTGCAATAGTTAACAGGATTAGAGAGGATCAAGAGATATTAAAAGTTTGAGTATAAAAACATACAAAACTATAGATGTGGAGATGGGGGGCAGTGAACCCCCGTCCGTAAACTCACATTTCTACTAATTTCTACAGACATATAAAATTTTTGGTTGTTTTTTGAGTGGAAATATTTTCAAACCATTCCCAAAAAACCTGCACAAATGCTTGGAAGAATACCGTGCAAAAATATTCTTTTGTACATTGATTGTGTTTCCACCTATAAAGTTCCATCAATGAGAGAGGCTCTATAAATGCCAGTTAAGCTAAAAGCTGAGCTGGAGCTGGGGTAAACATGGAACCCATAGAAGCTAAAGCTTCACGAGATGTATCCAAGATACCTGCAACTGTACTGCGAATAGAATTTGCAGTTGTGTTTTGACTCTGTTTTACATCTTTTAGTCAAAGATGGTCTGCAATTGGTAAAGAGCGGTCACGTCGATGCTATACATCCCCGTAGAGCATGGATTATATAGTTGTTTCTCTATAAATTCAACTGCAAGTAGTCCTATAACTATTTGACTAGTTTTATTGATAGTGTTATAATAACCTTATACAGAAATTGCGAGGGCACAAATGCTTTCGCTCCCAAGTAACGATTCCTGGAAAGAAAGCCAGGATGGACACCAAGCCGAGCCGAAAGACAGCAGGTGCTCTTTTTTATTTTAAAAGCAATGACTGAACATACTATTCCCCCCCAAAAATACGAAGCTATTATTTTAGCCAGCAACAAAAGAGAGCTAATACCCATAGTAATGGGCCTTTTGGGATTGTCCTTAGATAATATTTATTTTATTGACCCTGAAAAGCCATCTCTAGAGGCAGAGTTCAGAATGGAGCCAGAAAGTGAGGATCCTTTTGAAGCTGTAAAGTTCAAACTTAATAGAATTTTGGAACTATTCCAATCAACTGAAAAAGAGAATCAAGAGCTCGTATTATATGCATCAGATGTTGTATTTTCTGCCAATGGTGAACATTTTTTAAAACCATCTAGATCTGGAGAAGATATCGATATAGAAACTATTCATCAAGAACTTCTTGAACGCTATAAACAACCATTTCTGGCTGAGTGGAATGTTGCTTTTGGAGTAGCAGATAAGCAAGGTGTAAACATGGGGAATATTAGAATAGAGGCTGATTATCCTAGTCTTACAGCAGAAGATATTTCTGGACATTTTTTACCAAGCTCTAATGCTGGTCTAGAACTTATCGAGATAGGTATCGCAAAAGGTTTATCTTTCAAGTTATTTCTCGATGCAGAAGAAGAACCTATGATTGTTGATAGTCAAGAGGGTTATAACTTAATTTATCAATTTGTTGTTCAAAAATTACCAACAGAAGAGATGTTCAATAGCTTGGTTGAGAGAGATCTGGATGAGCATCCTGATCGTTATGGTTTGGTAGCTCAAAGCTTTTTAACATTGAGAGGTTATTATGTTCAGTGGCAAGAAGACATTCTTATAGAAATAAGTCCAGCTTCAGGTAGTGGTTCATCCTTCATGAGCTAATGCACAGAGGGTGATTTTTCTAGGATTTTCTGTGATCAGAACTTGGATACAAGCTGCCAAGGTACTGCCACTTGTAACCACATCATCGAATAATAAAATGTGTTTTCTAGCAATGTTTTGCTGGTGTTTTTTATTGAGGGCAAAGGCATTTTCTGTGAGTAAGTTTCTAGTATCTTGATCTTTTGTTGAAGCTAGATTTTGGGTGTGTTTTGTTTTTATTAGTAATGGCAGAAATGGCTTGTTAGTTTTTTGTGAGAGTTCTTGGATAATTAATTTTGTCTGGTCAAAGCCACGCTGTTTCTTTTTTTTGGGATGAAGTGGGATGGCGGTAATAATATCAATATCTGCTGGGAAAATAAGGTGATTGTAAAGTAGTTCTGCAAAGATAGGTGCTAGCCTGAAAAGTCCTTGGTATTTATATGATTTGATAGCGGTAGAAAGTGGTGGGGTATAAAAACCTAGGATTTTTATATCTATTTCCAAGTGTTTTTTATTTTCAAGAAGTTTATTTAGTGGAATAAGTTGTGGAGTGAAGTATAAAAAATCAAGGTAGTTCTGGCAGGTGGGGCAGAAGAGAGAACCTTCTGCAGAGCAGATGGTGCAGCACGGGGGGAAGAGGGAGGAGAGGATTTTTTTGAGGAGGGGCACAAGTGAAGAATATAAGTAAATTATGACTTTTTTGTAAAAAGTAATTTAAAAAGGTGTATTAGACATTAGAGACTCAAATACACTAGGATAATCTCTTTTTAATTTATTATATGTGGCTCTACCAGAAACTCCAAATTTAGAAGAAATTGGAGAAATAATTTTTTCTAGATCAGTAATAGCTAATGAATTAATGTCCCCTAATCTCTCTAGAGTAGAGGTGAATATCTCATCAATTTTATCTTTTGGAAATAAGATACTCTCACCAAATCTAAAGGCTTGAATTTCTAGTCTTTTGTATGCATTAGAACTTAGACCATTTTGAAACCTTACAAAATCTTCTATTGAATATTTACCATTTTCTTTTTCAAATAATTGTTTATGTAAAATGACATGTCCTACTTCATGTGCAATTGTGAATCTAGCTCGATTTTCTTGATTTTTATATGTTTCCTCATCAATTAAGATAGTATTAAAGTCTTTACCAATTGTTCCAGATATATCACATAAAGATTCAAGTTTTGAAATTGGCAAAATCATTAAGCCAAGCTTTGATTCAGCAATTTCTTCAATAGGAACAGGTAATATTCTTGAATTATGATATTCATCAAGAAATTTTTCTGCAATGTTGAAAAGACTCTCATTGCTAACATAGGGAACTTGCATGTTATTCTCCCTTAATTAGTTTGACGAGTTTTTCTATATCTTTTTTTGTAACTTCTTTTTTTGAAGCTTTTCTAAAAAATGCTGGTAAATAATTTAAAACTTTGGTATCAATTTCTTCTGGAATTTTTCTTTTTGATATGTCTGAAAGATTTTTGAGTTTTTTCCAATTCTCACTTTTTTTTGAAATATTGTATGATTTGGCAAGTTTTTCTAGTTTTTTTTCTTCTACTGGTGGAGAAATAATTTCATTTTCTAATCTAGAAATATATCCTATGTCGTAGTTAGATTCTTTACAGAATTGACGTAATGTAAGTTTTTTATCAAGTCTTATTTTTCTTATGAATTGTCCAAAAGATTTTGGCATTTTTTTGTTCCAGTCTTATGTTGTATTGTATATACAACACCTTATAAAGTAAATAGTACACAAGAAAACAAAATATAACAAATTTGGCTTATGATATTTCAGCTTGTGTTCAGTATCGCATCTAAACTGATAACCTCACCGATGTGAGCGGTGTGCTCTAATCAACTGAGCTAATTGATCTCTTTGATTATATTCTAAATCAGCTTTTCAATATAGATTTACTGAATTCCCAGGCTCTCTCAAGAAAGCAAAAAAACCGTATATAATAGATTTTCAGCGATTAATTTAGCGAAAGGACCCATGTCACTAAAAGATACTATTACCTCACAAATGAAAGAAGCCATGAAAGCTAGAGATTCAGAAACTCTACTTACATTGCGCCTCATTCTTTCAGAACTAAAAAACTTTGAGATAGATAACGGCCCTCAAGATGATGCAGGATTACAGAAAATAATTACCAAAATGGTCAAACAATGGAAAGATGCTATCAACGATTATAAAAAAGGCGATAGACAAGATCTTATCGATGAAGCTCAGACAAAACTAGACGTTTTGGGAAAGTTTTTACCACAACAAATGAGTGAAGAAGAAGTTCGTAAAATAGTCCAAGAAGTTGTAGACAGTATGCCAGAAGCACAACCAGGTCCAGCAACAGGGATGGTCATGAAAAAAGTAGCTGGTAAAGCAGATGGAGCTATGGTTTCACGCTTGGTAAGAGAACTTTTATCAAAATAGTAGGTCTACTTTAAAGATTAAATTTAAAAAATGATTCAACAAACAAAAACAGTTGGCGAGCTTTTGAAGCTAGAGCGAGAAAAACGTAGAGTCTCTCGAACTCAATTGGCTCAGGAAATCCGAGTCAAAGAAGGCCTACTTTACGCCTTAGAAGAAAATAGATTCAAAGATCTTCCTGCTTCTGTTTTTGTCAAAGGTTATATCAAAGCTTACGCTAGGGTCCTCAATTTTGACCCAGATCCAATGTTGGCTTTACTGCGTCGTGATTTCAAGGAAGGCAATAAAGGCAAACTTGTTCCTCAAGAATTTCTGAAATCATCTAGGGCACCTTTTCTTTCTTCAGTGAGATTTGCTTTGCTTGGTGGGATTAGTGTTTTCCTAGTTTTATTTGCTTATATAGCTATTCGTTGGTATTCATTTATTTCTCCACCAAAAATAACCATTACTTCTCCTGTAGAAAATGCCGTTGTTTCTCCTCAAGTTACTATTAAAGGACTTACTGAGCCAGAAGCCAAAATAATGATTAACTCTCAGGTAATCGATGTCCAATCAGATGGATATTTCGAGACAAATATCACTCTTCCTAATGAAGGTATGTCTACAATTACTGTAGAGTCTATTGATCGACAGGAAAAGAAAAATACAGAACAAAGAACAGTATTTGTTCGTTTCTAATTTTTTATTCTTTTAAAGAGTGCAAGTCTATTATTTTTCGGGTAAGATAGAGGTATAAAGGAAATTTTTATGGAAAATATTTTACCAACAGTTTTAACAGTCGTTGCCGTTATCTTAACAATCATTCTTTCGGTGGTTGGAGTGCAGATTATTTTGGTTCTTTCTGAAGTCAAAAAAACTCTCAATAAAGTCAACACAACTCTTGATGAAGCAGAAGCTAAGTTTAATTCTCTCATTTCACCTTTACAGAATCTTGGAGGCATGGCCTCTGGATTTCAAACAGGAGTGAAAGTGTTTGAATCATTTACTGGCTGGCTTACTCAAAGAAAAAATGACACTAAGAAAAAATAATTTTAATCAAGA
The DNA here is from genome assembly GCA_018657765.1 of Minisyncoccota bacterium. Taxonomy (GTDB): domain Bacteria; phylum Patescibacteriota; class Microgenomatia; order UBA1400; family PJMF01; genus CG2-30-36-39. Next base: position 84,379 of record JABHWM010000018.1, on the reverse strand, counting down.
AAACCTCATGGCTGGTTTTGTAGTGGGTCTCGCAGCTGGTGCAGCTGGAATGTATTTATTCGGGACTGATGATGGGGTAAAACTTCGTAAAGAACTCAAAAAACATTGGCAAGAAGCTTCTGCTGATTTATTATCTGATGGGGTAATCGAGCATGCAGAACAAGATTTATGGAGCATCTTCAAAGAAACATTAGATAAAGCTAGTCAAGAAATCACTAGTCATAAAACTTCTCCCAAAAATCCTACTTCAGACAAGAAGAAACAAGCTAATTCTGCTGTCCGTAAACTCAAAGCCAAAAAAACTAAAAATCGTTTTAAAGGAGTCTAAATTCTCCTGTTATAATTGCACCATGATTACCGCTTCAGAACTCCGCCAAAAATACTTAGATTTCTTTACCAAAGTTGGTCACGTCGCCGTTCCTTCATCTCCCCTTGTACCAGAAAATGATCCTACAACCCTTTTTACGGGTTCCGGAATGCAACCAATGATTACTTATCTTTTGGGGGCAAAACATCCCAATGGAGATAAGATCGTTGATTCACAGAAATGTTTTCGTTCTCAGGATATTGAAGAAGTTGGAGATAATAGACACACTACTTTTTTTGAGATGTTGGGCAACTGGTCTTTGGGTGATTACTTCAAAAAAGAACAACTCAATTGGTACTTTGATTTTTTAACTGATGAACTTGGTTTAGATCCACAGAAACTTTTTGTGACTGTTTATGAAGGAAATGAAGATCTCGGAATTCCTAAAGATGAAGAAGCTATAGGGATTTGGAAAGAAATTTTTGCAACCAAAGGAATAGAAGCTAAAGTTTTGGATAATGCAGAAAAACATGGTCTAAAAGATGGCAGAATTTTTCCTTATGGAGATAATAACTGGTGGTCTAGAGCTGGAGCTCCTCAGAACATGCCTATTGGTGAGCCAGGTGGACCTGATAGTGAAGTTTTTTATGATCTTGGTACAGAAGCTGGATTACATGAAAAATCCATCTGGAAAGATCAACTTTGTCATGTGAATTGTGATTGTGGAAGATTCTTGGAGATTGGTAACTCTGTTTTTATGCAGTATCAAAAAACAGATAAAGGTTTTGAAGTACTACCTCAGAAAAATATTGACTTTGGGGGTGGCTTGGAGAGAACTCTGACTGTGGTTAGAGGAACTAACGATGTTTTTGAGACTGATTTATTTACTCCTATCATAGAAGTTTTAGAAAAAATTTCAGGTAAAAAATATCTTGATGAACCAGAATCATTTAGAGTAATTGCAGATCATGTAAAAGCTGCTGTGATGTTGATTACTGATGGTGTGTTTCCATCTAATAAAGATCAAGGATATTATGTGCGTCGTTTACTTCGACGTGCTATTAGATATGGAAAAAAGATGGGTATAGGAGAAGCTTTCTTGGGCAAACTTGTGCCAAGTATAGTAGTGATTTATGCTGATTTTTATCAACAAGTAGAAGCAAAACAAGCAACTATTACTGAGGTTTTGAATCAAGAAGAAAAGAAGTTTCTTCGTACTCTAGAAAAAGGACTTCGAGAGTTTGAGAAATCTACTCAAAAAACATCAGAACTTACTGCAGAGTTAGCTTTTACTTTATATGAAACATACGGTTTTCCGGTAGAGCTTTCTTTGGAAGAAGCAGAATCTCAAAAACTTTCTATTCAAAAGAATTTAGAAAATAAATTCCAGGTCATAAAAAAAGAACATGCAGATCTTTCTCGTACAGCTTCTGTAGGAAAATTCAAAGGAGGATTGCAAGATCACTCTGAAGTCACAGTAAAATACCACACCGCAACTCATCTTATTCATTCTGCTTTGAGAAAAGTACTTGGTAAAGAAGTTTCGCAAAAAGGCTCTAATATTACTGGTAAAAGACTGCGGTTTGATTTTTCACATCCTCAGGCAGTTACCAAAGATGAACTGAAGCAAGTCGAAGATCAGGTAAATAAATGGATAGCAGTTGATTATCCAGTTACTAAAATCTCGATGCAGAAACAATCTGCTCTAAAGGCTGGTGCTTTGGCTTTCTTTGTCGAGAAATATCCAGAAGAAGTCACTGTTTATACTGTTGGTCTTGATGAAGAGAATGATTGGGTTTCCAAAGAATTATGTGGTGGTCCTCATGTTGAGAGTACCGGTAAGATTGGCTCAATAGAGATTTTTAAGGAGAAGGCTGTTTCGGCTGGAGTTAGAAGAGTTTACGCTAGAGTTAGACCAGAGTAAATCATCTTAAATATGAATAAATAATTACTTTTTTTTCATAAAGTTCGATATTTTTTAATTTAAAACACCCCCTTCCTTTCCCCTCATAACTTTGCTTAAATAGAGACAAAGCGCTAGAGGCGTTTTGGTTGTGGTATCACTGATACAGAAATATATATATATGTCATTATTTTCTTCTAAGAAGAATAAAAAAGCTCCGCAAGAAGTTCCAGAGAATTCATTTCTTTGTATTACTTTTACAGAAAAAGGAGTGAGAGCTGCTTTTTGGAACATTGGAACTGGAGAAATACAGACAAAGAACACTTCGGCTCTTTATTCTTTTGAAACTGAAGAAGATGGGGTAATTGCTACAGATGATGCTTTGAAAGAACTAGGTTCAGCTTCTGAGGCAGTAGATGAAGTTGTATTTGGTTTTGATCCAAAGTGGGTCGATGATGATGGCCTAGTAAAAGAGAAAAAACCTTTTATCAAAAAACTAGCGGAAAGTCTTTCTTTGAAACCAGTTGGTTTTGTTGTTCTCACAGATGCTTTAGTTCAAGATATTTTATCTAGAGATAAAATGATTTCTCAGATTATTGTTTATGTTCAAGAAACGGCACTTTCTTTAATTTTACTGAAAAAAGGTAAAGTCACTCAACAGTTATCTGTTGGCAGATCTGCCGAGGTTGTATCTGACATAGTAGAGGGGTTGGCTAGATTCAAAGAAGAGAAAAACAATGAAACTAGTTTTTTACCAGCCAAAATGGTTTTGGCATCCTTAGTGCTTCCAGATCAAGAAATTCAAGAAATTCGTACACAAATTATTGGTTATGATTGGGCAGATAAACATCCTTTTGTTCAGGCTCCATTGATAGAGCAGTTTACAGGCAATCAAGTTTTAAATTCTGTTATAGAACAAGGAGGAATGGCTGTTGCAGATACCAGAAGTATTGTGCTTAAGTCAGATGATGAAAATCAGGAAACTGGTAAAAACGAGACTGATGCAAAAACAGATTCTAATGATTTTGGTTTTGAAAGTGTGGATCCAGATTTAGCTGGAGATAATTTTGCATCTGTAGAGACTGATGCAAAAAAACAAGCAGCAACCAGTTTTGGTATTCCTATTGTTGCTCAAGATTTGCCTGAAGATAGACCAGAAAGAAAATCATCACATATGGATTTATCTAGTAAAGAAAAATCTGAAAAAAAATCACCATTTTCAGCTAAAAAGAAAAATAGATTTAAAGGAAAACTTGCTGCTTGGTATAAAAATCATCCTCATAAAAACATGATTTTAGGTGGAGTTATCGGTGGAATAGTTGCTTCAATAGGCTTGTTTATTGGTTGGCTAACTTTTTCTTATAAAGTCGAGATATCTTTACAATTAGCAGAAAAAGTAATTTCCAAAGATGTTGAGATACTTGTCGATCCTACCGTAGCAACATCTAATGTAGAAAAACTTATCCTTCGTGGAGAACTAGAAACAGAAGAGTTTTCTGGCACAAAAGTAGTTGATACTACTGGAGTAAAGTTGGCTGGTGAAAAAGCCAAAGGTAAAATCACGATTTTTAATAAAACCACTTCACCAAAAACATTCGCTGCAGGAACTATTCTCTCTGCAGGTAGTTTTAATTTTTCTCTAGATGAAGAAATAACGGTAGCTTCTGCTTCTGTGACCGAGTCAGGGACAAGTGAAACTAAAGATTATGGAAAACTAGAAACTCAAGTAACAGCTACGAAAATTGGAGCTGATGGAAACATAGCAAAAGAATCTTCCTTATCTATAGGAAGTTTTGATACAGGGACATACTCAGCTTCTTCAATAGAGACTTTCTCTGGAGGATCTAGTAGAGAAATTAGGGTGATTTCGGAAGATGATAAAGAAGAAGTGCTATCTTCTTTGAAAAAAGAGTTATCTACAAAAGCTCAAGATGATTTTTCATCAAAATCTGGAGATGGCTTATATTATGTTCTAACTGGTAATCAAGCTGTAGAAGAAGCTGACTATGGTGGAAAAGTAGGTGAAGAGGCAGATGAATTGGCTTTGGAATTAGTGATGAGTTTTGAAGCTGTGAGATATTCATCTGAAGATATCCAGCCACTAGTTTTGGAGCTCTTGAAAGAAGAAATTCCAGAAGGTTATGAACTTACTGATAAGGATCCAGAGATTCTTTCTTCACCCAAAGAAGAAGCAACCAAGAGTGCTCAGGTTGTTCTTTCTGCAAACATCAGCGCAAAAGCTCTCCCTATTTTTGATATGGAGAATATTATTTCTGTCCTAAAAGGACTTCCTTTAGAAGCTGTAGCTGGGAAAATATCTGAAAGACCAGAAATTAGAGGTGCCTCATATCAGGTAAAACCTTCTTTAGCCAAAACTTTTGTCTCAACAGTGCCAGAAGATAAAGAGAGAATTATTATTACTATTAAAGAAGACACTGCTCAGTGAAAAAGAAAAAGCAACCATTATCTAGTGATCAAAGAAAAAACTTGGTAAAGATTTATCGTGGAGCTATTCATGATGGAGTTTCTCTAGACAAAATCGAGAAAAAAATAGAGAAATTATCTAATAGATTTTCTTTTGCAGAAAACAAAGAAAAAAGAGAAGTAGCTCTCAAAGAAAAAAACTTTCGTCAAAATATTCCAAAAGCTATTAGGATGGGAGCTGCTATTTTACCTACAGTTTTATTATTACTGGGAATTGCTCTTGTTGGCAGTGCGACCTATCCGATTTTGGCATATTATGTTGATGATTTATCTCAGAATACATCTCAATTAAAAGCTCCAGTTCCTCCAGACCAAGTCCTTGATGCGACACCTTTATTCTTGGCAGATTCTCAGGGTTATTCTGCAGAAGAGTTTGGTGAAGAAGATTCTGATAGTGAGCCGATTATTCTTGATACAGCTCTAGATTATACTAATTTGAGCAATTGGTTTGGGAGTGATGATGCACCTCAATTTGCCCAAGATGCAGAAGAGGGACAAGTAATCTCATATATGATAGATATTCCCAAAGTAGATGTTAAAAATGCGATAGTTGCTGTTGGTGGAACAGATTTGAATCATGGTTTGATTCAATATCCAGGTACAGCCAATCCAGGACAGGCTGGTTCTCCTGTTATTTTTGGTCACTCTATTTTGCGACAGTTTTATAATCCAGATGAAAGTAACTCTAGAAGATATAAATCTATTTTTAGTTATATTATGACTCTAGAAAGAGGAGATAAGATTTTTGTGACTGTAGAAGGAGTAAAATATACTTATGTCGTTCAGAGCAAAACAGAGGTAAAACCTACTGATACTTATATACTTTCTCAGCGTTATGATGCCAGGCAGTTAAAGTTAGTGACTTGTACCCCAGAGGGTACTTATCTTAGAAGAGGGGTAGTAACAGCCCAGTTAGTAAAGAATAAATGAAAAAAATATTAGCTATAGATTTTGGTACAAAGCGAGTTGGAGTAGCTGTTTCTAGAGGAACTTTGGCTGAGCCCCTAGAAGTTTTGGCAAATCAAGATGATTTATTTGATAAATTAGGAGAGATAATTATCAGAGAAAACATTGAAAAAATAGTTGTTGGTTTATCAGAGGGAGAGATGGCTATAAAAACAGAAAAATTTGTTGAAGAACTCAAGTTAACAACAGAAGTTTCTATAGAGTTTTTTGATGAAACTCTCAGTTCTCAAGCTGTTGAAAAACGTTTACAGCAACAAGGAATCAAAAGATCTACCCGCTCTGGTCAGATTGATCATTTTGCAGCGGCAATTATCTTAGAAGATTGGTTGGAACAAAACTAGTTTTCTCATTTTTTTATTTCAGAACTAGAAACTTATAAAAGCCTTATATTTCTTAGATAATATTATTATATCTATATCACTTTTAGACTGGTATACAGCAAAGATATTTATGATGTGCTACACTGTCTTCTTACTAATTCTTATTAGTGGAGATAGTTGATTATGAAGCGTAAAAAAATCCATAAAATTACAAAAAGAAATTCTTCTAAAAAAAGATTTTTTATTTTACTTCCTTTATTTTTTGTTTTGTTTCTAGTTTCTCTCTGGATGGCTTTTTTGGTAGTGGTGAGTCCTATTAATCTTGATGAAACTCAGACAGCTACTTTTATTATTCCCAAGGGACAGGCTGTTTCTATTATTGCTTCTAGGTTAGAAGAAGCTGGTTTTATTAAGAATCCTTTGGCTTTTCGTTTTATTGTCAAAAAAGATGGTTTAGCAAAGAAAATTCAAGCTGGTAGTTTTGATCTCTCACCAAGTATGTCTACAGCCCAGGTAGCCAAGAAACTTACTCAAGGAACTTATGATGTTTGGGTGACTATTCCTGAGGGTTGGAGAAGAGAAGAAATAGCGGATAGTTTATCAACACAAGAGCTTGATAATTTTGATAAAGAGGAGTTCTTACAACTTACAGCTGGTTCTGAAGGAAAGTTGTTTCCAGATACATACTTAGTTCCGAGACAAATATCTGCTCAGCAACTTGTTAATTTATTTCAACAAACTTTTGATAAAAAGATTTCTAAAGGCTTAGCTTCTGATTTGGAAAATACAAATTATTCATTAAATGAAGTTTTAACAATGGCCTCTATTATCGAGAGAGAATCAAAAGGTTATGATCAAATGAGAAAAGTGGCTGGTGTTCTGTGGAAAAGAATAGATATTGGAATGGCTCTTCAAGTAGATGCTAGTCTTCAGTATATAAAGGGCTATGATGTTGCTCAAGATTCATGGTGGATTACTCCCACAGCTGCAGATAAACAATTAAGCTCTGTTTTTAATACTTATAAATATCCAGGACTTCCACCAGCACCGATAGCAAACCCAGGACTTAATGCTATTAAAGCTACTTTGAATCCTGTTAATACTGGAGCTTTATTCTACATTCATGATAGACAAGGAGAGATACATTTTGGGAACACTCTTGAAGAGCATAATGCTAATGTGGCCAAGTACTTGCGCTAGTGATAATTATCTGGTAGAATTGCCAATTATTGTGTAAGCGTGTAGGCTTTCTGGCGAAAAGTCGTTTTTTCGTTTTTTATCCTTACAGCAGGCACAAAAACCAATAAAAGACTTTGTTACACAACAGTATAGCAAAGAAATAAAAAAAGAAATACTTATTTTACAGAATGATTGACTACAACAATCACACCGTATAAATTTTTGATAAATAGAGACGACTAAAGCAGTACGTCTCTCTTTTTGTCTGAAAAGACAAAATCGGATTACTTGAGGTAATTTTTACTTAAAGTAATCTAAAAAGAACTAGTCATATTAATCATATAGAGGGGACACTTCATGTCAAAGCAGGCTCGCGTTAACTGGGGAAAAGAACACAAGGTACTACCACAAATGGACCTTATAAAACTTCAGAAAGAAAACTATAAATGGTTTTTGGAAGAAGGAATTGCGGGCTCTCTGAAAGAAGTAAACGGTGAAAAAGGAATAGAGGATTTTACAGGTAAAAACTGGTCTCTTTCTTTCGGCTCTTATCGTTTTGGTCAACCAAAATATTCTCCATCTAAAGCAAAAAGCAAAGCCGTCTCTTATGATAAGCCTCTTTATGTAGAAGCAACTTTACTTAATAAGAAAACAGGCGAAGAACAAACTCAAGAAGTCTTTCTAGGTGATTTACCAATGATGACTGATATGGGTACTTTTATTATTAATGGTATTGAACGTGCAATTATTACTCAGTTAGTTCGTTCTCCTGGTGTTTCATTTTTGGGTGATGCTGATGTTGCTTCACGCAGAGTTCTTTATAAAGCAGAACTCAGACCATTACGTGGTTCTTGGTTAGAAATGAATGTTGGTCGTAGAAATATTATTACTATCAAGGTTGATCGTCGTAGAAAAATGCCTGCAACCGTGTTGCTTCGTGCATTGGGTTATGAAACAGATGATGCGATTAGAGAACTTTTGAAAGATGTTGTTAGTCAAGATGAATTCGATCTTTTAGAAAATACTTTGAAAAAAGATCCTACTAGTAGTCAAGCTGAAGCATTGATCGAGATTTACGAGAAGATGAGACCTGGTGAGCCAGCAGTACTAGAAACAGCAAAAGAATATTTTTCTCAGCTTTTCTTTGATGGCAGACGTTATGATCTAGGACTTGTCGGTCGTTATAAACTTAATCGTCGTTTAAAAATCGATGTTAAGAAAGAAACAACTGTTCTTACTCCAGATGATATGGTTACTACCTTCAAATATTTAATGCAGTTACAAAATGGTATTGGAAAAACAGATGATATTGATCATTTGAGTAATCGTCGTGTTCGTAGAGTTGGAGAGCTTGTTAAGACTAGTGCTTTCCGTATTGGACTTATTCGTTTGGAGAGATCTATTCGTGAAAAAATGTCTCTTACAAAAACAGATGAGACTTTAACACCAGCAGCACTGGTTAATGCTCGTCCTTTAATAGCAACTATCTCTGAATTTTTCCGTAGAAACAGATTATCTGCTATTTTGGATCAAACAAATCCTCTTTCTGAAATCGATAACTTACGTAGACTTTCTGTGATGGGTACAGGTGGTGTGACTAGAGAGCGTGCTTCGTTCTCTATGCGTGACATTAATGCCTCACAATATTCTCGTATTTGTCCGGTCCGTTCTCCAGAAGGTCCTAACATTGGTTTGGTTACTTATCTTGCTTTATATACTAGAGTTAATGAGTTCGGTTTCTTAGAAGCTCCTTATTTCAAACTCAAGAAAAAAGGAGACAAGATTGCTATAGATTATGAAAACATAACTTATTTTGCAGCTGATGAAGAAGAAGACTACAAGATTACTCATGCCAGTATTAATATCGATGAAAAGGGTGTCATTCAAGACGAATGGGTTCCTTTCCGTCATATGAATCAATTTCTTGAGGGTTCTGTCAAAGACGTAGAGTATATTGACATAGTTCCACGTCAAGTTATTGGTACTTCTGCTTCTCTTATTCCATTTATTGCTCATGATGAAGCTAACCGTGCTTTGATGGGTACTCACATGCAATGTCAAGCCGTTCCTTTGGTAAAACCTCAGGCTCCTATTGTTGGAACTGGTATGGAGGAAGCAATTTCTACAGCTATGAGTCACTCAATTGCTGCACAATACCCTGGAACTATTGATTATGTTGATGCAAACAGAGTAGATTTGAAATTAAATAAATCTGATCATAAATCTGCAGCAGCATTTTTTGAACAACAGACAAATGAAAACATTAACTACAGCAAAGGTATTGTTACTTACAATATCAAGAAATTCGAAAGAACTTCTCAAAGTACTTGTTATTCACAAAGTGTTGTTGTCAAACTTGGCCAAAAATTGGCTAAAGGAGACATCGTTGTTAATGGTGCTTCAGCTGATGAAGGAGAACTTTCTTTGGGAAGTAACCTTTTAATTGCCTACACATCATTTGATGGTTTGGGTTATGAAGATGCTATCGTTATCTCTGATCGTTTGGTAAAAGATGACTCTCTTACTTCTATTCAAATTAATGAGTACAAGGCAAGAGTCATGGATACTAGATTAGGTCCAGAAGATTTAACAAATGATATTCCTAATGTTAGTGAAGCTTATCTAAGCAATCTAACTATGGAAGGTATTATCAGAGTTGGAAGTCAAGTAAACTCAGGAGATATCTTGGTTGGTAAAGTTGCTCCAAAAGGAGAAACAGAACTTTCACCAGAAGAAAGACTATTAAGAGCTATCTTTGGTGAAAAATCCAAAGAGGTTCGTGATACATCTTTAAGATTACCTCATGGTGAGACTGGAACAGTTATTGAAGTTAGAGTTTTGGATAGAGAGTTAGGTGATGAACTTAACCCTGGAACCCTCAAAGAAGTAATCGTTAAAGTAGCTCAAATTCGTAAGATTAGAGTTGGAGATAAGTTGGCTGGTCGTCATGGAAATAAGGGAGTTATCTCTCAAGTTGTTCCATCTGCAGACATGCCTCATTTGGAAGATGGTACTGCTATAGATATCATTATTTCCCCACTTTCTGTGTTAGCTCGTATGAACTTAGGTCAGTTGTTAGAAGCTCATCTTGGATGGGCAGCTAAAAAACTAGGTTATCGTGTAGCTGTCCCTGCTTTCGAAAAAATAGATGAAAGTAAAATCTGGAGTGAACTTGAAAGAGCAGGTCTTTCTGCTTCTGGAAAAGCTCAACTTTTTGATGGTAGAACTGGAGAAGCTTTCAGTGAAGAAAGTGTGGTTGGTATTGGATACATGTTGAAACTAAGTCACATGGTTGAAGATAAAACTCATGCTCGTTCTACAGGTCCTTACTCACTCGTTACTCAACAGCCTTTGGGTGGTAAAGCTCAAATGGGTGGACAACGTTTGGGAGAAATGGAAGTCTGGGCCCTTGAAGCTCACCGTGCTGCTCACGTTCTTCAGGAAATGTTAACTATCAAGTCTGATGATGTTCGGGGAAGAGCCAATGCTTTTGAAGCAATGGTTAAGGGAGATGATATTCCAGCTCCTTCTGTTCCAGAATCATTTAAGGTGTTAATGAGAGAGCTAAATTCATTAGCTTTAACAATTACTCCGATTGATTCAGAAGAAGTAGAAGAAGTAGAAGAAGTACCAACTCCTATCGAAGAAGATGATAGTAAAGACGATGACAAAGATAGTTCTGAAGGTTCTGACGAAGAATCAAAGAGTGATGAAAATGGTGAAGAAGAGACTAAGGATTCAGCAGTAGCTGATCTAGAAGAAGAGCCAATTAACCCTGAAGGAGATCCTGAAAAGGATGATTCTACTGATGAGGAAGGAGAAGCAGCGTAAAAAATACGTTACTAAAGGAACATATGAAAAATATTATTGACTTTTCAGCTTTACAAATAGGGATCGCTTCTCCAGAAGAGATGAGATCTTGGTCACATGGCGAGGTTAAAAAACCTGAAACTATTAATTACCGTTCTTTAAAACCAGAAAAAGATGGTCTCTTTGATGAGAAGATCTTTGGTCCAGTAAAAGACTATGAATGTTACTGTGGAAAATACAAGAGAATTCGTTATAAGGGAATTGTTTGTGATAAGTGTGGTGTAGAAGTTACCCAATCCAAAGTGCGTCGTGAAAGAATGGCTCACATTGAGTTAGCAGCTCCTGTTGCTCATATTTGGTTCTTTAAAGGTGCTCCTTCAAAACTTTCACTTTTACTAGATATTTCACCTAGAAACTTGAACTCCATCATGTATTTTTCTCAATACATTGTCTTAGCAGTAGATGATGAAGAGAAAAATGAAGTTAATGAACGTTTGGAAGTAAACTTAGTTGCGGCTCATGATGAGTTAAAATCAACCGCTGAAAAAGATATTCTCAAACTTCAAGATCAGTTGGAAAAAGATGTTGCTACTTTGAAAGAAAAAGTTAAGAGTAAAGAAACTTTACAACTTAAATTAGAGGAAATTAAGCTTAAAGCTAAGCAGAATTTATCTAATATCAAACAACAGTTAGAGCTTCAGATAGAGCAAACATCAGAGATTTATAAAACAATTAAATCTATGGTCAAGAAAATAAAGAAACAAAGTGTTCTTAGTGAAGATGAATATCTCAAACTTGATGAATATGATGCTGCATCTCATCTTACTGTAGGAATGGGTGCCGAGAGTATTCTAGAACTTGCAAAAGAAGTAGATATGGATAGCTTAGTTGAAAAGCTTCGTTCAGAAATGATCGAAAGCAAAGGTGCTAAGAAAATCAAAGCTACTAAAAGATTACGTGTTGTAGAAGGATTCAAAAAAGCTGGAGTTAATTCATCTTGGATGTTCCTTAAGATTCTTCCAGTATTACCAGCAGACCTTCGTCCAATGGTTCAATTATCTGGTGGAAGATTTGCTTCTTCAGATCTCAATGATCTCTATAGAAGAGTTATTAACCGTAACAATCGTTTGAAACATCTTATCAGTTTAGGTGCTCCTAATATTATTTTACGTAACGAAAAACGTATGCTTCAAGAAGCTGTTGATTCTTTGATCGATAGTAGTCAAGCTCGTCAAACTCGTCGTAGATCCAATCGTAGACCTCTAAAATCTCTTTCAGAGATGCTTAAAGGTAAACAAGGTCGTTTCAGACAGAATCTATTGGGTAAACGTGTTGACTATTCTGGTCGTAGCGTTATCGTTGTTGGTCCAGAACTCAAGTTAGATCAATGTGGTTTACCAAAAGACATGGCTTTGGAGATTTTCAAACCTTATGTTTTACGTGAATTGATTGTTCAAGGAGTTGCTCCTAACGTTAAGAGTGCTCGTCATCTTATAGATCGTAGAGAACCAGAAGTTTATGATGTTTTGGAAAAAGTAACGGCTAATCACCCTGTGATTTTGAACCGTGCTCCTACTCTTCATAAACTAGGTATGCAAGCTTTCTATCCTCAACTTATAGAGGGAAGTGCTATCCGTTTACATCCTTGTGTCTGTTCTGGATACAATGCTGATTTTGATGGTGATCAGATGGCTGTTCACGTACCTTTGACAAAAGAAGCTCGTAGAGAAGCCGAAGAGTTAATGATGGCTACTCACAATTTATTGAAACCAGCTAATGGAGAACCTATTACCGTTCCAAATAAGGAAATGGCTATGGGTGTGTATTACTATACTTCCATTGATGCTAAATTCGATAAATTTTCTACAATCTTTGCTTCAGTTGATGAGGCATATCATGCTTACCAGATCAAATTAGTAGATCTTCGACAGGCTATTACTGTCAGAGTTCCAGGTCAAGGTTTAGTAGCAACTACTATTGGAAGACTACATTACAACGATCTTCTTCCAGAAGAAGTTGATTTCATCAATAAACCAGTTAAGGCTAAAGACATTAAAGAGTTGATTACTAGAGCTATCGAGCAGTATGATGACGAAAAAGTCTCAAAACTTATTGATTCTATCAAGAATCTTGGGTTTAAAGCTGCCACTATCTCTGGAATTTCTGTGTCTGTTACTGATTGTAAAATCATTGATAACAAACCAGTTATTATTGATACTGCAAATAGAAGAGTCGAGAAAGTTCAAGAGAGTTATCTTCAGGGACTTATCACTGATGAAGAACGTCGTCGTAAATCTATCGATATTTGGATGCAGACTACTGATGAGTTAGCTGAAAAAACTTGGGATTCTTATACTGATGATAATGCAGTGAAAATAATGATTGACTCTGGAGGTACTCGTGCTTCTAAAGATCAGGTAAAACAATTAGCTGCTATGCGTGGTTTGGTTGTTGATCCTCTTGGTAACATTGTTGAAATGCCTACTAAGTCCAACTTTAGACAAGGTTTAACTATCTTTGAATACGTAACTTCTGCTAGAGGTTCTCGTAAAGGTCTTACTGACTCTGCTATCAAAACAGCTGACGCTGGATATTTAACCAGACGTCTAAGTGATGTTTCTCATGATGCCATTATTAGAATGGAAGATTGTGAAACTACTAAAGGTTTAGAGATTTATAAGAGTGTTAGAAGAGCTGCTTTCTATGACAGAATCATTGGTCGTTTCTTGGCTGAAGATATCAAGGATGGTAAAAAAGTCATTGCGAAAAAAGGTGATATTGTTAATGATGATGTAGCAAAAGCTGCTGATCTTAATGAATCTATTGAATCAGTAGTGATTCGCTCTCCTTTAGCTTGTGAAGCTCGTAAAGGTTTATGTCAGAAATGTTACGGTTGGGATTTCTCTACTAGAGAAAAAGTAGAGATTGGAGTTCCAGTTGGAATAATCGCTGCTCAATCTATCGGTGAGCCAGGAACACAGCTTACTATGCGTGTTAAACATTCTGGTGGTATCGTTGGTCTTGATGTGACTCAAGGACTACCTCGTGTAGAAGAACTTCTTGAAGCTCGTAATCCAAAACTCGCTGCAGTGATGACTAGAATTAGTGGAAAAGTCAAGATTGAAGAAAATGAAGATGAAAAGACAGTTACTGTTACTTCAGTAACTCCACCAACAGAAGAAGAGGCTTATCCTATTCCTTCTGGTATGAGTTTATTAGTTGAAGATGGTGATTTAGTTCACCCAGGTCAACTCTTAACTTCTGGTGGAGCTGATATTCAAGAATTGCTTCAACTTCAAGGACTTCAATATGCTCAAGAGCACATTATATCTCAAGTTCAAGCTGTTTATGAATCTCAAGGAATCGGTATTAATGATCGTCACTTTGAAGTTATTACTCGTAAAATGGGTGATAAGCTTCGTATAGAGATGAGTGGAGATACAGAATTCTTGACTAGTGAAGTTGTTGAAAGAAGTAAGTTTATGGCTGTAAATGATGAAACAATGGCTGCTGGTGGAGAACCTGCTACTGCCAAAGTTTTATTACTTGGTATCACTAGATCTTCACTTTTCACAGAATCTTGGTTATCTGCAGCATCTTTCCAACACACAAAACAAGTGTTAACAGATGCAGCCTCTTCTGGAAAAATAGATTATTTAGAAGGATTAAAAGAGAATGTTATTATTGGTAGGTTAATTCCAACCAGTAGAGAACGTGCAATGGATATATAAATTAATTGTGGGGTTATAACATCGAGTGGTAAAACCACTCCCATCATGTTACAATCCCACAATCTGAAATCGAAAATTAAGAAAGACAAATAACTTTATGCCTACAATTAATCAACTCATTCGAAAGGGTGGAAGAAAAAGCAAATCTAAGCGTATAAAAGCCGCTGCTTTGCGAAGATCTTACAACTCTATCACTGGTAAACCAGTCAAGACATTGAGTCCTCAAAAAAGAGGAGTTTGTACTGTAGTCAAAACAATGACTCCAAAGAAACCTAACTCTGCTTTACGTAAAGTTGCTCGTGTTCGTTTATCCAATAGAATGGAAGTTACGGCATATATCCAAGGTGAAGGTCATAATTTGGCTGAACACAGTGTGGTTATGGTTCGTGGTGGTCGTGTTAAAGATCTACCAGGTGTAAAATATCATATTGTTCGTGGTAAATTTGATTGTGCAGGTGTTGAAGGTCGTAAGACCAGCCGTAGTAAATATGGTGTGAAAAAAGGAAAATAAGCAATGAGAACAAAAAAAGCAAAAACTAGAGAAGTTACCCCAGACCTTAAATATGGTTCTGTTTTGGTATCTCGTCTAATTAATAGATCTATGAGAGATGGTAAAAAAAGCGTCGCTCAAAAACAAGTCTATACAGCTTTAGAGATGGTTGCAGAAAAAACAGGTAAAAAACCTGTTGAAGTTCTTCAAGAAGCAATTCAAAATATTACACCTCAGATGGAAGTTCGTTCCAGAAGAGTTGGTGGAGCTTCTTATCAAGTTCCAATGCCAGTTAGAGAAAAAAGAGCTGCTTCACTAGCTGTTCGCTGGTTAGTTTTAGAATCTAATAAATTACCAAACAAAGAATTTCATTCTTACGCAGAAAAACTTGCGTCAGAAATTCTTGGTGCATTAGATAATACTGGCGGTGCTATTGAAAAGAAAGCTGGCTCACATAGAATGGCTGAGGCAAACAAAGCTTTCTCACATTTCCGTTGGTAGAATTTTACAATATCTCCAATTTCCTGCCATGGAATTCTTTTTTGTGCAAGAATAAAGGAAGATATCTGTAATTTTGGTTAGTAAAAAACAGTATTTAGTAAAGTAAAGAAATATATGTCAGACAAATCCGCAAATAAAAGAGTTCCCTTAGATAGAGTAAGAAATATTGGAATTATTGCGCATATTGATGCTGGAAAAACCACAACAACTGAGCGTATTCTTTTTTACACAGGAAAAAACTATAAAATCGGAGAAGTTCATGAAGGTGCTGCTACTATGGATTGGATGGCTCAAGAGCAAGAGCGTGGTATTACCATTGTCTCTGCTGCTACAACTGCTTTCTGGAAGCCATATTTTGAGAGTCATCTTTCCAATGAAGAATATCGTTTTAATATTATTGATACACCAGGACACGTTGATTTTACTGCAGAAGTAGAGCGTTCCTTGCGTGTTTTAGATGGTGGAGTAACTGTTCTTGATGCTTCTGAGGGAGTTCAATCTCAATCAGAAACAGTCTGGCGTCAGGCTGATAAGTATAATGTTCCTAGAGTTTGTTTTGTTAATAAAATGGATAAGTTAGGAGCTGACTTTTTGGCTACCGTTCAAGATATTGAAGATAAATTTGGTGTTACCCCAGCTGTTATGGTTTTACCAATGGGCGCAGAAGATGATTTCAAAGGTGTAATTCAACTTTTAGATAGAAGAGCTCTTTTCTGGGAAGACCAAGTTACTGCTACAGAACCAACAGTAATGGATATTCCTGAAGAATATAAAGAGCAAGTAGAAGAAATGAGAGGTAAGTTAGTAGAAGCTATTGCCGAAACAGATGATGCTCTTATGGAAAAATTCTTTGCAGAAGAAGAGATTACTACAGAAGAACTAAAGAAAGCTCTTCGTAAAGCTGTTGTTGATTATAAATTAGTTCCTATTTTTGCAGGTTCATCTTTGAAGAATACAGGAGTTCAAGTTCTTTTGGATGCGGTTGTGGAATATCTCCCATCTCCAAATGATATTGAATCTATTAAAGGAACTAATCCAGATACTGAAGAAGAAATAGAGAGAAAATTGGTCCCTGAAGAAACATTCTGTGGATTATCTTTCAAGATTCAAACAGATCCCCACGTTGGTAAGTTAACTTACTTCCGTGTTTACTCTGGTGTTTTAAAATCTGGAAGCTATGTTTACAACTCAACCCGTGATAAAAAAGAGCGTGTTGGTCGTTTACTTCTTATGCATGCAAACAAGCGTGAAGAAATTAGTGAAGCTCGTGCTGGAGAAATCGTTGCTGTGGTTGGTTTGAAAGAAACCAAAACAGGAGACACTCTTTCTGATGATAAAAACAAGATTGTTCTAGAGGGAATTACTTTTGCAGAACCAGTTATTAGTTTGGCTATTGAACCAAAAACAAAAGTTGATCAAGAAAAAATGGGCTTAGCTTTGCATAAACTTTCAGAAGAAGATCCTACTTTTTCTATCAAGGTTGATCATGAAACTGGTCAAACCATTATTGGTGGTATGGGAGAACTTCATCTAGAGATTATTGTTGATCGTATGAAACGAGAATTCAATGTCGAAGCTGATGTTGGGGCTCCTCAAGTTGCTTATCGTGAAACTATCACTAAAGCAACCAAAGGTGAGGGTAAGTATATTAAACAAACTGGTGGTCGTGGACAATATGGACATGTACACCTTAGATTAGAACCAAAAGATCGTGGTACTGGTTACGAGTTTATTGATGAAATTCGTGGTGGTGCTGTTCCTCGTGAATTTATTGAACCTACAAATAAAGGTATCAAAGAATCTCTAGAAAGAGGTTTCTTAGCGGGATACCCAATGGTTGATATCCAAGTAGCTTTGTACGATGGTTCATATCATGATGTCGACTCTAGTGAGTTATCTTTCAAGATGGCCGGTTCTCTTGGTATGCGTCAAGCAATGCCAACAGCAGGAATGGTTCTTATTGAACCTATCATGAAACTTGAAGTCACTACCCCTGAAGAATTTATGGGTGATGTAATTGGAGATTTGGGAAGTAAAAGAGCCCAGATCCAAGGTACTACCAACAGAGGAAAAGTAGTGATTATCACTTCACTTGTTCCGTTGGCAGAGATGCAAGGCTATGTTACAATCTTGAGAAGTATGACTCAAGGTCGTGCTAATAGTGTGTTGTTACCAAGTCACTATGATGAGGTACCAAAAAGCATTACTGAAAAAATTGTAGAAGAGCGAAAAGGAATCCGCGCTAGGTAGTGTGGTTTTTGATTCGTTGTTTA
This sequence comes from Minisyncoccota bacterium, assembly GCA_018657765.1. Lineage (GTDB taxonomy): Bacteria > Patescibacteriota > Microgenomatia > UBA1400 > PJMF01 > CG2-30-36-39. The sequence continues at coordinate 66,415 of JABHWM010000018.1, read as the reverse complement.
TATAAAGGAAAATATGGCAGAGATAGAAAAATCAGCAGAAGAAATTGCAGCAATTTATCAACAAGCTGTAGAATTAGTTGCAGAAGAAGAGGATAAAAATCCTGTTGTAATCGCTAATCCAGAGCCAGCTCCTTCAGCTGATCAAGGAAACTAAACTTAATTAAGTAGTAAAGTAGTAAAAGAAAAAATATAAACAAAAAGGAAAAAAATGTCAGACGATAAAAAATTTGTCCGCAATAAACCTCACGTCAATATTGGAACTATCGGTCACGTTGACCATGGTAAAACAACTTTGACAGCTGCTATTACCAATACTTTGGCAGCAAAAGTACCAACTAATACCAATAAAGCTTTGGGTTATCTAGATATTGATAACGCTCCAGAAGAAGCTGCTCGTGGTGTTACTATTAACATCTCTCATATTGAATATGAAACAGAGAAGAGACACTATGCTCATATTGATGCTCCAGGTCATGCTGATTACATCAAAAACATGATCACTGGTGCTGCTCAGATGGATGGCGCTATCTTGGTAGTCGCTGCTACTGATGGTCCTATGCCTCAAACAAGAGAACACATTCTTTTGGCTAATCAAGTTAACGTTCCTAAGCTCATTGTTGCTTTGAATAAATGTGACATGGTTGATGATGCAGAACTCTTAGATCTCGTTGAGATGGAAGTTCGTGAACTCTTAACCAAATATGGTTTTGATGGTGATAACACTCCAATCGTTCGTGTATCTGCTCTTAAAGCTCTAGAAGGTGATGCTGCAGCTCAAGATCAAGTTATGGAACTTATGAATCAAGTAGATTCATTCATTCCAGAACCAGTTCGTGACTTAGATAAACCATTCTTGATGCCTATCGAAGATGTTTTCTCTATCAAAGGTCGTGGAACAGTTGCTACTGGAAGAATCGCTTCTGGTAAAGTTAAAGTTGGTGAAGAAATCGAGATTGTTGGTTTCAAAGAAACTTCAAAAACAACTGTTACAGGTGTCGAAATGTTCCGTAAAATGCTTGACGATGGTCAGGCAGGAGATAATGTCGGTATCCTCTTAAGAGGTGTCGGTAAAGATGATATCCAACGTGGTCAAGTTTTGGCTAAAGCTGGAAGTATCAATCCTCACGCAGAATTTGATGCAGAAGTTTATATCTTGAAAAAAGAAGAAGGTGGAAGACATAAGCCTTTCTTCAGTGGTTATAAACCTCAGTTCTATATCAGAACTACAGATATTACTGGTGACATCACTCTCCCTGATGGTGTAGAGATGGTTATGCCTGGTGATAATGCAAAAATGCATGTTAAGTTGATCGCTCCTGTAGCTGTTAACGAAGGTTTGCGTTTTGCTATCCGTGAAGGTGGAATCACCGTCGGAGCTGGTGCTATTACTAAAGTTACAAAATAACGTAACTTTTGGTTAAAACCGAAAATAGAAAACCCCTGTACTAGAAATAGTATGGGGGTTTTTAGTGTTTATTTATAAATTTAAAGAAAAAGTTGCTCGTGATGATATAATATGATCTAGTTTAAAAGTTTATCTACCTTAAATGGTAGATTTTTATGTAAAGAATATATGTCTGAAATATTAAGTGAAGCTAGACAGAAAGCTGTGATGCAAATCGAGGCAGGTTTTCCTAAAGAGCCTGAGCCAAAAAATGAAATAGAGAAACCTATTCAAATAGTAATTAAAGGAGATTGTTTACCAGAGGATTCAAGAGAAGTTTTTGATAAATTAGATTATCATCAAAACTTTTCAGAATATTTTGCTCTTAGACATAAAATTCCTGATTGTGTATCTGAAGGATACATGCATTTTGAATTTGATCATGAAACTAAAAAACTTTATGTTTTTGTCATATATGACTCAACAAGAAAACTTACTGAAGAAGAAGAAAACTTACTTATTTCATACACTCAAGGTCAGTTGAGCGATGGAATTGGAGAAGGTTTTGAACAACTGGAATTTGCTGATGGCATTTTTAATCCATCACCATGGCATTTAGATCAGGAAATAGAGTTAACGTATATAAGTGAATAATTTTAATTTTTATGAAAAGTTTCGAAAAAAAAGTTGCTAGAGTTATTGTTGTTAACCCAGATGGTTCTATTATTCTCAATCGTAGACCAGATTGGAGTAAGCAGGCTCCCAATAAACTTCAACTTCTAGGTGGAAAATTTGAGGAAGTTGATTCTACTAGAAAACACTCAGCCAAAAGAGAAGTTCTTGAAGAGTTAGGTTTGAATAAAAGTATTGGGGAATTTTTATTTCTCTGTACTAGTGATAATGGTGGTTGGATAACATTTGCTTTTATTCTTCTTTTAGATGAAATGTATGATGAGACTCAGATACCAGATCATAAAGAGTTTGAAGAGCTAGTGGTAGTGCCAGCAGATCAAGTCAACAAGTTTATTGTTGATGGTGAGATAGCTTTTGACCATCCAGTTATTTTACAAAAATTTCTGGAATTAATTGCTTCAAGTAGTGTATGATTTTTACTCAACACAAGTTGTTGCTTCCCCTCTAGAAGTCTGATATAATCATCACTCTTGTTTGGAAATTTATTTCCAGGCAAGAATCTAGATATTTCAAGGCGAATCATCACATGGTTTCCCAGGTGGATTAGCCCTGTACATATCTTATTTATTTAGTTATAATCACGCCCTGTGATTTTAAATACCTCTGGCATGCCAGAGAAAGAATAAAATAATATTGGGTTATATAAAAGTAAAAAAACCGAATATATAAAAAGTACATAAACTATGGTAAAAAGCACTGGAACACAAAACGTTTATAAAATTAGAGTTAGACTTAAGTCTTACGACCATCGTGTCGCTGACGAAGCTAGCAGAAAAATTTTACAAACAGCTTTGTCTACTGGAGCTAAAGTAGTGGGACCAGTCCCATTACCTACTCATAAAAAGTCTTTTACAGTGTTGACCTCACCTCATACTGATAAAAATGCTCAAGAGCATTTTGAGATCAGAACACATAAAAGATTAATTGAGATAGTCAATCCTACTAACAAGACGATTGACTCTTTGATGCATTTGGAACTACCTGCAGGGGTAGACATTCAAATCAAGATGTAACAAAGTAATATAAGAGAGCATAGTTGAGGGCGAGAAGGCCCTCACTTCTTTTGAAAAGAGATTTTCAGAAGAAATAAAAAAGAAATTGGAACACGTATGTTAAACGCAATCTTTGCAACCAAACTAGGCATGACACAAGCCTGGTCCAAAGAAGGAAAGAGATTGGCTGTAACAAAGTGTAAAGTTGGCAACAATCCTATTGTTGGACAAACTGAAGCTTTACTTACAGACAAATCTACCCGAATTTGGAAAAAGCAACCTCAGACAATTCTTGAGGTTGGTTATGGTACAAAGAAACTAAAAAACATGGATAAACCACTTCGTGCACGTATGCAAAAGAGTGGTTTTGATTTTGGTGTTCGTCAAATTAAAGGTGTTAAATATACAGCAGAAACTGAGTCTCCTCTAAAAATCGGAGACTCTCTTACTTTAGAGCAGGTTTTGGAAGTTGGCGATGTAGTCAAAGTTCAAGGTATTTCTAAAGGACGAGGTTTTGCTGGTGTTATAAAGAGACATGGTTTTCATGGTGGTCCTAGAACACATGGTCAATCAGACAGAGAGAGAGCTCCTGGATCTATCGGTGCTGGTACAACACCAGGTCGTGTTTGGAAGGGTAAGAAAATGCCTGGACACTATGGAGTAGATTCCAGAACTGTTTATGGTCTTACTGTTCTTTATATTGATCCTAAAAATCAAGAAGTGTGGCTTTCTGGCCCAGTTCCTGGATTTAATTCAAGTTCTGTTCGTATTGAAAAAGTCGGTAAAAAAAGCTCAGTTAATTTAGATTTAGATTCAATGGGTCTAAATACAAAAGAAGAAGTCGCTCCTGTAGAAGAAAAAGCAGATATTTCAACAGAAACAAAATCTGAAACTCAAGAGGTGCAAAAAAAGTCATGAAATTAAAAGTCATTACCCCTACTAGTAAAAGCAGTTCTATTGAAGTTAGTGATTCAGTTTTTGCTCAAAAGAGTAATCCTGCATTAGTAGCTCAAGCTGTTAGAGTTTATTTGTCTAATCTTAGACAAGGATCTGCCAAAGTAAAAACTCGTTCTGCGGTGAAGAGAACAAAATCAAAATGGTATAAACAAAAAGGTACCGGTAATGCTAGACATGGTTCCAAAAATGCTCCTATCTTTGTGGGTGGTGGTGTTGCTCATGGTCCAACTGGTAATGAAAACTGGAAAAAAGATCTTTCTCGTAAAATGAAATCTAAAGCTCTAAGAGTTGCTCTTAGTATGCAGGTAGAAAACATTGTTGTTACAGATAATTTGAATAGCATTGGTGGGAAAACCACTGAGGCAGTTAAGTTTTTGAACAAAATGGTCGATATGAATGGAAAAATAGTTGTTGTTTTAGGTGAGAATAATGAACTTCTAAGAAGAAGTTTACAAAACCTTCAAAGAGTAATAACAGTTCCAGCAATAGAGTTGAATGCTTTACAAGTAGCTATGGCAGATACTTTGATCTTTAATAAAGATTCTATTAAGGTTTTAGAAGATCGTTTAGTAATTGAAAAACCAGTAGCTCCTGTAGCTAAAGAAATTGCAAAAAAGGCTCCTGCTAAGAAAAAAACAGTTAAAGCTGTTAAAAAGGAGGAGAAATAATCATGAATCCTTATATTATTAGAAAACCAGTTATCACTGAAAAAACTCTTCAAAGAGCTAATGTTGAAAATATTTATACCTTTGAGGTAGCTAGAACTGCAGATAAGAATAAAATCAAAGCTGCTATTCAAGAAATGTATGAAGTTAAGGTAGTAAATGTTAATACAGTTATGCGTCCTAAAAAGGTAAAGCGTACTGGCCAAAAAAGACTAAAGACTTTTGCAGCAAAAACTAAAAAAGCCTTAGTAAAATTAAAACCAGGACAATCTATTAGTGTTTTTGATGTTGGAGGAGATAAATAATGTTAATTAAGGTTAAGCCAACTACACCAGGAAGAAGACATCAAGTCATTATTGATAGAAGTGATCTTCATAAAGGTGAACCAGAGAAATCTCTTTTAATTCCAGGTCATAAGAAAAGACAAGGTCGTGGATTTAAGGGAAGAATTACTGTTAGACATCGAGGTGGTGGTGTAAAGAAAAGATTAAGAAGAATTGATTGGAAAAGAAGTAAAAAAGACATGGTTGGGCTTGTTCAAAGAATTGAATATGATCCAATGCGTAGTGCTAACATTGCTTTAGTTTTCTATAAAGATGGAGAAAAAAAATACATCTTAGCACCTTCAAATTTGAAAATCGGAGATGAAATCATTGCTGGAGAAAAAGTAGATCCTAGACCAGGAAATGCTATGTCTTTGAAAAATATCCCTGTTGGTATGCCTATTCATAACATCGAGATGAGAGCTGGTAAAGGCGCTCAATTAGTCAGAGGTGCTGGAGTTCATGCAATGATCCAGTCCAAAGATGGTAGTTATGTAACAGTTCAACTTCCTTCTCGTGAACAGAGACTGATTCATGAAGATTGTATTGCTACAATAGGACAGATCGGTAATTCTGATTGGAAAAACAGAAAAATTGGTAAAGCAGGAAGAAAACGCCTAATGGGTATTCGTCCTACTGTTCGCGGTGTTGCTCAACATCCTGGATCACATCCACACGGAGGTGGTGAAGGACGTAGTGGAATTGGTTTGAAATATCCAAAGAGTCCATGGGGCAAGAATGTAGCACCAGGTAAGAAAACACGTAAAGTTAGAAAAAGTACTAAGTGGCTAGTTCGAGATAGAAGAACAAAGTAAACAAATATGAGTAGATCAACTAAAAAAGGACCATACATAGATCCAAAATTAATGAAAAAAATCATTAAACAAAAAGGATCAGGAGATAAAACTCCAATTAAAACTTGGGCAAGACAGAGTGTCATTTCCCCAGATTTCGTTGGACATACATTTCTTATACATCAGGGAAAAAACTTTATTGAAGTTTTCATCTCTGAAGGAATGGTTGGACATAAATTGGGAGAATTCGCTCCTACCAGAACCTTCCGAGGTCATGGTCGTATTGTTAAGAGAACTTTGGCTAAGACATAAAGGTTAAATATAAATAATGCAAATTAAAGCAGAACAAAAAAATACCAGACAATCCGCACGCAAAGTAAGACTTGTTGCGAATGCTGTTCGTAAGCTATCTCTTCAAGATGCTATGGAGCAGTTGGCTGTGATTGAACGAAAAGCTAGTATTGTTGTAGCAAAGGTCTTGAGACAAGCAATCGCTAATGCTACTCATAACCATAATATACCAGTAGATCAATTAGAACTTAAAAGTATTTTGGTTGGAGAAGGTCCTACTTATAAGCGTTTTAGAGCAGTAAGTAGAGGAAGAGCTCACAATATTTTCAAAAGATCTTGTCATGTTAAGGTAATTTTAGAGACTAAGCAGACAGAAAAAGAAGTAAGTAAAAAAGTTGTTAAAAAAGCTCCAGCTACTAAAAAAGCAAAAGCTAAAACAACAACCAAAAAAGTAGTTAAAAAAGTAAAGAAATAAAGATATGGGACAAAAAGTAAATCCAACTGGTTTTCGTTTGGGAAAGATTTTCTCCTGGAAGTCTCGTTGGTTTGCCAAACCAGCACAATACTCTAACCAAGTAATAGAAGATCACAAAATTAGAAAATATTTTAGTGAAAAACTTTCTAATGCAGGGTTAGTACAAGTAGATATCGAAAGATACATCTCTAAGATTCGTATTGTTCTTCAGGTATCTAGACCAGGTGTGGTAATCGGAAAAGGTGGTTCCAACTTAGAAAGTATTAAGAAAGAAGTTGAAAAACTACTTAATATCTCTAAAAATAAAAAAATTCAGACAAGAGTAGATCTTAAAGTTGAAGAAGTTAAATATCCAGATCTCAGTGCTAGATTAGTTGCAGAAAGAATCGTTTCTCAATTAATTCATCGTTACCCACATCGAAGAGCTGTTAATCAAGCTTTAGAAAAAGTAATGGCTGCAGGAGCAAAAGGAGGAAAGATTCAACTTTCAGGAAGAATTGGTGGAGCAGAAATTGGACGTTCCGAAAAATACTTCAAAGGAAGTGTTCCTACTCAGACATTACGTGCAAATATCGATTATTTTCAAGTTCCAGCAAAAACCCGCTCAGGTTATGTCGGAATTAAAGTATGGATTTATAAGGGAGAGATTGTTTAAAAGGTACTATGTTACAGCCAAAAAAATCAAAATACCGCAAACAATTTAGAGGAAAAAACAAGGGAGTTGCTCTCAGGGGTAATCAACTTGCTTTCGGTGAATATGGCCTAAAAGCTTTAACAGGTGGTTGGGTAAGCACAAGAGAAATCGAAGCTGCTCGTAAAAAAATCACTTTTGCAACCAAGAGGTTGGGTAAGTACTGGATCAAGGTATTTCCTCATAAACCTATCACTAAGAAACCAGTTGGAGTAAAAATGGGTTCTGGTAAAGGCGCAATTGATACATACGTAGCAGTTGTTAGACCAGGAACAATCCTTTTTGAACTTAGTGGAGTAACAGAAGAAATGGCAAAAGCAGCTTTTAGTAAAGCTGGACACAAGATTTCTTTAAAAACAATAATAGTGAAGAAATAAAAAATGAATAAAAAAGATATTATAGAACTACGAGCAAAAACAGAAAAAGAACTTACACAAGTGCTTGCTGATTTTCAAATGACTCTTGCTAAAGCAAGAATGGAGAAAAAAGCTGGCAAATTGCAAAATACTAGTTCAGTAGGAACTATTGCTGATGATATCGCTAGAATAAAAACAATTCTTCGCGAAAGACAATTGACAGCAACGCAACAGAAGAAGGAAACAGAATAATGAGAACAATGTCCGGAAAAGTAACTTCTCTTAAAAGAGAAAAAACTGCAACAGTAACTGTTTCTCGTATGTGGCAACATCCAATGTATAAGAAACTCGTCAAGAGAAGCAAAAAATATGCTTGTCATTTCGAGGGTTTAGATCTTAAAGAAGGTGATCTTGTAGAAATTCAAGAATCCAAACCTATCAGTAAGACAAAACATTTTGTAATAACAAAAAAAGTAGGAAAATAAGCGATGATACAATTTAGATCAGTTTTGAAAATCGCAGATAACAGCGGTGCCAAGAGAATTCGTACGATCCAAGTTTATGGTGGATCTAGAAGAAGATTTGGCTATGTTGGAGATATCATTGTTGCTTCTGTCATTAGTGCAGAGCCAAATAGTTCTATAAAAAAAGGATCATTGGTTAAAGCAGTAATCGTAAGAACAAAAAAAGAACAACGACGCGCTTCTGGTGAATATGTCCGTTTTGATGACAATGCAGCAGTAGTAATTGAGTCACGTAAAAAAACAGAACCAGTTGGAACACGTGTTTTCGGTCCAATAGCTCGTGAAGTAAAAGAGCGTGGTTTTAATAAAATAGCTAGTTTAGCACCGGAGGTTTTATAATATGAAATTGATTACAGGTGATAAAGTTCTAGTTACAGGTGGTAAAGACAAAGGTAAAAAAGGTGAAATCGTCAAGGTTTTTCCTAAAAAACACAGAGTCTTAGTTAAAGATGTAAACATTTATGCTAAGCATGTCAAACCTCAGGCAGGTCGTCCTGGAGAAATAGTTAGAAGAGAGAGACCTCTTCCAACAGCAAATGTTGCTATTTTGAATGACAAAGGTGAAGTTGATAGAGTTGGTTATAAAGTAACTAAAGATGGCAAAAAAGAAAGAATTTTTAAAAAGACAGGTACAGTTATTTCTTTAAAAAAAACAAAAAAAGTAGCACCAAAAAAAACAACTAAGAAAAAATAATAGGCAAAAATGAATAGATTAAAACAAAAATACCAGCAAGAATTGGTTTCAACTTTACAAAAAGAGTTCAAACATAAGAATGTTTTCTCTGTAGTAAAAGTAGAGAAGGTAGCTATCAGCATGGGTATTAAAGATCCATCAGATCCAAAAGCTAGAGCAAAAGTAGTTGCTAATGTAGCAGAGCAATTTGCTGTTATTTCTGGGCAAAAATCCAAAACAACAACTGCTAGAAAATCAATCGCTAACTTTAAATTAAGAGAAGGTGAACCACTAGGAGTTACAGTAACTTTACGTGGAGAACACATGTGGGAGTTTTTGGATAAATTAATTTCTATTGCTCTTCCTCGTGTTAAAGATTTCAGAGGTATTTCTAGAAAAGCATTTGATGGACAGGGTAATTACAGTTTAGCTCTTGATGAACAAACAGTTTTTCCAGAAGTAGAATACGACAAGATAGAAAGTATTCGTGGATTACAAATTAATATCGTAACTAGTACAAAAAATGACAAGGAATCTTTCCGAATGTTAGAGCTTATGGGCTTTCCATTTGAAAAGGAAGAGGACAAAAAGTAAATATGGCTAAGAAATCAAAGATCGCCAAAGATAAAAAGATTTTAGCTTTACGCTCAAAATATCTTTTATCCGGTGAGAAAAAACCAAATAAAGTATCAACTAGAGGCAAAAACCGTTGCAAAATAACTGGTAGACCTCAAGGTTACATGCGTTATTTTGGGTTAAGTAGAATTACTTTTCGTGAATTAGCTTTAAAAGGAGAGTTGCCTGGAGTGGTAAAGGCAAGTAAATAATATGACAGACCCAATCGCAGACATGCTAGCTAGAATCAAGAATGCTTTTCTTGCAAAACATAAAGAGGTAGTAATGCCTCATTCTAAAGTAAAAGAATCTATAGCTAAAATTTTAGTTGATAGTAAATATATAAAAAGTTTCGAAGTTGTGGAGAAAAAACCACAATCAGATTTAGTTCTTTCTTTAATTTACAAAGGCCGTTTATCTATGATCTCTGGTGTACAACGTATCTCAAAACCAGGAAGAAGACTTTACTCTACAGCAGATAAAGTTCCATCTTCTTTGAATGGATATGGAATAACCATAGTATCTACAAGTAAAGGACTTTTGACTGATAAAGAAGCTCGACAACAAAATGTCGGAGGAGAACTTATTTGCCAAATTTGGTAAGGATAAAATAGTTATGTCTAGAATCGGAAAAAAACCTATTGAACTCTTACAAGGAGTAACTGTAGTTATAGAAAAAAAATCAGTAATGGTAAAAGGTCCAAAAGGAACTTTAACTATTCCTGTTGTTGGGGCTGTAAAAGTAACTCAAGAAGAAAATGAAATCCTTGTTACAAGAGCTAATGATGAAAAAAAGAACAAAGCTTTCCACGGTTTAGTGAGAAGTTTATTAGCAGGAGCTATTGAAGGTGTAACCAATGGTTACAAGAAAACTTTAAAACTCGTTGGTACAGGATACAGAGTTGCGGCTAAAGGTGCTGGAGCAAGCATTACTGTTGGTTTTTCTCACCCTGTAGAGATTGCAGCTGTTGAAGGAATCAAACTCTCTATTGAAGGAAATGACACTATTAATATAGAAGGAATAGATAAACAACTCGTTGGTCAAATGGCTGCTAATATTAGAGCTATTCGTCCTCCTGAACCTTATAAAGGTAAAGGGATTCGTTATGAAGATGAAGTTGTACGTACAAAACCAGGAAAAACAGCTACTGCTTAACAAGAAAAAGGTATTATGCCAGTTATAAAACACAATTTAACCAAACAAGAAAAAAGAAGAAAAAGAGTTAGATCTAAAATTGTTGGAACAAATGATCGTCCTCGTTTGACTGTTTTTCGTTCTAATAAATATATCTCTTTACAAGTAATTAATGATGAGACTGGTAAAACAATTGCATCAGCAAGTGATCTTGGTAAAAAAGAAGTTACTGGTACAAAGACAGAAAAAGCAAAAAAAGTAACTGTAGAGTTAGTGAAAAATCTAAATAAGAAAAAGATCAAAAATTTAAAGTTTGATCGAGGTTCATACAAATATCACGGTAGAGTTAAAGCTGTTGCAGAGACTCTTCGTGAAGAAGGAATTAACGTTTAAAATATGTCAGCATTTCACAAAAGAACACAAGAACCTAAAGAATTTGAAGAAAAGGTTATCCAGATCTCCAGAGTTTCTAAAAAAACTAAAGGAGGCAACAATGTCGGTTTTTCCGTATTAATGGTTGTTGGAGATAAAAAAGGTAAAGTAGGCATTGGGCTTGGAAAAGCACCAGATGTCGTTTCTGCTATCAAAAAAGGTATTAAAAAAGCCAAGAAGAAAATGATTACTGTTCCTTTAGATGGAACAACTATTCCTTTCATTATGAGAGCAAAAAAAGGAGCTGGAAAAGTTCTTTTAAAGCCTGCTCCAAAAGGAACCGGAGTTATTGCTGGTGGTCCTGTGAGAGCTATTGTTGAAGCTGCTGGAATTCGTGATATTTCTGCCAAGATCCTTGGTAGTGAAAATCAATCTTCTAGTGTTTATGCTACTTTTGAAGCTCTACAAAAAATTACACAAATAGTTGATATTCGTGGAATTAAACTTCGTTCTATTATGGATATTGAAGCTGAAGAGGCTGCAAAGCAAAAAGAAATTCAAGAAAAAGCAAAAGTTGCAGCAGATATTGCTAAAGAAAAAGCTAAAGCTGAATCAAAAGCAAAAAAAGAAACTAATAAAACTGCACCTGTTGCAAAAAAGGAAGTTAAGAAAGTCAAAAAAGCAGCTCCAAAAACTGCAAAAAAAGACGAAAAAGCTCCTACTGTAAAAAAAGCCAGCGATAAAAAAGTGGCTAAAAAGGATTAAATCATGTCATTGTTACAAAAACTCGCAAAAACTACTACTCGCTCTCAAAAGAGGGTTGGTCGTGGATATGGATCTGGAAAAGGTGGTCACACTGCAAGTCGTGGTCAAAAAGGACAGACCTCACGTGGTGGATCAAAGATTCCTGTTTGGTTTGAAGGTGGACAATTACCTGGTGTAAAGAAATATCCTATGTTAAGAGGTAAAGGTCGTTTTGGAGTTGTTAGACCAACTGCTGAAATAACTTTTAGAGATTTGAATAAGCTACCTGTTTCAGAAGTTACTATGGAAACCCTCAAGTTACATAAAGTAATTGAAAAAGGCTTTAAAAAAGCAAAAATCATTCATACCGGAACTTTGACTAAAAAAGTAACTGTTAAAGGAATACCTGTTTCAGCAAAAGCACTTGAAGCTATTCAAAAGCTTGGTGGTTCTGTAGAATAAACCCCTCGTGATAGAGACAGTAATAAACAAAACTCGATCTATTTTAAATAACAATGAGCTCAGAAAGAAGCTTGTTTTTACTGCAACTATTTTTCTTATTTTCAGACTCTTTGCTCATATACCTGTTCCAGGTGTAGATGTCAGTCAATTACAGCAACTTTTCTCTGGTAACCAGTTTTTAAATTTACTAAATGTCTTTGCTGGTGGAACTTTGTCACGATTTTCTATAGTAGCTGTCGGAATTAATCCATATATTACTTCTTCTATTATTATGCAGTTAGGTGGAATGGTTTTCCCCAAGCTCAAGGCAATGCAGAAAGAAGACGGAGAAGCTGGTAGAGCAAAACTCAATCAATATACTAGATTTTTAAGTGTTCCTTTTGCTCTTGTTCAGAGTATTTCAGTGATTGCTCTTCTTCGCTCACAAAATTTGTTAACTGCAGAGCACCCTTTGTTATTAATTTCTATGGTTTTATCAATGATTGCTGGATCAATGATCATGATGTGGCTGGGAGAATTAACCTCAGAGTATGGAATAGGTAATGGTATCTCTATGGTTCTTTTTGCCGGAATTATTAGTCAAATACCAACTCTTTTTACTCAGACTATCGCAGTAACTTCTTCTCAGCAAATACTTAGCCTATTATCTCTTTTAGCTGTACTTTTTGGTTTAGTAGCTTTGATTGTTTATATCAATGAAGCAGTTAGAAAAGTAAATATTCAGTATGCAAAACGTACTAGAGGTGGAAAAACTTATGGTGGTCAAACAACTCATTTACCTATAAAAGTAAATGTTGCTGGAGTGATGCCTATTATCTTTGCTGTTTCTTTAATGTTAGCTCCTTCCTTCTTAGGAAGAATGATGACTTCTTCTAATAATTTGAACATGATTTATTGGGGACAAAAACTAACTGTCTGGTTCCAACAAACTTCACCAGTATATTTGATTTCATATTTTTTACTTGTTTTTGGTTTTACTTTCTTTTCTTCATTACTATTTTTTAATGCTCAGGATATTTCTGATGAGCTTAAAAAGAGTGGGGCTTTTGTACCAGGAATTCGTCCAGGTAGTCCTACCAAGAAATTCTTGGAATATGTCGTCGTTCGTATTACTTTAGTTGGAGCTATCTTCCTAGGAATGCTAGCAATCTTGCCTTCATTGGCACAGATATTCACTGGAGTTCAGTCGCTTGCGATTGGAGGGACGAGTGTATTAATTGTAGTTTCGGTTATTTTGGAAACTGCTAAGCAAGCAGAGAGTATGCTTGTAGGGCAGGACTACGATAAGTATCAATAACTATAAAAGGGGACATAAACGTGAAAATCGTACTTGTAGGTATTCAAGGGGCTGGAAAGTCAACTCAGGGAAATTTATTATCTGAAAAGTTTGGTGTTCCATATCTTTCTTCTGGACATATTTTTCGTCAAATGTCCAAAAGTAAAACAAAATTAGGTCGTTGGCTTAAAGAGACTCTAAATTCTGGAGCTTTAGTACCAGATGAGACAGCAGTCGAAATAGTAATGGAGTATCTCAAGAGACCAGAATATGCTAAGGGTTATGTGATGGATGGTTTTCCAAGAACAGAAGCTCAAGCAAAGGTTCTCGATGGTAGCGTAGATACTGTATTTTTAATTGATGTATCAGATAAAGAAGCTCTTTGGAGAATTTCTGGAAGAATGACCGATAGACAAGATGAAACACTTCAAGCTATTCGTAAAAGAATAGAACTTTTTCATGATGTAACATCCGAGGTTTTGAACTTCTATGAAAAAGAGGGTAAATTAATCAAAGTAGATGGAGAGTTAGAGGTTGAAAAAGTGTTTGAACAGATCGTAAAAGCTGTTCAAAAACGAGAAAAGAAAGCTTAATTGAAATAAATTAATTAATAGTGTGACAAATCAGATTCTGTCTGGTATAATCATGCCTCTATTGTTTAGAAATTATGGGAAAAGTACAAGATCATAAACGAGCAGCCAAAGGTAGACGTCAACTAGACACTACTAAAGAAAAAGCAACAAGAACTGATCGTTTGGAAATAGCTGGTGAGGTGGAAGAATGTTTACCTAACACGATGTTTCGTGTCAAGGTAACAGAATGCGAAGTAGAACAAATGATAGGTAAAGTGCTTTTAGGTACTTTAGCTGGAAAAATGAGACTATATCGTATTAGAGTTATGCCAGGAGATGTAGTTAAAGGCTATGTTTCTAAGTATGATTTAACAAAGTGTAAAGTTACGTACCGGATCAATAATAAGCCGGTACACCATACGTAGAAATACGTTATTCAGGACTTAATTATGAAAGTCAGAGCTTCGCTAAAGAAGATGTGCAACCAGTGTAAATTTGTAAGACGTAATGGAACATTGCGTGTTATTTGTGTAAGTAAAAAACATAAACAACGTCAAGGATAAAAATATGCCACGTATTGCAGGTACAGATATTCCAGAACATAAAAAAGTAGTTTATTCTTTAAGATCTGTTTTTGGAGTTGGTAAGAAAGTTGCCCAAGAAGTAGTTGCTCAGGCTAAAATAGATCCTGATACTAGAGCAAGAGATCTCACATCAGAAGAAATCAATAAAATTCAACGTATTTTGGAGAAATATCCTTTAGAAGGAGATCTTCGTCGTATGGTGAGTGATAATGTTCAACGTTTAAAACGTATTAAGTCATATCGTGGTTTACGCCATAGTATGGGACTTCCAGTTAGAGGTCAAAGAACTAAAGTGAATTCACGAACAGTTCGTGGCGGTGGACGTAGAACAGTTGGTTCTGTTTCTAAAGAAGCAGCAGCAAGTGCAGCAGCAAAATAAAAGATAAAAAATAATTTTTGGAGAAAAATATGGTACAAAGAAAAACTAAGTCAAAAAAGAAAATTACTAGAGTTATAAAAAAAGGTAAAATGTACGTTAGTGCTACTTTTAATAACACTTTAGTAAGTATTACTGATGAAAAAGGAGCTGTTGTTTCTTGGGCAAGTACTGGTGCAGCAGGGTTTTCTGGTTCAAGAAAATCAACCCCTTATGCAGCTACTATTACTGTAGAAAATGCAGTAAATAAAGCAAAAACTTTTGGAATGAACGAGATGGATATCTTTATCAAGGGACCTGGTCCTGGAAGAGATGTCGCTCTTAGAGTATTAAGAGCTCAAGGAATAAAGATCAGCATGATTGCTGATACAACTCCAATCCCTCATAACGGGACACGTCCTAGAAAAGCAAAACACAATAGATAGAGGATAATTTATTATATGGCAAGATATACCGGACCAAAACAACGATTACAAAGACAAGTAGGAGAAGACCTAGGGCTAAAATCAAATGCTTTAAAGGTCGCTCGTAGACTTCAAATTAGACCTGGATTCCATGGTGCTAGAAGAAGAAAAGTCTCAGATTATGGTAATCAGCTTCGTGAAAAACAAAAAGTTAAGTATATGTATGGAGTTTTAGAAAAACAACTTCATCGTTTATATAGTGAGGCTAGTAAAAACCCTCTCGCTACAGGTACTGTTTTATTGAGTCTTTTAGAACGAAGATTAGATAGTGTTATGTATCGTTTAGGTTGGGCTCCTACTAGACCAGCAGCTCGCCAATTAGTTAATCACGGACATTTGACTGTTAATAACAAAAAGATGGATATTCCTTCTTACTCTGTTAAAGTCGGGGATGTGATTAAAATTAAAGATAAATCAGTTACCATTCCTGTTATCGCAGATCTTTTGAAAGAAGATACAGCAATAGTACCGGCTTGGTTAGAGAAAAAAGCAACTATTGCAAAAATAAAGAGACTTCCAGAAAGAGAAGACATCTCAGAAGCAATAACTGAACAGCTCATTATTGAGTTCTATAGTCGTTAATAAGTAGTAAAAATTATAAATTATTCTTGAATACAGATTTCTCTTTAAAAAAAAGAGAGAGAAGAAACAAAAAGGAAAAAAACATGAAATCAGATACAAACAAATCCTCATACATGAGCCCTACTTTCACTATTAGTGAAATAGAGGCAACTGGTAGCCAAGCTAAATTGGTTATCGATCCTCTAGATAAAGGATATGGTCATACTCTTGGTAATGCTTTACGCAGAGTATTATTAACTTCTTTGCCAGGGGCAGCTATTACTTCTGTAATGATTGATGGTGTAGATCATCAATTTACAACTTTAGAAGGTCTTAGTGAAGACATTATTGAACTTATTTTAAATCTTAAACTTGTTCGCGTAAAAGCTTCTTCAGAAGAAGATGGTGTTTTACGTCTCAATGTTAAAGGACCAAAAGAAGTTACAGCAGCTGATATTACACCAGAAGCTGGTTTTGAAGTTATTAACTCAGATTTACCTATTGCTACTTTAGGAAAAGGTAAAAAATTAGATATTGAAATGACTGTTGAAACAGGACTTGGATATCGTATGGCTTCTGAAATTGAAGATGGTGTGATCGGACAGATTCCTGTTGATTCACTTTTTTCACCAGTAGAAAAAGTTTCTTATAAAGTAGAAGCAACTCGTGTTGGTCGTAGAACTGATTTTGATAAAGTTGTAATGGATGTCCAGACTGATGGAACTATTACTCCTTTAGCTGCTGTTCAAAAATCAGCTGAGATTTTGGCAAAACAATTCACTCAAGTTTTTGACCCAGTCATTATTGAAGTAGAAGAAGAAGAGCCAAAGTTATCTCCAGAAGAAGCAGAAACACTTCGTTTAACTGTAGAAGAACTTGATTTACCTACTAGAATTGCAAATGCACTTCGTAAAGGTGGTTTCAAAACAGTTGAAGATTTATCTGGTGCACCAAGGGATGAAGTCTCAAAGGTTAAAAACTTAGGAGGTAAAAGCATTGATTTGATTAATGATGCTCTTTTGAAAAAAGGAGTCAGTCTAGAAAACTAGAAATTGAAAAAGGTAGAACATCATGAGACATAGACGTAAAATAAAACATTTTAATAGAGACACTAAGTCTCGCAAAGCTCTTTTAAGAAATCTTCTTAGATCTTTAGTGGAACATGGTGAAGTTGTTACAACAGAAGCCAAAGCTAAAGAAATTAAGCGTTGGGCTGATAAGCTTATCTCAAAAGCACAAAATGATACTTTGGCTACTCGTAGACAACTTCATAGCTTTTTTGGTAAGAGAGATATTGTTAACACTTTAGTTGATCGTGTCGCTCCAGCAATGAAAGACAGAAAATCTGGTTTTAGCTCTATATCTAAAATAGGTACTCGTCGTGGAGATAATGCAGATGTAGTTAAATTAAGCTTGATGGAGAAATCAATCTATAAGCTTGGTTTAAAGGCTCCTAAAAAATACAAACCTGCAGAGAAAAAAACAACTACCCTCAAGGGCACAAGTAAAAAAGTTGCTGCAACAAAGAAGACACCTAAAAAGACAGTGAAGAAGGCGGAAAAATAACATGAAAAATCAACAAACATTTATGCAACGCAAAGAAGATGTTACCAGAGAGTGGCACTTAGTTGATGTTAAAGGTGAAGTTTTAGGAAGAATAGCAACTCAAATAGCTGAAAAGCTAATTGGTAAAGATAAAGCTACCTACACTCCTCATACAGATGCAGGTGATTTCGTAGTTGTTATCAATGCAAGAGAAGTTGTAGTCACTCGTGATAAAGCACAGAAAAAAATGTATTATCGTCACTCTGGTTTTCCAGGAGGACTAAAACAAAGAAGCTTTGAAGAAATGATTCAAAAGAATCCTGAAGAAGTTATCAGATTAGCTGTAAAAAACATGTTGCCAAAGAATCGTCTTCAGGGTGATCGTATGGCTAGATTAAAGATTTACGCTGAAGCTGATCATAAGCACACAAGTCAATTGGAAGGCAAATAATATGGCTATTAAAATGCGCAAAAAAGCTAAACAGACTATTAAGAAAGTGATCAAAAAAGAAGTCACTAGTAAAAAAGGTTCTGTCAGTGCTGCTAAAGATTTGAGAAAAGACTTTACTTTTCCTAAGACTTCTTACATAGAAGGAATTGGTCGTCGTAAAGTTGCAACTTCAAGAGTTAGAATTTATGAAGGTAAGGGTGATTTTGTAGTAAATAACATGCTTGTAGGTGAATACTTTCATGGTATTGAAAATGCTCATGGTCTTTATAACAAACCTTTTGATTTGACTGGTACTAAAGGAAAATTTGCTGTTTCAGTAGTTGTCAAAGGATCTGGAATTCATGCTCAACTGGAAGCTATGATTCATGGTCTTTCTAGAGCACTTGTTGAATATAGTCCTGAGTTCAAAACTTTCTTGAAAGAAGGTAACTTCTTAACAAGAGATGACAGAATGAAAGAAACTCGTAAAATTGGAATGGGTGGTAAAGCCCGTAGAAAACGTCAGTCTCCAAAACGTTAGTATTTGGATTACGTATCGTAATAAGAAGCCCCGCTGTAAAGCGGGGTTTTTGGTTGTTGGAGAGTTAATTTATTTTATAAATAAAGAAATTTACAACAAAAAAAGGGGCTATCTAAGCCCCTTTTTAATATCATTTTTAAGATTTACCACACATTTCTCTTAAGAGGTTTTCCGACACGGAAATTAACGACTCTATGGCCTTTAACAACCATTCTTTTTTCTTTTTTACCGAATGGCTCTACGTGTTTATCATTTACTTTACTGACATAAAAAGTACCAAATCCAGAAAGAACTACTTTATCTCCTTTTTTTAGAGTACGAGATATTTCTGAAAATATTGTTTCAACAGCTTCTTCAGAAGCTCTTTTGGTTAAGTGAGCTTTTTTTGCAACAATAGTGATTAATTGAGATTTTGTCATCAAGATCTTTCTTTTTTTCTACTTAAGACTTTTTATTATAAAAGTCTTTATACATTTATATACAGTCTGATTCCTAGTGTAACGTCAGTAAAAATAGAGTCAAGAGGAAATTCTAATAAGAAGTTAGATATATCCAAGTTTTTTGAAAATAACTAAAGAACAACCCAAAGTATCAAATCCAACATCTCTCAATGAGGGGTGCCTACCAGGCGTAAATGACTGATGGACTTCATCAAAAATAGCATAACTTACTGCAATAAACAGAGGAATTAACCATCTTTTAGATCCTTTTCCTAGAGAATAATATTGAAATGGTAAGAGTAATAGAAAATATAAAACAGCATAGACAAAGATGTGAGCAGATTTTTTTAGTAAGAAATCCCAGATATCTATCGTAAATCCTGGAAGAGTTTGTTGTGCAGAAAGGTAAAAAATAGCTCCGGCCCAAGTAATGGCAGGAATAAATGAAATGATAATGTTAAAAATATTTTTTGTTTTTTTTGACATAGACTAAGCTTGGGATGAGCAGTAAAAGACTACCCATTATAACATTTATAGCTCCTTTTATTAGATCCGGTGGAGAAAAGAAGATGCTTTGCAGATGTCTGAGATTCTGATCAGGCAGTTGTATTTCAGGAGAAAGGATATTAGCAGGATACTTAAATTCTTTTGAAGTATTATTTATTTTTTTTTGTTCTTCTGAATTTTTGAGATTTATATTTATTTGTTTTGTTGTAGCAGATGTTTCTGATGAGTTTTTTGAGTTAATATTTATTTCTCCTTTGGTAATAATAGAACTTTCTAGCCATTGATTATCAAATTTACTCCAGCTCATATTCTTAGAACAAGTTTCATAAGAAAAAGTATCAACAATATTATTTTGGGGTGAGATTAAGAATAAAGAATCACCTCCATTATTTAGAGTATTAGTAAACTCAATGGTTATATATTCTGATGGATTTATTATTTCTTCAGAAAATTTATGAATTTGGTGAGTAGCATCCCTAATGATATATCCATCTAAGTTGATTGGTGCTGAAAATAAATTAGAGATTTCTAACCATTCTTTTTCTTGATTTGATGGACAAGCTACAACCTCAGAAAAACTAGGAAATATATCTATATTATTTATTTGTTGTGAGGTTGGGGTGGGACTGAGAAATAAACTTGGGGTAGGTGGAATAGCAGTAGGAGTTGGGATGGAATTTTTTTCTCCTAAAGTAGGAGATGTTTTGTAGATACTTGTAGGTTCTTGTTCATCTTTTGCCCAGCTATAATTCTTCTCTGAAGAAGTGTAAGTCAGAGAATCTTGTAGGATATGATTTTCATCAAACAAAAGAACAGAATCTCCAGAATTATTCAAAACATTATTAACAGGGATAACTAGATACTCTTGTTTATTAATAGTTTTATTTTCTAGAAATTTATAGATAAGAGTTGGTTGAGATTTCTGATCCCAAAACTCCCAGTTATCTAATGATATAGAGTCTTCACTGGTATTGAATAGCTCAATCCATTCGTTCTCATTACTATTGGGATTAGGATATACCTCTGAAATAATAATATTTGCTTGAGCTAGCGGTAAATTTAAAGAAAAAAATATGGTGAAAACAACTAACCAAAAAATATACAAGAGACTTTTCACAGTAACTAGTTTATTTGTTTAGTCTGACAAACTCCTGAAAAAATTATTTTTTCTTTGACCAATATTCTGAAGAAGTAAAAAGAGATTGGAATGTTCCAGCATCGCTCCAGAAGCCTTCTAGTTCTTTCCAATGAAGTTGACCTTTATCAATATAGAGGTTGTTTACTTGAGTAATTTCTAGTTCACCTCTACCAGCATAGTTAGGGTCACATTCACGGATCATGTCAAAAATTTTATTATCATATAGATAGACACCAGTTACAGCATATTCTGAAGCTGGATTTTTTGGTTTTTCATCTATACGGATGACTTTAGAATTGTCTTTAGGATCAAAAGCCGGGACACCAAATCTCTCTGGGTCTGTAACTTTTTTCAAAAAGACAGTGGCTCCTTCTTTGAAAGAAGTAACTGCTTCTTTAATGCTTTCATCAGTAGTGTTGTCACCTAGAATAACGGCAATATCTTCACCATCAGCAAAATCTTCTGCTAAAGCTAGAGCATCAGCAATACCACCATTTGGTTTTTCTTGGTAAGCATATTCTAGATGTTTTGCACCTAGTTCTTTACCATTTTTTAGAACGCTCAAAAAGTGACCGACATGAGGGCCACTAGTAACTATCAAAATTTCATCTATACCAGCATCCACCAGGGTTTTAATAGGGTAGAAAACCATTGGTTTGTTATATACAGGCAATAAATGCTTGTTTGTTACGTGGGTGAGTGGGTACAATCTTGTCCCCAGACCACCAGCTAAAATGACACCCTTCATAGGCTTATCCTTTTCTGCTTTTTAAAGTAGATTCTCACTATATCATTGATGAACAAAATTGCAAAGATTCTTGGAATTGTATACAGTATCTACAAGAAGGATATAAATGAAAAAAAAGATTGGTTTAGCTCTAGGTAGTGGTGGTTGGAGAGGCTTGGCTCACATTGGAGTTATTAAAGGGTTGATAAAGCATAATATAAATTTTGAAATTATTGCAGGCAGTAGCACTGGATCTATCATGGGAGGGTATTTTGCTGCTGTCCAAGATATTGAAAAATTAGAAAATATTCTAACTAAGATTCGTTTTCAGGATCTTTTAAAAGTTTTTAGTGATTTTCGTCCTTCTCAGGGGCTTTTCAAAGGAGATAGATTCAAAAAAGTAATTGTTGATGTAGTAGGTAAAGTAAATATAGAAGATTTACCACTTCGTTTTGGAGCTGCAGCTGTTGATTTTAAATCTGGAGAATTAGTTTTTATAAAAGAAGGGTCCTTGGTAAAAGCTATTAGAGCTAGTGCATCTGTTCCCCTTGTTTTTCAACCTGTCTCTGTAGGTGAAAAGAAGTTGATTGATGGAGCTACAAGAATGCCTGTACCAGTTTCTTTGGCAAAAGAGTTAGGAGCCGATGTAGTGATTGCTGTGAATCTTTATAGAAATGTCTTTCCAGTTATGGAAAAGAAATATGGAAGTTTTCATACTGCTTTGAAAAGTTCTCACTTGTTACTCAGAGAACTTGCTAGAAGAGATTGTAAAAATGCTGATATCACGTTATACCCAGATATTCCTGAAGGTAAGAACTACAGTATCTTTAGCAAGTTTATAGGGAGTGCAGAAAAAATTATAGGGTTTGGAGAAAAGATAGTTGATGAAAATATAGAAGAGATTAGAAAGGTGATTAAATGATTGAATTTCTTAGACAATTTCGTTTTGGGGGCTATGCTATTTTTGATTTTGTAGCATCATTTCTGGGAATTTATTTACTCGCTCCGTTATTATCAAAAATATTTCTGAAGCTTAGGTTTTATGTGCCAAGAAAAAATTGGTTATTTTTAACTTTACCAATGAGCATTCTTGTTCATGTTTTTGTTGGAGAAATGACTTTGATGACTAGGAATTTTTTGGATATTAGTGGTTATTATTTTTTGAAAATAATAATTATTGGTTTGTTTTTGCTGGGGGTGAGGGGGATAAGGGTGGTGAAAAAGATAGGTTGAATTAAGATATATTATTTTCTAATAAGTCAAAAACAAATTGATGAACTGGTCCATATACTTGAGCATAATCATACCAGCTGAATTCTAGATTTCCTTTTTTTCTAATATTTTTTTTGGAAAGACTGTAATATCTTTTTATGAGTTTTTCAAATTGTTTTGTGTTTAATTCTACTATTCCAGTTAAATCATCTTGGGCTTTTAAATTTACTTTTGGAGGAATCTGTAAAAAATAAATATGAATTATGTGATTATATTTTTTATTTTTATTATCAGTAGCTGTAATTGAAATAGCCCCTAATGATTTGAGTTCCTGAAGCTTTGGTTTGTAGTTAATTTCCTCTTTAAGTTCTAATATGGCAGCTTCTTTTGGTGAGGAGTCACCTTTTTCTACTCCACCGCCAATTAATCGAACAATCCCTTCTGGATAGAAGTCTTTTTTTTCACCAAAAAGATAGGTTTTCTCTGGTGTTTGACAGGCAACTAAGATAGTAGCTTTACGGAATAGGTTTCCAAATGGTTTTTCAATTTTTATTTTTATTTTTTTTGAATTCATAGTGTTATTAATACAGTATTTATTAATTTTTAAATAATTATTGTTATTATTATAAATGGTTATTTTATATCTTGACCATAGGAAGAAGATATCTTATAATATATAAGATCAAGACTAATCTTATTGTATTAGATTAGAATAGATCATGACAGAAAAAAACAATAAACGGCTTGATTCAAATCTTAGATTTCTCTCTATATTAGAGGATGAATCTATTGCTTCTTTGGCGAGCGCTTTCCTTTTAAAATTATATGAATCTATGGGTTTATCTATTGATGAAGAATATGTTGGTGATTTAGCTGATATTAATTTTAGTTTTTCTCGAGAAAAAGGTAATTTTTTTGTTATAACTTCCGAAGAGAATGATGTAGTTGCTACTACAGCTTATCTTTTGAGAGAAAATAATGTTGCTTATTTAACTAGACTTGCTGTTGCTCCTGAATATAGAAAAAAAGGACTTGCTAGGTTTACTTACAAAAAAATGGTTGAAGAGATGAAAGCCAGAGGTATAAAAAAAGCCGTATTTTCCACTCTTAAAAGTTTTGGTATGGTGGAAGCTTATAAAAGATGGGGATTTAGCGTGGTTAGTGAAGAAAAAATTGTAACTGGTAGAGGTGATGATATTGAAGTAGTAATGGAGAATATTTTAATTTAAGGGTAGAGGTGAAATATAAAGATGTTATTAATCTTTTAGTTATTGGAATTGGTCCTCATTCAAAGAGGGTTTATTTACCCGCGATAAAAAAATTAAGTTCTAAACATAAAGTTAAAATAGTTTATGGATTAGAACTCTTGGAAAAAAAGAATCATGTTAGTGAATTTTTAGAAAAAAATAACTATTCTTTTCCTGTTTTATATATTAAAGGATTTGATAAAAATCGTTCTTTACCAACCTCTCTAAAAAATAAATTAAATAAATTGGTATCTGATGAAAAGATTGATGGAGTTATTATTGCAACAGAACCAATGGTTCATAAGCAATATGCTCTTTGGGCTTTGCAACAGGGTTTAAATATATTAATGGATAAGCCTATTACTGTTAGAAAAGATGTTGTTTCAGATTTAAAACAGGCCAAAGGTATAGAAAAAGATTTTTTATTGTTGGAAAATAAATACTTAGAATTGCAGAAAAAAAAGGAAACGATTTTTTCGGTTAATGTTCAAAGAAGGTATCATTTTGGAATAATTAAAGTTTTAGATTTAATCAAAGAAATTACTGAGAAATATAATGTTCCTGTTACTTCGATTCAATCAACTCATGCTGATGGTCAATGGTATTTTCCTATTGAAATTTTGGAAAGAAAATATCATTCCCTTAATGATGGATATGGTAAGTGTTCTCATAGTGGTTATCATTTTTTTGATTTAGTAACACAAATTTATAAGGCTGGATCAGTTGAAGGAAAAAATGGAGATAATGCTGAGATATATTCTTCATTTATTCAACCAGACGGTTGGTTATCAAATATTTCTGAAAAAGATTATATCTCATATTTTGGAAATGAATATAAAAAATATTCAAAAAATATTAATCAGAAAGAGTTTAAGCAGTTCTTCAAAAATTATGGAGAGTTAGATGCTCTTTCTTCAATTAGAATTAATAAAGAGGAAACTGCAGTTTGTAATATTTCAATTAATCTTTTACATAATAGTTTTTCTCAAAGAACTTGGTTGGAGCAAGGAGAAGACCTTTATAAAGGTAATGGTAGGGTTAAACAAGAACATCACATCATTCAACAGGGTCCTTTTCAATCAATCCATATTCATGCTTATCAAGAAAAAGATGATCATTCTGTTACAACCACTGATGATTATAAAATTGGCGGAGCAAATCATTTTGAGATTCATGTTTTTAGAAATCTGGGAGCTTTTAGCAATAAAAAAACAGACACAATTAATCGACAATCTTTTAAGATCTATGATCTTAAAGAGATTAATGGTTCTAGATATTTAGATGATTCACAATTAACTCACGAATTTGTTAAACAACATGTAGTTGAAGAATTTATTGAGTTTATAGAGGGAAAAAGAAATAAAAATTCATTGATCTCAAATATAGATTCACATAATCTTTCAGTAAAAATTATGAGTAGTATTTATCAATCACATATTAAGAGGGCTGAAAATAAAGCTCCTATTATTAATATTTCTTTGAAATGAAAAATAAAAAAATAAAACACACTAGCAAACCAGTGAATATTGGTATTAAAGCAATTTCTTTTGGTTTAAATGATGGTGGTTGTAGCTATGTTACAAACTTTCCTGGAACTTATAGTCATGATATATTTTCCTTTTTAGGTGGAAAGCAAATTAGTGTTAATGAGAAGGTTGCTTTTGAAATGGCTTATGGAGCTTCTTTAGCTGGTAGTAGATCTGTTTGTTGTTTGAAAAATGTTGGGTTGAATGTAGCCGCAGATCCATTTCTAAATTCAATGATTTCTGGTGTGAATGCTGGTCTAGTAGTTGTTTTAATTGATGATGTTGAAGTTGTATCTTCACAAGCCAGAATGGATTCTAGACATTATTTAGATTTTTATGGTGGATTATGGCTTGAACCTACTTCAATTGAACAGGCTTATGAATTTGCCTATCAAGCTTTTGAATGGTCTGAGCTATTCGATGTCCCAGTGGTTATTCGATTAACAAATCAATTTTTTAATTTAAATGACTCATTTGTGAAAAAAACCAAGAAAAAAAAGAAATTTAAATTAGCTAAAGGCTTTGGAAAAAAATTTATTGTTCATCCAACTTATTGGAGATCTCAGTTTGAAAATTTAAATAAAAAAAATAAAAAAATTCAAGATTTTGTTGATTCTCTTTACGATCGTTCAAATCTAAATAATAAAAAAATTATTTCCTTTGGAAATTCTCAAAGAGAGATTAAAAAAAGCAATATTTCAGAAAATGACTTATTTAATATTTATTCCTATCCTTCTCCAGAGTTTATTAAAGATATGAAAATCTCTGCTATTTTTGAACAAGGGGATAACTATGGTTTCGAAAAAATTTCTAAAGAAAGATTTCATTATAAAAGCTCTGTTGGAGATCTGGATATAGATTACAAGTATCGAGTTTGGAGTGAGCTTGAAAAATTATTTTTTGCATTGAAAAATATCAATCCAGATTATGTAGTATCTGAATTAACTCAATTTACGAGAGAAACAGCTAATGTAATTGATTCCTGTTTATGTTTAGGTTCTGGAGTGGCTGTTGCCAGTGGCATTGCTGAAACAGGAGTTAAATATCCAATTGTAGTATCTGGTGATACATCATTTTTGCATGGTATGGGGTTTTTAGAGGCTATTTATAGAAAATTGAATTTAGGATTAATTATTATTGAGAATGGTGGTTCATGGTGTACTGGAGGTCAGCAGCAATTAATTAATAATATTGATTTTTGTTCAAAAATGGGTGTGTCTTTCAAAATACTTGATTATAAAAAAACTACTCAGCAAGACATCGAAAAAGAACTTCTTAAAATGAAAAAAAAAGCAGAACTATTTGTTTTATTTATAAAAAAGGATAAATAAATATCATGAATAATAAAGAAAATATTTTTTTGATTGAAGCTGTAGATGGAGTTGGAAAAGATTCTGTTGTTGCTCGTATGGTTGAGAGAGGAATTTTGGGCTCTGATTTTGAAGTAAGAAAAGGCAGAATGAGCTCTAGATCAAATCCTTTTGATAAGGGAGCCATTGAGCTTTTTATGAAAAGTAGGCCATTGGAATTACTACCAGAAAAATCATTACCTGTAGCTATGGGAACTTTATGGGATTTATGCCAAATTAATGGAGGAGAGAATAGTAATCAAAAAATTGCTCAAGTTTCTTTATCTGTTTTAAGATCTTTTGCATTTTATTCAGCATTAGGTTCTGAATATGATCAGCAAGCAGATTTTTTTAGAAATTTAGCAGATCATTATCCAAAACCTCAGTTATCGATAGTTCTAAATGCTTCAGAGGAAGAGAGAAAAAAAAGATTACTTTCTAAAAACAATATGACTTCTTTTGATAGACTTGCCTTTTCTCATCCAGAATTAGTTGCTACTCTGAATGACAACCTTTTGGATTTATCTCGTTTAGTTTTTTCTTCGATAATCATTGAAACAACTTCCAAATCTATTGATGAAATAGTTGATGAAATAGCTTCTTTAAAGAAAGGAGCTGAGTTATGAGTGAACAAAAAATAATTAATACAGTAGGTGTTGAAGGTGCATTGGGAGTTGGAAAAACTACCTTGATATGGAAATTATTTGATCCTGATGCAGAAAAGAAAGATGATTTTTTACCAACTGGAGTCGGTAAAGATATTGCTTTGGTTGGAGAATCTCGTGATTTAACAAGACAAATTACTCCACCAAGATCAATTTATCCAGCTTTTAAAAATAAACAAGAAACACTAGATTGGAATAAATATTTTTTAGACGTGGAAATGCTTAAAAAAACAATAGCCACAGATCTTGCAAAAAGTGGCTTGCCAGTTGTTTTTGATAGAACTATTTTTTCTGTTGTTCTTATTAGAAGAGCATTAGATTTACTAAATAGGTCTTTATTCACT
Source organism: Minisyncoccota bacterium (assembly GCA_018657765.1). Taxonomy (GTDB): domain Bacteria; phylum Patescibacteriota; class Microgenomatia; order UBA1400; family PJMF01; genus CG2-30-36-39. Next base: position 38,765 of record JABHWM010000018.1, on the reverse strand, counting down.
GAATATGATCATGTTATTAAAATTTATGCTGATGCATTAGAAAAAGATGAAATAATTTTACCTCCTAGAATGATGATTTTAACAGCGGGGATAGATACTATAATGGATAGATTGAGTTTAAGAGGGACTTCTACCAGTATTTTTAAAGATCATCTTTTTTTAACTAAATTATTAGAATTTTATAAAAACTTAGCTGGTGTGTATACGGAAGATGATTCCGTAATTAATTTGAGCACGGAAGAAGGAATTGATACTTTACCTGGTTTAGTTGATCAAGCTAAGGCATTTTTATTGAAGAAATCAGTTTCTGTTTCTTCTAATAAACAATGGTTTGAATTAATTACTCAAATAGAATTATTAACAGGAGAAAAATAAGTATGCCAAATTCTTATAAAGAAACAAATGATGCTGTGCAGATAATTATTCCTACTTGGAATGCTCTTGAGTTTACTAAAATGACTTTAAAAACACTATTTCAGTACACAGATCATTCTTATCATTTGACTATAGTTGACAATGGATCAGAGGATGGAACTGGAGATTATTTAAAAGAATTAGAAATGGAATTAGCTGTGCAGTTTCCAGAACATATGATTGGTTTTAATGTTATTTATAATGGTGAAAACAAGGGTTATGCTGAGGCTAATATTATTGCCTGGAACTCAATTCCTCGTGAAGATACTCGCTATGCTTGTCTATGTAATAATGATTTAGCTTTTTCTCCAAATTGGCTTTCAAGAATGATGGGAGATATGAAAAGAGATCCAGAAATTGGTGTTCTTGGTTCTATGAGACCAGCTCCATTTGTAAAGCATCCTCACACTGGTTCTGCAACTGGTGAAAAACAAATGCAAGAAATGCTTTCTAGTTTTAATTTAACTGAGGATAGAGATCCAGAAGCAGAACTAAAGGCATATACTAATGATCAAGATTGGCCTAGTTTTGTTGATGAAATTGAAGCATATAATTATGGAGAGATAATGTATCTTGAATCACCTCCTGCTTTTGTGCAGACTTGTTGTGCTTTAGTTGATAGGAAGATTGTTGAAACTGCTGGAGGAGTTTACAGAGAAAATTGGGGAAAATATGGTGCTGATGATATTGATTTATCGTGGAGAGTTGCAGAAATAGGAAAAAAAACAGCAATGTCTTCAGTTTATGTTCATCATCATGTACACGCTTCTATTAGTGTGAGTGAACTAGATGTTGAAACAAAATTAAAAGAAGGTGATTTACATTTATATGAGCTATGGAAGGATAAAATTAAGGGAATTTTGAGAAAAGAACTTGAACAAAATCCAAATTTCAAAGAAGAAGTTATGTATAAAGAAATGGAATGGTTTATATTTAGAATATTAGAACATGTAATTGGTGAAGAAGAATTTTGGAAAGATGTGGAGTTGAAAAATTCTGGAATAGAGTTTTCTAGTAGTAGAAGCAAAGAAACATTTTAATAATATGAAGATGAAAAAAATAATTGATCAAATTAAAAAAGAAGAAATTAGGAATAGAGAATTTTTACATTTAACTGCCAATGAAGCACAAATGTCAAAAACCGCTAGGCAGTTTTTGGGTTCAAAGATTTCAGAACGTTATTATATGGGTGGTGGTGAGAATGGCAAAGTTGACTTAGGTCCTTTCACAGTACTTGGTTTTCCAAGTGTTAAAAAGTTGGTTAGAGAAGCAGAAGAAGCTACAAAACAAATGTTGGGAGCAAAGCATGTCAATTTAAACTGTCTTTCTGGCGTTCATGCCATGATGTGTGCCATTTTATCAACCACTGATCCAGGTGATGTAGTGATGTCTGTTCACCATGATCATGGAGGCCATTTTGCTACGAAGGGAATTATTGAGAGAATTGGTAGAGGTCATGTTTTTGCTGAGTATGATTTTGATTCTCTTTCTTTTGATGTTGAAAAAATTAAGCAGATTTTTAAAGAATCCGGAGCAAAGGCTTTTTATATGGATGTTTCATATTATTTGAATGCTCATAATTTAAAAGAAATCCGGAATGCTTTGGGTAAAGAAGCAATCATTATTTATGATGCTAGTCACACAATGGGTCTAATCATGGGTCAGCAATTCCAGGATCCATTTACTGATGGGGCAGATGTTATTTGTGCTAATACTCATAAAACTTTACCTGGACCACAAAAAGGAATGATTGCTTTTAAAGATAAAAAAATTGGAAAAAAAGCAAACAAGATAATTAATTCTTCTCTTTTTTCTAGTACTCATCTTCATCATTTAATTTCTTTATCAATTGCTATTTTAGAAATGAAGAATTTTGGTGAAGATTATGCCAAACAAGTAATCAGTAATTCTAGGGCTCTTGGAGATGAATTAAATAATTTAGGCTATGAGTTGAGAATGGCTAATACTGGTAGTTACTCAGATAATCATCAGGTTCATCTCTTAACAGAAAAGATTGGCTTTTATAAAGATCTTTATGATCTTTTATTTGATAATAAACTTGCTGTTAATTTTGATAATTTATTTGATAAAGGAATTTTTATTAGATTGGGTACACAAGAAATTACGAGAAGAGGAATGAAAGAGGAAGAAATGAAAAAAATTGTTTATTTCATTGATCAATCTTTTAAAGGTAAGGATATTGCTAAAGAAGTAATGGCTTTTAATAAAGAGTTTTCCAGGATTTCTTTTTCTTTTGATTCTTAAAGTAATTGCTTTAGATTTTTGATGGCACTATTAAGAATTATCAGCTAAATATTCTTTGATTCTATCAACAGACTCAGCTGGCTTTTGTGTATCAAACACAATAGAGTTCCAACCAAAAGATCTGGCTGCATTTACATTTTCCTCTTTATCATCAATGAATAAGACTTCATTTGGGTTAAAACTTATTTGATCAATAGCATAATCATAGATTTCTTTTTCTGGTTTAATAACGTCGATTTTTGCAGAGATAACTATAGATTTGTAGTTAATATCTGGGATTATTTTTTTAGATTGGATCATGTCAAAAATTTCCCCTGAATTGTTAGAAAGTATTCCGATATCTATTTTCTCTTTGATTTCATTAATAAAATCATGAGTTTTTTGAATGATTATAAAATTTTCTACAAAAGATTCATGCAAACTAGATTTTAATTTGTACTGAGGATTTAATTTTTTATAGAAAATATCTTCAAAGTTTTCCCAAGATAGTGTTCCTCTATCAATATCATCACCATATTTTTGAAATAGATTGATGGTTTCTTCTTCTGAAATATTGAGTTCCAGAGCAATTTTTTTTAGTGATGAGATGTGATCTATTAAAACTCCACCCAGATCAAAATAAATAAATTTAATTTTTTTCATAAAAGTTATTTTAGCATGATAAATTTAGGAAAAGACATTTTATTTATGGATAATAGTTTATGACTATTTTTTAAAGATATTTTATGTTAATAATGTAGTAAATAATCTGCTCAGAAAAACAACTAAATGTTGAATAGAGAAAAAATTATTGCTTTTGATGCCGATGGTGTTTTGGTAAATAGCCAAGTTCCTATTATAAAAGCTGTTAATGAGAGATTTGATACAAGTTTTGTACTTGAAGATTGGATTTCTTTTACATCTCTTTTTGAAGAGGTATTGAAGTTAACTGGTGATGATGCTCAAACAGTAGCTGCTTGGATGTTTTCGACACCTATTATGATTGCAGCAGAGCCATTTCAGGATTCTGTAGAAACATCAAGAAAATTAGCTGATCATGGTTATCAACAACTAGTTTTTACATCTAGACCCCCTCATCAAGAAGAACCTACTAAAAATTGGTTTGCAGAAAATTATCCTTGGATTGGTAGGGATGACGTTCATTTACGACCTGCTGATTCTGGTATGAATGGTGATGAATTTAAGCAGCATAAAATTGAAAGATTACGTCCTTTGTCCTTTATTGATGATAATGCTGAGACAATTAAGTTTTTGTTAGAACAAGGATTAGTAAATCCAAATTTATTAATGACGCTTTTATTAAGAGATCGTTATTGGAATGAATATGCTACAGATCTGGATGGTATTAGAGCGAATCAGATGGGGAGGTTGCTTGAGGAGCTTGGGTTGGAGTAGGGGTGTGTATCTGCGGAGGTGACAGGATTTGAACCTGCGAAGCCGTGAGGCTCACGCTTTCCAAGCGTGTGCAATTGACCACTATGCGACACCTCCTTATGAAAGAATATTCCGTATTATACCGTTTTTTTTGAGAAAGGTGGGTTAATTTTCATTTTATTTCTTATGAAAATCAATAATTTCTTTAGCCAAAAATGGATTCCACATTGCTCCAGTAGCGCTCATGACAGCATCTGCTCCAGAATTTCTATAACTAAAGAAGTCTTCGGCTTTAGTAACTCCTCCAACACCAATAATTGTGTAATCTAGTTTTAGTTTTTCTTTGAGCTGTTTTAGTTTTTGTACCATTTCCAGTCCTGCCCAAGTAATAGCACTTCCGCAAACTCCACTTCGTGAGCGACCTTCCCCAGGAAGGGCTTGTTGACCATTCCCAGTAATAATCTCTGCAGCAATCGTGTTGATGGCAGAAAATCCATCTACAGCAGGGCCTAATTTCTTTACAAAATCTTCTAGAATTTTGTCATCTTTGAAGTAAGCTAATTTTAGAATCAAGGGGGTAGAACCAATGGCTTTTTTAATTTCTTTGGCTATCTTCAATGTTCTTTCTGTATCAAAACATAGAACATTAGCTGTACCTTCGTTTGGGCAACTGAGATTTGCTTCTAGAATAGAAGTGCCTGTTTCTTTTACAAGTAGAGCAGCCTGAACAAAATCTTTAATATATGTATCTACGTTACCAGAGCCATCACTAGTACCTTGGAAACTACCTATCATTACTTGACCTTTTCCAGCAGCTTTTAGAGCTTTTTCCATATCTGCTTGCCAGATTTCCGGTGTTGTAGAGGGGACACCAAAAGAATTAGTGATAGAAAGAGGGGTTGTGTATTCAGCATCAGCAACTAATGGCTCTTTTTTTTCAGCTTCAAGTTTTTCTTCATGAATAGCCAGAACATTAGGCCATGGGTGACAAGGATATTCTCTTGTTCTAACTGTTTTATAGACACAAATATCAAACCCTTTTCTGAATGCACCAGCTACAAAATTGGCATTGGCCAATGGTCCAGCAGGAATACCAAAGGGAGTGAATACTTTATGTCCCAAAAAGTCATGTTGTGGCTCACCAGTTTTTTGAATAACTTCATTTGTAGAAAACTCACCAAAGGGTCCTAGATCATAGTTTTCTTGATAAGAAATTTCTGGATTATAAAAAGGAATTTGTTTCATATTTATTTTATGGCTGCTTTCACACCCAATACCTTTCTGCTATTTTTTGTAGAGATATTGACCAGTTGCTTGAGGTCATAAAAATGACATGTTTCCAAAAGAAAACGAAGCTCTGTCCACATACTACCATCCGCAAATGGTTTATATACATCAGCGATATTATCTGTACCGATAGCAACAATAATTTTTTCTGTGATAAGTTCTTCTACTGGAGCAATAGAATTATGAGTTACAGCCATTTCTTCAGTTCTAATGCTATCTATCCAGGCTACTGGGCAAGCTATCAGTGGCATTTTTGCTTTTTTCATGAGTCTATATACTTTTTGTCTATATTTTTTGGGATGAGCAGCTAATGAAACTCCATGAATTGCTACAACTTTTCCTGCCAAATTATGTTCTATAGTTTTTTTTGCCAAAAGTTCTGTTTCTTTTTCTTGCTTTGTATTCAGTTGATCAACATGAACATGAACCATTTTTTTGAGCTGTTTTGCTGTGTCAAAAAGAATATCTAGGTGTTCTGCTTCTTTTCCAGCATCTTTAGCAGGTAATCCTCCGATAATATCGACAAATTGAGCTCCTTCATCAAACCATTTCTTGGCTTTTGGATCGATAACTCCTTTGAGAGCTTGGTTGATAAAAACAAGCTGGATATCTTTTTTATATTTATCTCTTACTCTTTGGGCGGCTTTTATAGATTTATCTTTAATAACATTATCAACATCGATAAAGCTTCCCAATACGGTTACTCCTTGAGAAATTTGTTGTTCTATAGCAAAGGCCATTCGGTCATAGATTTGATCTACCGTAGAAGATTTTTTTATTTGGTCAACTATTTCCCATTTTTTATGAAGATGTTTATTCCCCAGTTTCAAGGTTTTACTAGTAACAGTATAAGCACGATCCAAGTGAGAGTGAGTATTAACCCACCCTCCTTTGTTTTTAATTTCTTGGATAATCTTTTCTTTAAAATCCCAATCTTTTAAATTACTAGTCATTTTTTTTCTTTCTAGAAATAATGTGTTTTTGTAATTTATTTGTCAGAACTTGAAAGACTTTTTTATCACTGATGATAGGAATACTGTGTTTAACAGCCCATTTTTTAATTACATCTTCATCTTTCACATTTGCAGGGACATGATCTTCATAAGGAACATTAATGATGAGGTCAAAGATGTTTTGTTGTAAAAGTTCATCTAGACTCGGATATTTATTTTTCTGCATCTTATAAAGTAATACAGATTCTATTCCATGTTTTTTATAAAATTTATGGGTGTTTTCTGTAGCATAAAATTGATATCCTAGCTTTGCTAGTATTTTTACATATGGTAAAAATGCTTTTTTATTTTTATTTTCACCAATCGTAAGCAGAGCAAAGCGATCTTTTTTCTGAGCTAATCTCATCTGGAGAGTATAGATCTCGATAAATCCTGGAGAAGCATTTTGGTTATAGGTATCATTTTTCATGAAAGTTGCTAGTTTTTCATCAAAAATTGTATTAGCTGTTTCTACGGCTACTGTTTCTACTACACCTTTAAAAAGTTTGACCGTTGTTGTCCCACTAACTTTTTCATTTATTTGGTCAATGAAAGCATTAAGGCTTTTCATCAATGGGTCATACCAGAGTGCTCCATAACAGAGATATGCCCATTTGTTATCTACATCATGTTTAAACTCATTTTCTGATCTGGTACAAACATATTTTTCTAGATTCATGTGAGACTCAATAATGATTTCTGCAGCAGGGGCTTCATAGATTCCTCGTACTTTAAGGCCCACCAGTCTGTCTTCAATATGATGGGTAACTCCGACTCCATGTTTTGCTCCAATTTTATTTAGATAGTAAATAATATCTACAAGGTTCATGGATTTACCATCTATTTTTACAGGAATACCTCTGACATATTCTATTTTTAGATATTTAGGTTTATTGGGAGTTTTCTCAACTATAGAACAAACTTGTAAAATTTTATTTAGAGGTGGAATGAGTGCAGGATTCTCGATTTCTCCACTTTCTGCAGTAACACCCCACATGTTGTCATCATATGAGTAAGGTTTACTTTTTGTTTGTTTGACTGGGATGTTTTTTTTCTTTGCATAATCAAGCTGTTCATCTCTTCCCATACCCCACTCACGAACTGGAGCAATAATCTTCATTTCTGGAGCAAGAGTGAGTACTGATCCCTCTATTCTTACTTGATCATTTCCTTTACCGGTACAACCATGAGCAATAGTGTCACATTTTTCTGCTCTAGCAACTTCTACAGCAATTTTGGATAAAAGAGGTCTACCCAGTGGGGTACTAAGATGATAGGCACCCTGGTAGCTGGCATTAGCTTTGATTCCTTTGGAAATATAGTGATAGGCAAATTCTTTTTTGGCATCTACGACAATAGCTTTGACTGCTCCTAGCTTGATGGCTTTCTTTTTGATTTTATCAAGATCATCAGCTTGCTGACCAATATCTATAGTAAGAGCCACAACCTCTGCGTTATATACCTCTTGTATCCATTTCAAGATTACAGAAGTATCAAGACCTCCAGAATAAAGTAAGACTACTTTTTTTACGGATCCTTTTCTTCCTTCATAGGAAGAAACTTTGGTATAGGGAGTATCTTGTTTCATGATTGGGTGTGCCTTTCAGTTCACTATTTTTATATGTGGCGTTGTTTGCTTTTTTGGTATAAAAAAAAGCTAGGGGGTAAGCCTAGCTTTTTTTGTTTAATTTTTTATCTTGATAATTTTGAAAACAAAAAAATCATGAAAAAACGCCTGTGAGGGCGCCTTTTTTTGAATTATTGGTTGATTCAAATTTATTCTAGCAGTTAACACTAGGACTAAATTTTAGTTTCTATTTTTGTATATGACAAGGGGGAAAAGTATGATGGAGAAGATATATGATATAATGTTGATATATGGTAAAAACAATTGAAATTCCAGCCGGTACAAGCATTCAAGAAGGTGTAGTTTCACCTGCTGACACTCTTAAAGCTGAGAAGAACATAACAGCTAGAGTTGTAGGGGAACCTAAGGGTGGATTAACACCTGTCACTATTCCTGAAAAACCTGACCAAGTTTTATATGTTCCAACACCTGATTAGTCTTAAAAAGTAGTTCTTTTATCAATATTTTCTAATTTATTACTTCAAATAATTTTGTTTATTAATTTAGTCAGTTAACTGCTAATATAGTTTATTCATGATTAAAAAAAGAATTAAGATACCCAAACCAGACAAAATACCTTTATCTCAAGAATCAATAGAAGAGAAACAAGCAGAGCTAAATAGATTAGTAATGCTTCGTAAAGAAGTCATGAAGCGCCTTATTATTGCTCGTGAAATGGGAGATCTTTCAGAGAATGGAGCTTACTCTGCTGCAAAGTTTGAATTGGGAGGGATAGGCAGACAAATGAGGCAGCTGAAGTATATTTTAACCAATGCTTATGTCCCAGAAGTTAGTAAAGAACAAACTGCTGGTTTTGGTAAAAAAATTACCATAAAAAATAAAAAGACTACTCTGGTTTTCACCTTAGTTGGTCAATATGAATCTGATGTTAGTGAAAATAAATTTTCTTTGGAAAGTCCTATTGGACAGGCAGTGATTGGTAAAAAGATAGGTGATGAAGTTGTTGTTGTTTCACCCAAAGGCAAAATTTATTACACGATTGAATCTGTTTTTTAATTAATGATTTCAATTTTTTTTATCTTTTAGTGAATAATCTTTTATCTAATTAATACAAACCCCTTAGACATTCCTATTTGAATAAATCCACTTAGCTCGAGTTTAGTATTTCTAATAATACATTCATCAAATCTTGTTTTTTCAATGCTAACACCTGTAAGATCTGTACCTTCTAAATTACATTTTTCAAAGATAGAGTCATCTAAAATTGAATTAAGCATACTTACTTTATTTAGTAAGCATTTAATAAAAACTGAATTAGAGAGATCGCAGTTCTGGAATGAACAGTCTTTGAGATCTGTTTTATTTCTTTTGTTTTGATCAGCTGGTTTGAAAGTCTGGAAAATAGAATTAGTTATTTTTGAATTTTCAAATAAACATTTTTTTATAGCCACTTCTGAAAAATCTAAGTTGCTTAGTTTACACTCCATAAATTTACAATCAAAAAAACTAGAAATATTGAATATAGCTCCAGAAAAATCACAGCTAGTGAATGAACAGTTTTGGAATGAAGTAAAGCCAAGATTGGTTTCTAAAAATCTGCAGTTTTTGAATGATTCTTGATCAAAATTTTCTCCTTGAAGTTCATCTCCAGAAAAGTTTTTGTTTGTATAAGGCATGTTCTAAAGTATAGCAGAGCTCTTAGCTAGTTTTTGGTAAATATATGTTGAAAGAACTAGAATTTAATTATGCATTTAGAAGATAGAATAAAGCTGGTGACCTGGGTTAGAATATCAATAATCTAAGCTTCATTTTGATATAGAAATTTTATTAAGTGAAGTGATCAAATAATCTATTTGTTCTTTTGTATTAAACATACCCAAACTTACACGTAAGGTTCCTGTTGGTGTAGTACCAAGTGTTTTATGTACTAATGGAGCACAATGTAACCCAGGACGGGTCAAAATATCATATTCTTCATCTAAAATACCGGCTAATTTATTAGCAAAATATCCACTCATATTAAAAGATATAACTGGAACTTTTTTTGTAATATCTGTAGTTCCATATATAGTGATACCCGGAATTCCCAAAAGTTGTTCAATGAGATATTCAGTGAGATCAAGTTCTTTTTGTAAAATTTCTTTTCTATTGTTTTTCAAATTTTTTAAAGATGCGTTTAATCCAGCAATACCCATATAGTTATGTGTTCCTGATTCGAATTTTTCTGGCATATAGGCAGGTTGTATTAAACTTTTTGAGTTTCCTGAACCTCCCTCCATAAATGAACGAACTGTTGATGGATTTTTAATATATGCTCCTCCAATACCAGAAGGGCCATATAAGCTTTTGTGTCCAGTAAAGGCAATGAAGTCAATAGAATCTCGTTCTACATCAATATCCAAAACTCCAGCCGTTTGAGAAGCATCAATAAGAAATAAAATATCTTTTTCTTTTGCAATTTTTCCTATTTGGGTAATTGGTGTTCGAACTCCTATTGCATTTGATGCATGATTAATAGCAAGCAGTTTTGTATTACTTTTAATAGCTTTTCGTATATCTGATGGATTTATTATGCCCTCTTTGTCACTTTCAACTACGGTATAGGTGATTATTCCCTCTCTAGATAATTTTTCTAGAGGACGAAGTGTTGAGTTATGTTCTAAGTTAGTAGTGACTACATGATCACCTTTACTTAAAGCACCCTTAATTATCATATTCAGAGATTGTGTCGAGTTTTGAGTAAAAACAATATGTTTAGGGTTATCAACATGAAATAATTCAGCAAGTAATTCACGTGTTTCAGAAACCACTGCATCAGCTTTTTTTCCCAAAGTATGTCCTGATCTAGCAGGACTAGCTCCAATATTTTGTTGATAGTTTTGGATTGCTTGCCAAACTGAGTCTGGTTTAGGATGAGATGTACAAGCATTGTCTAAGTAATGTTTTGTTTTACTCATATTTTGATTTGATTTTTCTCTTAAAACTATTAATAAATTCTAAATTTGTCTCATTTTCCCAATTTGCTCTATCTGGATAGCCTATCTTTGTTGCAATTATAGTACGCAAAAAGTGACTTGGTATTTTATCAACTACTGGGTAAAATCGTATAATATCATTACCCTCATAGAGTAAGTATTGATCATATTGTTCATAATATGTTGGGATTTTCTCAATACCACTAAGTAAAAATGCTTTTTCTTTATGATGAAGTTCAATGTCACTGGATATGTCATCTGCAAGTGGGAGAGCATGAAGATGAAAATGTTCACACAGAGTATCGTCTATAGAAATACTACAATGGCCTGCTCTGCCATGTTCATAAAATGAACATACACCATATAAATTCTCAATAATATTTTTAACTTGTGTCTTCAGATGAATAAATTCTTCAAATTGTTCTTCGGGAATTTCTCCACAACAGCCATAATGTATTTTTGTATGAATCATTAGATGGCCTTCAAGCAATGGAGAATCATCAAATGTTACGTAGAAGTTACTTGTTTCAAGAAGAATTTTTTTAGGTGATGTTGGTTTACAAAATAAACAATCTTTTTTGTTTTTTTCCAAGATAGTTTTGAACTCAGTTTTATCTATAATGTCAAAAGCATTTTGAGAAAATGGTGTTGGAAAGTGAGATGGATGATTTTTTTTCATTTTTATTTAATTTATTTTAAGATTTACAGATTGATATAAAGACCATTTTTTTAATTAAAGAATAATAATACCATATTAATGACAATTAGTTATAAGCTACTTTTATAAAAGTATTTAAATATTTAAATTTATTATTTATAAAAAATATAATATAAATGATAATTATTTAATTATTTCCACCAAAAGAAAATTCGACTGGCTGTTTAGTTATATGTGATTCGTATAATGCACTCATTACTCTTGCAGGAAAATAATGATCTTCAAATGAAGAAATACTTTTTTTTCTTTTATCTCTTAATATTTCAAAAAATTCTTCTACAACTAACTCTCTAGAATATTCATAGGTTAATTGATTGACTGGAACATTTGAATCAATTTCAATCCTATTTTTATCAAATGACCGTGTTGAATAAATAGTTAGTGGTTTCCCTCCACAAATACCAGTATTACGATAGACATGGATTTCATAATGATTATTACCTCCTAGTTCAAAATCATTTTTTGTATTTTTATCATGATTGTCGTTCATTTGATAACCATGAATTTGAATAGTTTGTAGAGGACCTTGCTGAATTACGTGATGCTCATGTTTAATTCTGCCATTGTGTTTATATAAATCAGTATTGGGTTTTACCCAAGAACGTCCACAATAACTATTGTGAATCATATCAATTGATGAATTACAGATAACATCATTTTTTTGTAGAAAAATGATTAGTGCTGAAAAATCAATCTCTCCAAAATTTTTAAATAATTTATAAAATTCTTGATCACTATATTCTGGATTATATTTTTCATTCTGAAATATTTTTCTGAAATCTTTTTTTTGAATTTGTTTAATATGACCACGCGGAGTTAAAAAGGAACTAAATAAACGAACTGAATCAGCCTTTTTTCCTTTGGTCACACCTGCCATATAAAATTTATATAAAGAATCAAAATAATGATAACCACTATGAGATACTTTCCCCATACCTTCATTGTAACCATGATAACTTTCATTTAAAATTTCACCTGGCAATCTCCATTGACCATCTGCATCATAGGAATGGATATTAGTCACTGGCACGCCAAATTCTTTTGCTATTTTTTCAATCAATTGGTAAGCTTTTTTCTTCCCAGGATGATATCTACGCTGTGAATTGATAATAAAGGTAGATTTTGAATTTTTATATGCATTTAGCAATTCGTTATAATCTTGGTAAATTTTTTTTGACTGTTCAATACTTGTTATTGCTTTTTTATAAATTGATATGGGTTTATCCATTAAAATATCTAAATTATTTTTTAGCCCCCACAAGGCATATTGTTTGTGAGCTGTTGGTGGAGTTGAAATAATTAATGTATTTATTTGATTTTTTTTTATAATAGTATTGAGTTTTTTTTCAATTATTTGCGGCATAGCTCCATTAAATAATGGGACGAAATCTAGTATTTCTATTGGAAGGTCGTTTTTTTTAAAATAGTCAATAAGTTTTTTTTCACTTTCTTTAATATCAATAGCAATTGAAAGTTTAAGATTTAATCTTTTCTGATGTTTCTTGAGGAATGGTAAATATATTCGTTTGGCATGTGGACCAATTCCTATTAACATGATATTCAATGTTTTATTTTTACTAGACATAATTTCTTTTATATTTAGTTACCTAAATATTGACCTCCTGTAGCATTGATAATTGATCCATTTAGAAATGAAGATTCATTTGAAAGTAACCACCTAATGATATTACTGATTTCATCAGGATGAGCAATGCGTTTTAATGGAGTATTTTGAATAATTGCTTGACGTTTATCTGCAGGCCAGGCTGCGGTCATTGGAGTATCTACAGCTCCTGGGCATATGGCATTAACTCTAATATTATATTCTCCAGTTATTAAAGCAGTTGACTTTGTTAGTGCAATCAGGCCAGCTTTTGTGGCTGCATAATTAGGTTTTTTACCTCCGGTTAGTCCCAACATAGATGAGATATTAACAATTGATCCTGAAGTAATTTTATTTTTCTTATCTAATTTTTTATCTAAAAAGTATTTTGTTAATAAAAAAGGAGCAGTTAAGTTCACTTGTAAAGAAGAATGCCAATCTTTTTCAGATATATTTAAAATAGAATCTCCAACTGATGTTCCAGCGCAGTTCACCAATCCGTGTAAATTGAACCAAGGAATATCTTTGTTAGCAAAAATATCCTTGATTTCTTGATTAACTGATAGATCGGCTTTTTGAATATAAATATCCTTTTTATATGATAGTTCCAACTTTAATTTATTTAGTTTTTCTATATTGCGATCAATTAGTAGTAATTGCCATCCCTCGTTATATAACATTTTGGATGTAGCAAGTCCGATACCAGAAGCTGCTCCAGTAATAATTATTAATTTAGAACTATTTTTCATAATTTAGATAGTATATCACTGATAAACTCTTTAGATTAATTTCAGCTTGAGAGTTACTCATTTTATTTTTGTAAGTAATATTAGTTATTTAATTATTACCAGTAATCTATTTTGAAATTCAAAGAATACATGTTAAACTTATTAAATTTAATATACGTAAAGGAATCTTCAGATGCCACAATATAAACTTAATAGTAAAAATAAAAAGGCTGTTATTTCATTAGGTGGTTCGATAATTAATCCCGGAGAGATATCTATAGATTTTTTGAAAGAGTTTCGAGCTTTTATTAAAAAAAGAGTTAGTGAAGGTTGGAAATTTATAATTATTACTGGAGGGGGCGCTTTAGCTCGTGGGTATATTGAGGGATCTTCAGCCATTATGGGGAAAGATATAACAAAGGATGATATGGATTGGTTAGGAATTCATGCCACTCGTTTTAATGCTCATCTTGTAAGAACTATTTTTAGAAATATTGCTCAACCAGTTATTATTACTGACCCAGATGAAGATCCTATAGATCCTGAAAAATCTGTTGTTATTGGTGGTGGTTCTAAACCAGGATGGTCAACGGATCATGTTTCTACCACAATAGCTGCAAGGATTGATGCTCCCTATGTAATAAATCTATCTAATATTAAACAAGCATATACAGATGATCCAAATAAAAATTCTGAAGCTAAGCCAATTGATAATATAAAATGGGATGATTTTTGCGAGATAGTTGGTGATACTTGGGAACCAGGACTAAATACACCATTTGATCCAATTGCATCAAAATTAGCCAAAGAAAAAGGTATTACAGTATTAATAGCTGAAGGAACAAATTTGAAAAATCTAGATAAACTTTTCAACTCAGAGGAGTTTGTCGGAACTGTTATTTCAAATTAATTTTTTAATTTTAAAAGAGTGGTATATATAAAGTTTCTATAGCAGAGTAAATTTGAGTTATATTTTATTAACTAATATTTTCAGATTCAGAAAGAGCTAGTTTTCCCACTCTATACATAGCATACATAAGAATGATTGCTGCTAGATATTGAGTTGGTGCTAAGAAGTTTTTATATAAGAACATGTCAATAAAAACGGCCGTTAATGGTAAGGCAAGTTCTAGAATTGTAGAAGTTTTTGCTTCTGTTTTTGATAAGCCTCTGTAATAAAGAATCATGGCTATTATTCCTGTTGTGATAGCTATGAATGCTAATCTAGAAATTTCACCTATATTTACTTGAGTTAACAAGTTTGCTGATCCCAGTATAAAAGATGCTGCAAAAGCTAATAAAGTAGTTAGATAAAATCTCAAAACAGTAGCACTATTACTAGAGACTTGATTCAGAAGTGTTTTGGATAAAGTAGTTCCGATACCCCAAACAACTGCAGCTCCCAATGCATACAATGCAGCGATTGTTGTTTCAGAACCTGTATCAAAATTAATAGCTCCATTTTTAAAGGTTACAAAGAAAGTAGCGACTAGAGCCAGTCCTGCCCATTGTAGATATTTTTTGGTAATTTTTTCTCCAAGTATTAGATTTGCTGAGACCATAGCAAAGAGGGGTTGAAGTTTTTGGATAAGGAAAACCACACTGAAAGCAATAAAATTAACTTTGATTAATGCTGTAGTGATAAAAAGAGTTCCTAGTAATCCTCCAAACAAAGCTACCAAGAAAACAGTGAGTGCTAGTTTTGGAGTGAATTTTTCTTTTCTTAGACTGGGGATAACAATTGGTAAAAGTACCAGTGATCCTATCAGATGCTCAAAGAAAACTATGTTGATTGCTGGTAAGTGATACAGGCTTCTTCTGGTAACTCCACCCAGAGCCCATAAACTAGTAGCTATTATTATAAGTAAGGGGCCTGTGGCCCAAAGTTTTTTTATTAAATTCTTCATATGTAAACTCAATTATCACACAAAGTTTTTTTAAAGAAGTTAAAAATATTACAGAAATGGGGATTGAGGGGGGGTAGTTTAATTTTGCGGAAGCGGAGGGATTTACCCTACCCAGGCTCATTGATTTTTTCTACTGAATGTATTCGCTTGGTGGGGCACTGGACATCCCTTTTTATCACTATGCACAAAAAAATAGGCATAAAGCCTATTTTTCTGTACATGGCGGAAGCGGAGGGATTCGAACCCACGAAACCTGTTAAGGTTCAAGATTAGCAATCTTGTGCAATTGGCCACTATGCGACGCTTCCATCTTGTTTTGTAGACCCAGATTATACCAGTCATTTTTTCATTTATGAACATGATGTCCTGAATTTATATAAAGTATAGCTTATTCTTGAGAACCACTATTGAGAGTTGTTCGTGAACTAGTTACACTTGAGATATGAAAAAAACTTTTTTGATAGGAATACTACTAGCTAGCTCATTTTTATTTTCTGCCTGCACTTTTCCAGGAGGAGATAAAGATATTTCTTTGAATAGTTTGAAATCAAGATTAGGTTTACCTAGTGATATTGAAGATGGGAATATTGTTCCCCAAGTAGGAGCTCCTGTTACAGAAGGTGTTTTTGATGAATCTTTGACAGAAAAAGCAAAGAAAAATGGTTTAGTTGATACTGATATCCAGCAAGTTGAGAAATTATTGGCAGAGAGTTTTGAGCTAGATATTGCCGAAGTGCAGATTACAGCAGAGGCAGAGAGTACAAATCTTTTTATGACAGGTTATGTAAATGTTGGAGAAGGAGATAAGGGTGGGATTTATTTTGCAGCCAAAACTGATTCTGGTTGGGAGATTGCCCACAACGGTGTAGGAATTGTTTATTGTGAATTAGTAGAGCAGTATGACTTTCCAGCTGGTATGATTCCTCGTTGTTATGATACTGATACAGGTGATTTTAAAGAGAGATGATTTTAGATGAAACTATTTCCACATAAATATTTGGTTTTTGATTTTGATGCCACGATTGATTCTCTTATTATAGATTGGAGTAAAGAAAGAGAAGAGTTACTGGAAATTGGAATAAATGTAACCGGTGATAAAAATATGAAGATAGATGATGTTCATGTTTTTCAAATTGATTTGGTTAAAAAATATGGAGATGAGGTGGCTCAATTATTTATTGATTGGTCAAGAAAATTTGAAAAAGAGAATTATTCTGCTCATCAGCCCAATATGAAATTAGTAAATTTTATTAAAAATAATCAAACCCAATATAAATTTTTCTTATGGACTGGTAATCATATAGAAACAATAACTCCAGTTTTATCAGAACTCAATTTGGATGAAGTTTTTGAAAAAATTATTTCTAGAGATTCAGTGAAGTTATTAAAACCAGATCCAGAAGGATTTTTCCAAATTTTTATTCCAGAAACAGAGAAATCAGATTATTTGATGATCGGAGATAGCAATAGTGATCGCTTTGCTGCCAAAGGTTCTGGTATAGAGTTTATTCATGTAGATGATTTTGAGAATAAGATTAGTTAGTTTTTTAATTTTAATTTTATTATTTTTAATATAGATTTATTAAATTAAGTTATTTGTTTATTTATTTTCAGCATTCCAGAAATAGTCCCAGTGATGACTGCAGCGTCGGCAGATAATTGTAAAATAGGCAACCAATACCATCCATTTTTTACATATTTTTTATTTTTCAAGACAGCCCACAGTAAGTAAAAAATAAATATTGCTATAAAAAATAATATTCCCCAGTTTTTTAAAAAAATATTATTAGAAATTATTTCTGAGAATTTATTACTTATAAAATATAAATAATATAAAAACAAACCGATACTAGCTATTAAGTAACGAGTTAGTAAAAATATTACTTTGGGTCGTAAAATATCTGCTTCTGCATCTCCATATGCAAAGCGGAAGATCATGTTAATAAAGGAAAATAAGTTTTTTCTAGGAAACCAGCCCACCTGTGCTTTTTTTGTAAAGCTACGAGGGATATTTTCACTTTCTATTTTTTTTGCAAAAGCATAATCTTCATTATGATTTAGTTTTTTATCAAATCCACCCAGTTTTTTCCAGGTTTCTTTTTTTATCATCATAGACCTGGTAGCTGGTAAAAAATTAATTGGGTTTATTTTATCTGGCATAACCAGAACATAAGGAATAACAGCCTCTTCAAAAGCAGTTTTTGGTATACCAAAGTAATAACCAGCAATTACAACAGTATTAGATTTTTTTTGTTCTTTAATTAATTCTTTTAACCAGTTTTTATCAGGAATACATCCAGCATCTGTAATAGCAATCCAAGGATGTTTTGCATTTTTAATAGCAAAGTTTCTACCGATACTTCTGTTTCCTTTTTTTTCTAAAATCTGCAACCTTTTTTTGAAGAACGGTTTTTCTTTCCATTTGGAAAGTATTTTTATACTGGTGTCTGTAGAACCTCCATCTACAAAAATAATTTCATCAGGAGCAGTTGTTTGTTTTTGGATAGCATCCAAGAGATAATCAATGCTTGATTCCTCATTAAAAATAGTTATAACTAGACTTACCTTCATATTGGTTATTATAACTGATTTTATACTTATGAATTGTCTATGAAATTATGAAAAAAATTCTTATTTTTACTCCCTCGTTTTTTCCCAATATTGGTGGTGTAGAAAAACATGTTTTGGAAACATCTTTGATTTTACAAAGGAATAAATTTGATACTACTATAGTTACAGTTGGAGAGAAGGTGAATTGCAAAGCAAGAGAAGCTACCCTGGGGTATAAAAATTCATCAAAAAAAGAATTGCGTTCTTCATTAAAAATAAATAGATTTTCTTATCCTAAGATTCGTTTTTTTGGATTGCTAATTATTTGGTGGCAGATTTTTCGTAAATATTATTATTTAATTCGTGATGCAGATGTCATCCACATTCATGATGTATTTGTTTGGTATTTACCATTTCGTTTTCTGTTTTGGCGCAAACCAGTAATAACTACTTTTCATGGCTGGGAAGGAATCTTTCCTGTCCCTATGAAAAACAAGTTGTGGAGAAAGCTGGGAGTATTACTTTCTACAAAAACGATTGCTGTTGGTAAATATTTGGAAAAATATTATGGTTTTTCTGCAGATATTATCATTTATGGTGGGGTTCATGTTCCTCGTCAGGTTTTTTCTAAAGAAAATATTTTATTGTATGTGGGTAGGTTGGACTATGATACTGGCTTTCCTTTGTTGTTACAGAGTCTAAAACAACAGCCTTGGTCTGGTAAAGTTATTTTTTGTGGTGATGGAGTTTTACGAGAGCAAGCAGAATCAATTGGAGAAGTAACTGGTTTTAGAAACCCTATTCCTTTTTTGAAGAAAGCAAAAATAGTTTTTGCAGGTGGTTATCTTTCTGCTTTGGAAGCCTTTGCTTATAAATGTATAGTGCTAGCTGCATACAATAATCCTCTAAAAAGAGATTATTTTTCTTTATCACCATTTGGTCATATTATTAATGTGGTAAAAAATAAAAAAGATTTATCAAAAAAGATTTTATTTTTGAAAAAAAATACTAAGTTTACCAAAGATAAGATTGAAGAAGGTTTTTCTTTTGCAAAAAAACAAAGTTGGCAAAGTATTACAAAAATATATTTAGATCTTTATAAATCAGTAGAAAAATAGTTTTTATAATTTTCTTAATTTTTTTCTAAGAAGTTCAAAAGCATAAACTCCCCAATAAGAAAATGAAGTTGGGATATCATAGGCTGGTAGGTAAGCAACTTCTTGACCACCAAAGCCTCTTTTGAATAAAGATACTCCGGCAAAACGATGTTCTTGTTCTTCTTTGGGAGCGATGCCCCAAAAATTATATTTAGTACAATTTCTTTTTTTTGCTTCTTCGATAGCTGCCCACTGGCAAGCATAGGATCCAGGGAGTCTATAGTTATCAGCTGTAGATATTCCATAGTGATAGACGGCTTCTTTATTATAAAAAATTATAAAAGCAGAGGCCAAAAGTTTTTTACCTTGGAAACTTGAAAAAAGCACTACGTTATCATTTTCAGCAAAGATCTTGAATTGTTCCAAAAGAAATTTGTAGCTAAATGGTACAAAATGATGTTTTTTGGCTAGAGATAGTTGTTGTTCAAAAAAAGCACGAATATCTTTTGGATTTTTTGATTGAGTAACTGATATGTTTTTTTTCTCTATTTGCCTAATCTCATAACGAGTATTTTTTCTCATTTCTTTCAAGATAGTTTCAGTAGTCTTAGTAAGATCTAGCTGTAATGTCAGATCTGCTGTGAGATGCATCGGAGCTGGAATTGCACCTAGTTGTTTAAGTGTTTTACGGAGACCTAATGTATCTATAGTTTGTGGTCTAAAGCGAATAAAGCTACAGTGTTCTTTTTTAGCAGTTTTTCTGATAAATTTTATTAATTCTTTTAAATTATTTTTACTGATTACGTCCCAATTAAGTAACGGCCCACCAGCAATCGTTAAATAACTACCTCTTTTTGCTGTTTCTTTTATGATTTGGAAAGCAATGATTGGTAGATTTTTTTTATCAAAAGCTGTGATACGAAATATTTTTTTATCTATTTTTTCTTGAAACTCACCCCACTGAAAAGATTGGAGAAAATTTGCTTCTGGAAATTGGGAAATTGTTTTCTCCCATTCTTTTTTTGTAGTTATTTCTTGAAAGGTAAGACTCATGTTACTTACTATACAAGTTTTTTATATCATTGACTATTTTCTCTGCATCTTTGAGAGATATTTTGGAGTGGGTTGGTAGATTAATTATTTGGCTACTAGTTTTTTCTGCATTAGGACAGGAGTTTTTTTTGTATTTTTGGGAACAATTCTGTGATCCACAGTCTACTGGTTGTCTGTACCAACGATCTGCTAGGTGGATGTTATGTTTTTTCCAGGATTTAATTAATTTGGGCCAATTTGGAACTAGAAGGGCAACTCTCAGGAGAGATCCTGTTTCTAAGTGGTCTTTTTTAGTAAATAAATGAATGGGTAAGTTTTCTAGATTTTCTAAATAAAAGCTAGTTATTGTTTGTCTGTGTTGGTGTATTTTTTTATGAGTTTCCAGTTGTGAGATTACTAGAGGAGCTATAGCCGTTGGCATGGTGGTTAGTTTTTTTGTTGGCGCAAAAGTTGGAGATGAAAGCCAGCCTATTTTTTTAAAAATTAGATGAATGATTTTTCCTAAAGAAATTCTTTTTGTAGGTAATGGAACAGAGATATAGAATGTTTTTCTAATTATCCAGGTAATAACTGGATAAGCTAAGTCTTTCAAGATTATTTTTTGGGTAGGTGGTTTTAGTTTTATGTTTTTTTCTTTATTAGCATTACCTTTTTTTATTAAAGATTTTTTTAGAAGGTTATTGAAATTAGTTTTGAAAATAACCGCCCCACCAGTAATAGCATCAATAACCTTATCTCTGCCAAAGGAAAGGATGATGGTATCAGCATATGTGCCTAGTAATTTTTTCTCTTCATCTGTGGCTCCAAAACTTTGGGCTAGATCTTCTATAAGAAGAATATTTTTTTTCTTACACCAGGCTGATATTTTTTTTATTTCTGCAGGGTGACCCAGACTATGTTGTACTAAAATAGCTTTTATTTTATGTTTAGAATTATGTTCAGCCCATGTTTTTTCTAGAGATTCTACAGTAAGGTTGAGTTGATTTTTACCAATATCTGTATAAAGAGGTGTGGCTCCTGCTCTTAGGATTCCTTCTTCAATAGCAGAACAAGTAAAGGCTTGAGTGATAACTCCATCCTTGGGATTTGTAATGCCATATTTTTTAAGAGAAAGTTCTATGGCATCTCTACCTTTATATACTAACTGGATATTATTTTTATTACTTTCAAATAACTTTGCTAGTTTCTTTTGCAGGTGAGGTCTCAAATCTTTTTTAGGTATAAGAAATACTTGCTTGAGTAGTTGCTTAAGACTTTGGAAAATAAATTTTTCAGAGTAATGTGCTCCTAAACTAGCGTTAATCATTTTTCCTTGTTTTATTTGAGTTTTTTTGTAGAAGTTTATCTAAAGTTGGTGGTATGCGACCTTCGATAAGAATTACATCGTCTTTATTGAATTTGGGAATTAGCGACTCTAATGTTTTTAGGTGATCTGTCATTCTAGGGCCAAAAACTTCTTTGAAGGCTGCTTTTCCATCTGATCCCGTATAAAAAACCATATCAACAATTGGTTTAGCTGTTCTGGCTAAGTCTAGGTGAATAGTCTCTGTTTCATCTCCGAGATCTATGATCCCACCAGTGATGAGGATGGTATTTTTTCCTTGTTTTTTATAGTGATCAAGCAGGGCCAAAGCAGAACGAAATCCCTTAGGATTAGTAGTTTTACCATCATTGATAATTAAGGAATGAGTTTTTGGGTGTAAATATGATTGGGTGAAAACTGCTTCTGGTAGGAATGAATTGATTCCATGGAGGATTTTTATTTCTAGAATTTTCAGTAATTGAGCCAAAGTAATAGCGGCAGCGATAGTTTCTGTATGGTGAAGTCCCACCAGATGAGTTGATAGTTTATGGGTTTTCCAAGATGCCTGAAGAAGTCCTTTTTCATTGAGTTGGTGATTGGTAATAAGAGTATTTTTATTGTCAGGAGAGTATGGCAAAGTAGTTTTACTAGAGTCTTGTTGGCAGATTTTTGCTGTTCCAGGATCTTTGGCATTACATAAAACAGTACCTGTCAGTTGGGTGGCTTTTACTAGCTCTCCCTTTGCCTTAATAATGTTTTCTAGACTTCCAAATAAAGCTAAGTGCTGGGAAGTAAGACCAGTAATAATAGATATTTCTGGAGAAAACCAGTGAGCTAGTTTTTTTATCTCTCCTTTTTTATATGCTGCAAACTCTAGTAAAAGAATATCTTGTTGTTTGTAGTTTTTGATGATGTCCCAAGAAATACTCAATGGAGTATTGTGTGATTTTGGTGGGGTATAGACAGTGTATTGCTGTGAAAGAACATGAGTACAAAGATGTCTGACAGCTGTTTTTCCATAGCTTCCAGTGATGCCAATAATCTTAGGATTTACTTTGGAGACTTTTTTATTGGCTATAAAAAGCAAACCAAAGCTTAGTAGCATTTTTAGATTTTCTGTTAGGAAACTACTAGTCATTGGTAATATCGGGAGAACAATATAAATAACAAACGGTAACCACCACCATAGAAAATTAATGCTCAAAGAAAAAAAGTAACCTAGTAAAATCAAACTCAAAAAGAAGACACCCATTGAGCGAATAGTAATCACAGGACGTTTCATTCCTGTTCTAGTAAAGTCATTTTTCTCTGGTTTTAGTCTCACGAGCTCTGACATTCCTTCTGGTGAAAGTAAGAAATTCCAGATCCTATCCCAACGATATTCTTTTTGTTGTGACCAAGCTAGCCAGCGTAATAATCTGACCAAGATAAATGGTAGGGCAATAGCAATACAGCTAATAGTAAAAATCATCATATATGTATCAAACCTGTATAAAAGTATACATCTTTTCGAATACTAGTTGGGGATGAGTATAAATAGGAGAGTGTCTTGCTGGAAGAACGATGAAGTTACTATTAGGAATTTGCTGATGGAATATTTTTCCTAGATAAAGTGGAGTGGTTTGATCATTTTCTCCCCAAAGAATTAGGGTTGGTGTGGTTATTGAATGAAGAAGGGGTTTTACTGAATATGCCAGAGCATGATTCATAGTTTCTCTTTGAGCGGTGTTTGCTTCAAAGTAGTCTTTTTCTCTAATGAATTTATAAAGTATTTTTCTCAGGAAAACTGATTTTTTGAATATAAAACCAATTTTTGCTAATGTTTTGAATAAATATCTTTTTATGACTTTTCGTGGGGAAAAATCAACAATTCCAGAGCTATCGACTAGAATTAATTTTGAAAGTAGTTCTGGATGTTTTGTAGCAAAAATAGTTGCGAGCTGTCCTCCAAAAGAGTGCCCTACTAAGACACAGCTTTTTAGTGGTGATATTTTTTTGAAAAGCCAATCTTGATACTGCTCTATAGTAAAAGTTTTTTTTGTTTCTGTTGTAAGGCCTGGTATTTTCCAGAGATGAACTGTGTAACCGGCTTTTTCTAGAAGTTTTTTTAGTGGCTCCCAGCGATCAATGACTGTAACGTCAGGAGTCCAGCCGTGTAGTAGCACTATGTGTTGTTGGTGAATATTTTTACTCGTACTTTTTATGGTATTCATAATTTAGTAGCAGATTTTTATAATTTGTTCCAACTAGCTATGGCTAGTATCGGCATCAGAAAAGTCTAAAATTTCTTAAATATATGCAAAATTAACAATAGTTTTTACTTTGCTACAAGTCTATTATACAGATTAAAGCCTATGAATTTCCAGTTCTCATCACGTCACTCATTTTCCAAGAGTTTTTCTTTATCTAGTAATCAACTAAATAGTTGGCAAAAAGTAGTTTTGACTATTTTTTTGGTCTTGTTTTTTGCTCTGGTTGGGATGGTTTTAGCTTGGTATGGATTATTTAGAGGAAGATTAGTTTTCAGTAGTACTTTTTTCAAGATTGTAGAACCAGTTCCTGTGTTTTTATCTGCTATCTCTTTTCAGAAAATACCTATTCTAGAAGTTTGGAAAGAAAGTGTTTGGTTAGGAAAAGAGGCCACTGAGATATTAACTCAAAAAAAAGACCAACCAGATTTTATGACTTGGTTGCTAGAAGAATATGACTCGAAGCCTGGATTGAATCACACAAAGATTATCTTAGAACAAGCAGAAAAATCTGTTCTTAGAAAAATGTTTTTTTCATCAAGTTCAGAAGTTTTATCAGAAGCTGGTGATTTTCTAGATTTCATTGTTCTACTAGAACAAGAAAAGAAGGCTGATAAAAAATACTTAGTTCTTTTTCAAAACTCAGATGAACTTAGAGCTACTGGTGGTTTTATGGGTTCTTATGGAGTACTTGATTTTAGTAGATCTGATTTCTGGCGTATTCAGATTAGGGATATTTATGATCCCAGCGGAGTAAGTGTTACCAAAGAATCCCCTCTAGGACATGACCAATATCTTAGTGATGGAGTTGGTATGAAACTTCATGATGCAAACTGGTCCCCTGATTTTTCAGCATCGGCCCAAGATATTTTGTGGTTTTTTGAGAATATTCAAAATGATACTCAATGCTATGATGGGGTAATTGCTGTTAATTTTTCTAGTGTAGAAAAGTTTCTAACTATTCTAGGTGATATTTATTTAGCTGATGAAAAATCTTGGGTTAAAGCCAATGATATCTCAGAAATGCTTCGATCAACTAGAAAAGATTTTTTTCCTGGAAATAAAGAAAAAGTCCAGAAATTATCTTCTCTTCAATCAGCAATTTGGTTGAGAGTTTCTAATCTTTCCAGTAAAGAGGTTAAAGGATTGGTCAATGAATTTTTTAAAGAAGCATCTTGGAAAGAAATACAGGCTTTTTCCAAAAATGATTTATTACAAAAAGAGTTTGGACAACTAGAAATAGCAGGTGATTTATATTCTTATAATGAGGATGAATCTTTTATCTTCCCAGTTGAGTCTAACGTGGGAATTAATAAAGCAAATGCTTGGGTACAACGTTCTTTATATGGAGAAAAGCAAGGCTCGCTAATTCGTCTGAAGACATTATTTACTAACGTAGCTACCTTTACAGAACGTCCTGATTTGAATTTAGAAAATAAAAGTTATTTAGTAGCCCCTCATATGGGTTATGTTAATTATTATCGATTTGTTACTTCCAAAAATCTTCAAGTTGTTAGTGTGATGGTAGGAGATGAAGTTCTTACAGAATGGGATACAGAAAAATTTATTGGTAGTAATGGACAAGAATATTTCCAGATAGGTTTTTTGGTTACTGTTCTAGAATCAGTTCAGAGAGAAGTTACTATAGATTTTTCAGTAACAGGTGATTGGAATGATAAAGTTATTTTACAAAAACAGTCTGGAGTAGATTATCAATCTATCCCAGATTTTATGACTTTAGTAGGATCTTCTAAAGACGCGGTACAATAGTAGCTTATTACAACAAATATTATGAAGATTACTTTAGAACAATTTACTCAACTTACTAGCAAAGTGAGACAGTTTCTTTCAGAGTCAGATAGAGAAAAATTCCTGCAGGAGTTAGAAACTTTACAGCAAGAATCTAATCAAGAAGATTTCTGGAATAAACCTGATGCTCAGAAAAAAATGCAGCAAGTTTCTTTTCTCCAAGGTAAATTATCAGCATTTGAGCTTATAGAAACCTTGGCTAATGATATCGAGGCATACATGGGCCTTGATGCTGCAGATCAAGAAGCTTTTATCGTGGAAACAGAAGAAAAATACTGGAAATTATCAAAGGTTTTTTCAGAACTAGAGTTAGAAACTTATCTGAGTGGTAAATATGATAAATCTTCGGCAATAGTCTCTATTCATCCTGGACAAGGCGGTACTGAAGCAATGGATTGGGCAGAGATGGTTTCTAGAATGTATCTTAGATATTTCGAGAGAAAAGGCTGGAAGTTTTCTTTAATCTCTGAAGTTAGAGGGGAAGATGCTGGAATAAAAGAGGTAGTTTATGAGGTCAGAGGTGCTTATGCTTATGGATATCTCAAAAAAGAACAAGGAACTCATAGATTAGTTCGTCTAAGTCCATTCAATGCAGATAATTTACGTCAAACTTCTTTTGCTTTGGTAGAGATAGCTCCCTTGATTGATAATCTTGATGAGATTGTGATTAAAGATTCTGATCTAGAATGGTCTTTTAGTAGAGC
Source organism: Minisyncoccota bacterium (assembly GCA_018657765.1). Classification (GTDB taxonomy): domain Bacteria; phylum Patescibacteriota; class Microgenomatia; order UBA1400; family PJMF01; genus CG2-30-36-39. The sequence continues at coordinate 12,149 of JABHWM010000018.1, read as the reverse complement.
TGGAGGAGCTGGTGGACAGAGTGTGAATAAGGTCAGTAGTGCCGTAGAGTTAAAACATATTCCTTCTGGGATAACCACTCGTTGTAGAGAAGAAAGAAGTCAGGTGCAGAATAGGGAAAAAGCTCTAGCTATGTTGAAGTCACGATTAGCTGTTTTGGAAGAAGAAAAAAAGACATCAGAACTTGCCAAGCAAAAAGGAGAGCATCACAACGCTAGCTGGGGAACCCAGATCAGAAATTATGTTTTACATCCTTATCAATTAGTCAAAGATACTCGTACAGAGATAGAGACTTCTGATACATCTGGAGTTTTGGATGGAGATCTTGACCAATTTATTTTTGAAGAAATAAAGCTCTCATAGAACTTAAAAAAATTGCTTACTGATATTAATTGATATATAATGATATTGTCGTTTAATAAATATATTTTAAGTAAAAGCTATTAAAAGTATATTTATTATTTTTTTAATGTACTTCCGAAAAGGAGGTGGTAAAAATGGATGCAGGAGTAATTCTGATTCTTGGTAGTATTTTGTGTCTTTTTATTTCTGTCGTTCTTGGAGCGATAGATATGAAGAAACAAAGTAATAAACTAAAATTCTTTAGTGATCTGCTATTTTGGATAGGAATAATATTACTTTTAATATTACTTGGTTCCAGATCCCCATTCCCATAGTACATGAAGGCATTGAGTGAAAGCTCAGTGCCTTTTTTTTGATTTATAAACACTGTATGATAAAAGTATATGTCAGATAAAAACTCAGAACCTCGCGTTCGTACTCAAAACCTAGATGAAGAAATAACTGCTCAACCACTAGTTGACGAAGTTAGACCTGTCGGGGACAATCAGAACTCTTCTACATCAACTATAGAGATGAAGACGCTTGATTTAAAAACAAAAGAAAAAAAATCTATGAATGGAAAACAAACAAAACTATTAGTAACAGGTATTGCTTTGGTAGCTATTGTTGCTGGACTGGGTACTGGTTATGGTGCTTTTAAGTTGAAAATGAAATCATCTCCTAATGATAATGGTGGAAGTTCTCCTCAAGCAGATCTACAAGTTGCTGGTGATGTCATCAATGTTGGAGATGTATTTGGAGTGAAAGACGACCAAACATTCAAAGACAGTGCAGAAGGATATATAGAAGTTGGTGGTCTTGATGGAGAAGGTTCTCATAGTTTACTCAGAGAAGGTGGTGTTAGCCAGACGGTTTATCTAACTTCTTCTATTACTGATCTAGATAAATTGGCAGGAATGAAGGTTAAAGTCTGGGGTGAAACATTCAAAGGACAAAAAGCAGGTTGGCTAATGGATGTTGGCCGAGTTCAGATCGTGGAAACAGATGCTGAGCCTCCTGTTGAAGAATAGTTCTGTCCTAATTTTTTTCTAAAATAAAATAAATTTATATTTTTGTGGTTTTTCCGCTAGTGCAATGGTCAGCTATTTTGTTATTATGGAGATACAACCATGATTACATTTTTGTCAGTAACCAAAAAATTTGGTAGTGGAGACGTTGCTCTTCAGGATATTTCTTTTCATATAAGACCTAGTGAGTTTGTTATTATTACCGGTCCCTCTGGTAGTGGTAAAACAACTATGATGAATCTTTTAATAAAAGACTTAGTGCCTACAGAGGGTGAGATTACTTATAAAGGTGATTCACTTGATGAGATTACTAAATCTGGAGTGCCTCTTCATCGTAGAAAAATAGGAGTAGTTTTTCAAGATTATAGATTATTACCAGAACTTAACGTCTGGGAGAACATAGCACTACCTCTTTCTATTATTGGGAAGTCAAACTCAGAGATAGAGTCCAGAGTAACTGATTTATTGAGTCTGGTAGGTTTGACAGAGAAAGCCATGATGTTTCCTAAGCAACTTTCTGGAGGTGAAGCTCAACGAGTCAGCATTGCTAGAGCTTTGGCAACTGGTCCAGGATTAATTTTTGCAGATGAGCCGACTGGTAATCTCGATAAAGAATCTAGTTTAGAAATTGTTAAGTTACTAAAACAGATCAATGATCTTGGAACGACAGTTTTATTTGCGACACATGATGTAGCTGTCTTGGAAGCTTTGGAGAAAGAGAGACATTTGGAACTTATAAAAGGAGTTTTGAAAAATGATTCTAACCCTAGCAAGATCGAGAAAGTCGAAAAGGATAAAAGCAAAGAAAAAGAATCTAAAGAAGAAAAGAAGACTGATGATTCTATGAAATCTGAGTCTGACAAGAAGATCTATAAATCAGAAAAAAAAGGTAAAAAATCTAAAGACTCAAAGGAGTCAGTAACTAAACCCAAGAAAGAAAAATCATCAAAAAAAGAGTTGGCAAAACAACAAGGTGAAGAAGGTGAATTCCAAAGGAAGAGAAGCCAGCCTGGGGTAGATAAAGATCTTTTGGATGATTTTACTTCTGAAAAAGAAACAGATAAGAATAAAAAATCAGAAGAAGATCTAGTTTTTGAAGAAAAAGGACAAGAGAGCACAAAAAAGAAAAAATCTCGTTTTTCTTTACCATTTTTCAAAAAGAAATCAGAAAAAAAACAAGAAGAAGTAACAAAAGAAAAAACAGAAAAGAAATGAAAAAACTTCAAGATGCCCTAGTAGCTATTCGCAGATCTCCATATCAAAGTATTATGGCATTGTTGGTAATTACCGTTACTTTTTTTGTTGGCTATGCTTTCTCTATTTTCGCTTTTGGTACAGATAGTATCTTGAAATTTTTCGAGACAAGACCTCAAGTGATTGCTTTCTTTGAGATAGAGACAGAAACAGATATTGTAGAGAAAACAGCTACGAAAATGCGTGATAAAAGTTATGTAACAGAAGTAAATGTTGTTTCAAAGCAACAAGCCCTAGATTTTTACAAACAAGATCACAAAGACAATCCACTCTTGCTTGAGTTAGTGACAGCAGATATTTTACCGGCAAGCATTGAAGTATCTGGTAAAGATGCTAGCTCTTTAGTGCTTATCCAAGAAGATTTGAATGATATTAAAGGTGTAGAAGATGTTGTTTATCAAGAAGATATTGTAAATAATATTCAACAATGGACTGCAGCTGTTCGAGGAGTTGGTTTGGCAGCAACCTCGATATTGGGATTAGTTTCATTTTTAATGATCGTAACTTTGATGAACATGAAGATTGCAGCCAAGAGGAAATCAATAGCTGTCATGAAAGTGATTGGAGCTACTAGTTGGTATATCAGTGGTCCGTTTGTGATGGAGGGAATGTTGTATGGTTTCATGGGTTCTCTCTTGGGATGGGGAGCTATGTATGGATTCTTGTTGTATGCAACTCCTTGGTTACAGAGTTTCTTGGGGGTTATTGTGAAGTTTCCTCTACCATTTGAGTTTTTTGCCTATCAAGTAGGAACCGGGACTTTGATAGCTTTAATTTTGGGATCTACTGCTAGCATGATGGCTGTTAGACGTATGATTAAAAAGAAATGAAAATAACTAGGCAGATTGCTTTTCTCTGGGTTTTACCGATTTTATTGGGTGCTTTATGGGTCAGAAGCACTACTTTTGCGACTCCTGTGGGAGCTGATGACTGTTTATCTATTTGTTCTTCTGATGATGATGATTTAGCTTGTAATAAGAAAAAAAAGTCTTGTTGGGAACAGAAGATCGATGCTACTCAGGCTCAAGCAGCTACTCTCACCAGTACGATTAATCTTTTAAATGGTCAAATATCACTCCAGCAACTTCAGGTAGATTTGACATTCGCTGAAATCAATCAACTTGAGGGAGAAGTAACAGAGTTATCTGAAAGAATCAAAGGTCTTGGTTATTCTCTGGATAGGTTGAGTACTGTTTTGATTGAGCGAGTTCAAGCTCAATATAAGCAAAGCAGAATGATTCCATCATTACAACTTCTGGGATCCAATTCACTGGAGAGTATTTTTACCAACATGAAGTATTTGTCTCTGGCTCAGAAGCAAACTGCAGATGTTATGGCCAGGACAGAGAATCAGAGATTAGAATATGATGATCAAAAACTTTTGAAGGAAGAGAAGCAAGACCAGCTAGAGGTAAAAAAGATTTCTCTAGAAGGATTGAGAGTATCTCTCCAGGTCCAGAAGAATGATCAACAATACTTTTTGAGTGAAACAAAAAATAACGAAGCAAAATATCAATCAGAGTTAGCCAAAACTTTAGCCGAGTTACAAGCTATTCAGTCTATTATTGCTGGTCAGGGTTCAGAAACAAAAGTAAGATCTGTTTCTCAAGGAGAAAAAATAGCTACGATAATTGCTGGGGCCTCTGCTTGTTCTACTGGTACTCATCTTCATTTTGAGGTAGTTAAAGATGGTTCTCATCGAGATCCAGCAGGTTATTTGAAATCAGCTAGTATTGCTTGGAGCAATGGAGATGGTCCCTTTGGTTTTAGTGGTGGTTGGGATTGGCCTGTAAATAATGCAGCTAGAATTACTCAGGGGTATGGAATGACTCAATATGCTAGAGTAGGAAATTATGGTTGGAATGGACCTAATAATCCTAATCCTCATACTGGTATCGACATGGTTAGTAAAACCTCTAGTGATCGTACAATAAAAGCAGTTAGAGAAGGTGATTTATATCGAGGTAGTATTGCCTGTGGAGGTGGTTTACTAAGATATGTTAAGGTCGATCACAAAGATGATTCAGAAGATACCTATTATCTGCACGTAAATTATTAATATTTTCTTAAAAGCACTCCCTAAAGCATCCCCCAAGTGACGTCCTTATAATTATTGACAAAGAGACGTTCTTTTGATATCATACTATATCAGAGTCACAGAAAAGTATAAATTTTTTGTAGCTCTGTAAAAAAGTAATAAGATAAGCAAGCCCTATAGTTTGGGTTGAACAATATCCTTTCCTTCATTTACTCTCTGAGTAAATTAGGCTTAACAGAACATGGGATATAAGAAAAGGAGACGCATGAAAATCGTCAAAACAATCATCGCTGTAGCCGTCGCTGCTGTGGTATTAAATGGTTTCGTAACTCCAGTTTTTGCTGATGAAGTAGAAGCTAATGCTAATGCAAAGGCAGAAGTTATTTGTGAAACAGGACAATATGGTCAAAATGTAAACTGTGTTGCCAAAACAGATGCTTCAACTAGCGTTGTTATAAAAAGAGACGGTGTTGCTACTCACGAAGTAGTCGATACAGGTCTTGATATGCAAGGTATTATGATGTCAATTGGAACTGTAACAACTGGTTTAGTTGCTACTGTTGCTCGTGTTCGCATGGGTAGATAAATTCTAATTGTATTTAAATACAATTTAAATAAAAATTGAAAAGCGGTCTTAATGGCCGCTTTTTTTGTATCTTCTATTCCAAAAAACCTGTTCAATGTGTTACTCTAAGATTCTCTGTATTACTAAATCAGTAAAGAGTAATACCAAAGAAGGGAACCTTTTTTCATGGCAAAGCAAACCAGCAACCAATATCTTGATGAAGCATTTCAGGAGATATGTGAAGAAATGGTCAGAGTATTTATTGCAAAAAATAAAGATTACGGTAAAGACAATATTCTTGACACTGGTGAACTTGGAATTTTGTTTCGTTCAAATGATAAATTGAGAAGGTTACAGAATCTTTTGACAGCCGGTAATAATCCTAAAAACGAGAGTTTGGATGATAGTTGGATGGATATCGCTGTTTATGCCGTAATAGCTCTCTTAGTGCGCTCTGGGAAGTTTAAAAAACTCTCTTTGAATCCAAAGGTTTGAGGTTTTAGATAAGTCTTTTTTTATTGGATATTTATTTCTAATTAATCATCACAGATACAGCGGCGGTGAAGCTTTACCATATCCAGAACAGTAACTTGTTTTCCTTGATAACTGAGAATGTTATCTTTTTTCAGTTTCATCATTTCTATACTAGCTGTTTCTCTAGTCACCCCAGTCATAGCAGCAATTCGTTTGTGAGTAAGAGGAAAATCAATTATTAACTCTTTACTCTTTTTTTTGCCAAAACGTTGGGCTGTGAAGTAAAGAGTAGCGGCAATCTTTCTACTAGCTGTACCGAAAATAAGGGCTTCTGTTTTGCTAGCCAGAGTATTAAGTCCAGAACTTAATCTGATAAGTAATTCTTCCATAGCGGCTGGATTGTTCTTTAGAAAAGTCAGGATATCTTTGATTGGTGCTTTATAAATTACAGTGTCTGTCAAACTTTCATAATAGTAATCATTTCTTGCTCCATGCAGAACAAGCGCTATTGGAAAGTAAGAGCCAGGGCGATGAATATTAACTATAAAATCCTCCCCATTTTCAGAGATTATTTGTTGACTGATGTATCCTGAAGCAACAAAATGAGCAGAATAAATATTATCTTTTGGATGGAGAATAATATCTCCAGTTTTATAAGACACTGGTTTATAAGATTTAAAAAAATTCTTTAATAAATCTTCTCCTGGTTTTCTAGTGAATACGGCTGACATAAAGGATAGTATAGCAGGTGTGTTTAGTTTCCTGAATATTTTATAAATGTTTTTCTACAATTTCCAAATATTCGCTGTTTCCATTTTTTTCTTGCCATAGCCAATACTCAAATCCCCATAGAAGAATTTCTTGAATAGGTAGTTTAGAAGCTTGTTGAATATTTTTTTCTAGTTGCTGGGGGCTGATGCTTTTTGGGTTTTTGGATAAATATCCTTGCTCATTTTTTTCCCAAGGTTCTGCTTGAAGTTCTGTGATCCAAACTGGTTTGGAACTTTTATTTAAAAGTTTTTTAATGGCTGATTTGGATTGATGAGGTCCATGATAATTTATATATATATTTTTTCTTAGAATATTTTTTACAAATTGTTTTGGGTAAAAATCTAGACCGATTATGTCTGCTATCTTTTCTGTTGGTTGGAAAAACTTTCTGGATATAAAATTATTACCCCACAGGTTGATGATAACCGGCCTATTATCAAGTTTTTTTACTAGAGAAATTTCTTGTTTTAGAAAATCTAGAGAAATCGATTTATTACTTGGGCCACTAGGATCAAGCGGTTCATTTTCTATTTGCCAGTGAGTGATGCAGGAAAATTTCTGTAAAGTTTTAACTGTTTTTTTTATAAAATAAATAATATTTTTTTGAGTATTTTTGTTTTCTGTATTTTTTTCTTTAATATATTCTGGCCAATAAAACTCTGGCCAGCGGGGAGCCTTCACTCCCACTGTCATGACAATTGGTTGTTTTTCTTTTTCACATTGTTCTAGAATTTCTAGTAAATCAGAAAAATCATGTTTATTTTTAATTTTCTCGATTTCACTCCAATACGCTCCCAGTCTAATATGAGAGAAGTTCATAGCTAGAGCTTTTTTTAAAGACTTTTGTTTATCAAGTCCCAGATGTTCTAGGTGTGGATGGCTGAAGGTAATACCGATTAGTAGATTATTTTTCATAGTAATTATTTAATGAAAGTGTACCAGATCATTGAAAGACGGGCTTGTTAGTTGTTTTATTTAATAAACTTCAACTTAACAGCTTTTTCCAAGTAATCTGGATATTCATTAAGAACTTCTTCAACGATTTGATTTGCATCAGTCAGTCTAAAAAGTGGCAATGAAGAGATACCAGAATTATCTATTTTATCTCCTGGATCAGCAGCGATCTTATCTAGAATACTAAAGTTCTTATGAGGTTTATCTCCATGAATAGCTAAGAACTGAACAAAGACAGGTTTGTTTTCCATCTGTTTGAATATTTCCATAGTTGGTTTAATATCTTGACCACCACCAGCAGTAATGAAAAGTACCAGAACTGGGTCATGTTCTTTTGTTAGTTCTTTGGTGTAGTCTTCAAAAATATTCTTTAATACAGGAGCGTATTGAACTTGGTCTTTGGTGGATCTACCGACATGTTTTTCAATAAACATGTCAGCATTCTTTTCTGTCAAAAGATTATCTATTTTCTTAACATTTTTTCCTCTAGTTAAATAAACCGGAATATGACCATCATCATCAAACACAAGAGCTAGCGCTGCTGTTTGTCTGAAGACAAGATCTATCCATTTATTTTTGAAGAAGCGACCAGCTGAGTCCATATCTTTACTAGTGTCCAAAACAATGACTACCTGTTGATCTTCTCTTTTAAGTCGTTTGCTTATTTTTGTTTTAAGTTCTACTAAAGTAGTATCAATTGCTTTATCTTCATCATTTCTGATAAGTTTTCCTAGTTTTTCTTTTATTCCTGACCATTGAAAAGCTAGATATCCCAAACCAAAAATATTGATCATCAGAGCAATTTGTTGAGCAGGACTATTTTCTAGGAAAGTAATAATAGCGTTGAGGAATCTAAAAACAAAACTATTTTTGGCATAATCTGCTCCATATCCCAATGCCTGTGCACTAAACCAAGCTCCTCCAAAGTAATAAATAATAGAAAATGCAAGTAGACCAATAGAAACTAAAGTAAGTAATCTTTTATTTTTTACTTGTTGTATTTTATGAGCATATAATCCAAGAGCTACCCAAACAATCATCCCCTGTGTCCATGAAAGGAAGGTAAGAAAACGAATAGCCGGGTGGAGAGGAATAGAGGTGACTTGTCCGCCACTAGCTATTTCTGCATAACTCAAAAGAACTGTTTGTCCTATGGAAGACATCCAACCATCAATAATATTACTACCGACAAGTAACAAAGAATTAATATATGGCCCAACTGATAAAGCAACGAAAGCTTCTGGTGCACTAGTAAGTCCAGCTGTTCCAAAAAGAGCGGCTTCGGCATCACTCATCCTGAATTGAGTAGCAATGAATTGAATAGACAAGACCAATGCAAACATGGCAACCGTCATTGCAATTGTAAGTTGCAAAGCATTGGAAAAAACATAACCACGGCTTATTTTTCCAAAACCTCCTTTTTTATTTTTAACACTTCTATCTGCAGAGTCTACTTTTCTATTAAGAGGATTGAAAATCAAAATAGAAAATGAAAAGCGAGCAATCTTGGAGATAATTCTAGAATATAAATTTCGTTTTTTTTCTGTTTCTTGTCCATTGACTTTATCTACTAACTTGGCAGCTTCTGATTCTTCTTTTTCGGCACTTTTGAACATTGAAACAAGAAAACTAAGCATTCCCCAAACAAAGATAGTCCCGGTGGTAGCCATGAGGATAATTTCAAGTAAAGTGTATTTCAAATCCAAGCCAAATAAAAATTGTTGTGCATAAAGGATCCATTGAAAAATCATTGGAATATGGAGTTGTTTTGTTTCTATGCCAACATGTTTGTTTCGTAGGAACCAAACAATCAGAATAAACATTGGGAAAATACTAGAGTTCCAAGGACCAGAAGCATCAGAAGTAAGCATTCCTACAAGACCATATTGTTCTAGCTGACCGTGCTGGGCAAAATGAGCTATTTGTTGAATGATTTCTACTACAACGGTAGCTCCTTCTGCAGAAGATGTTGCAATAGCTCCAATAAATTGAAGAGCAGCAAAACTGAGAGTAGTCATACCAACACTAATAGCAGCGATTCTTTTGAATCTCTCCAAACCAAACTTACCGGTAATAATTTCCATGAGTGAAAGAGAGACAGGAACTATTATTAAAAGAAGAAAAATATTAAATCCAAAAATAAAGTTTTGTCCAAGAAGTTCTCTGACAAATATGACATTAGCAGCGGCATCGTTATAGAAAAGAGCAATATAGCTGACGGCAAGCATCAGTAAAAGGAAAAATGGTGTAAAGAATTTTTTTAGTAATTGAGAGAAGTTGGTTGTCATGGTTTTTGTTTTCTATAAATTTAGATATTGGAAGTGTACCAAATTTAGAGAAGAGTAGTTGGGGGAAATAATCCTTATTTTATTTTTTTCAGGATATTTTGATAAGTTTCTTTACGTCAGTAACTGCTAATATAGTTTCACTATGACTAAAGTAAAAACCAAGCAACCCAAACCAGATAAAATACCTTTATCTTATAAAGCTATTAATCAGAAACAAGCAGAACTGAATAAATTGGTATTACTTCGTAAAGAGGTGATGAAGCGTCTTATCGTAGCTCGTGAGATGGGAGATCTTTCAGAGAACGGGGCTTATTCTGCAGCAAAGTTCGAGCTGGGTCGGATCGGTAGACAGACAAGACAATTGAGATATATTTTGATGAATGCTTATACTCCCAAGGTTGATGAAGAGTCAGTTGCTGGTTTTGGTAAAGAAATTACTCTGAAAAATGACCAGTCTACTTTGACTTTTATTTTGGTAGGTCAATATGAGTCTGATGTTAGTGAAAATAAGTTTTCACTGGAAAGTCCTATTGGCCAGGCTGTGCTTGGGAAAAGAGTTAGGGATGAGGTTACAGTAGTTTCTCCAAAAGGAAAAACTAAGTATAAAATCGAGTCAATAAAAAAATAGGTAGAGTTATTGAGTAGCTACTACTCTGAATTATTTGATAAATGTTCAATAAAATTAAGAAGTTCTAGTGTTGGCTCATCATCTAGAATAACTTTATTAATAGCACAGTTATTCATTTGGTAGTCATCGCCAGCATTATAATGTTTTCTTAGAGCAGATATTCTTTTATCACCAAAAAGATTTCGTAAATAATCCAAGATAGCTCCGCCATGGGTGACTAAGACTATATGGTTATCGGTTGTCATCTTATTTATTAACTTACCAACTCTTTTGCCAGCATCTCTAGAAGAATCTCCATACTTTGGAACATAGTCTCTATTATTAGTAGATTTGACCCATTCTTGAAGAAATTCATCACGACTAACACTGGGGTCTATCCAGTCCATTCTTTCTACCAAATCATTATCAGAGCTATATGGTAGATTCAGGACTTGAGCAATATTTTCTGCAGTTTCGATTGTTCTTTTGGTTGGGCTAGAAATAATTTTTGAGATAGGGAATTGACTCAGGTATACTCCTGTTTCTTTGGCTTGGTTTACACCTATTTTAGTCAAAGCAGGATTACCTGCATGAATTTCTTTTTGTCCGTGGCGGATGAGGTAGATGGTGGTCACTTATTTATTTTTTCCATCTTTCAAGTTTAGGAATAACTCTGGTGAATATCCAGGCTACCCATCTTGGCATTCCACCTTTGGTCATCATATCAATACAGAGCTTCTGCATTTCTTGTGGGTTCTTACAACTATCTATAAATTTTCCATCTTTGTAACAATAACTACAATATTTATCTGACTTAGAACCATCTTTATTAGTTCCTCCATTTTTTGGGTCTTTGGAAAGGGGCATTCCACAGCTTTGGCACATGTTTTTCATAAAAAGTTTTCCTTCTGTTTTATCTTAGCATATTTGTATTTTTGATTTATTTTACTCCAAACTGGTATACTCAAATCATGAGCAAAAATAGATCTTTTACGACCTTATTTCTAATGGAATCTTTGGATGGAAAAATCTCTACTGGAGACACAGATAACAGAGATGTAGACAAGGACTTCCCTCTCATAGACGGAGTTAAAGAAGGTCTTCATCAATATTATGATATCGAGAAAACTACAGATCCTTTTTCTCTCAATACTGGCAGAGTTATGGCAAAAATTGGTTTGAATACAAAAAATGAAGAGCCAACAAAAATTGGTTGTAGTTTTATCATCATAGATAACAAGCCACATCTCACTGAAAAAGGAACTGAATATCTTGCAAAGTGGGTAAAACATCTTTATTTAGTAACTACTAATGAAAACCACCCGGCTTTCAAACTTAAAGAGAAACATTCAAACATAACTATTCTTAAATATGAAGAAAAAATTGATCTGACTAATTTATTAGAAAGAATGAATGGTGAGCACGGAGCCGAAAAAATCACGATCCAGTCTGGAGGAACTTTGAACTCTGCTTTTATTAGGCAAGGCTTAATTGATAAAGTCTCGATTGTGATAGCTCCTTGTTTGATAGGTGGTTCTGATACTGCATCTTTAGTGGGGGGAGAGTCTCTAAAGACTAAAGAAGATCTGGAGAAAATTAAGCCACTTAGATTAGTTGATTGTAAGAAACTTGATAATTCGTATGTTCATTTGGTTTATGAGGTTGTGAATGGTGAATAGTGATATTATTTTTGGTTCTTGCCCAGATAAACTGATAAAATGCTAGAATAAAAGCATGAAACTCCAGATATGGCACGGAAAAATAAGTGGATATAAAACCGGAAAAATCCTGCACCACTTCATAGTGGATGTAGAAGCCTCTAAAACAGCA